>NZ_CP066357.1:0-300000 GCF_023278185.1 Bradyrhizobium elkanii USDA 76 | reverse complement strand
CCCGGCTCTTGGTTTAAGCTTGCAGACCCGAAAGATCAGGAAGCGTTCGAGGCGGACAGGAAGGTGTTGTCAAAATGACGTTCGCCGTCGATGATGAAGTCGCATCGCTCTTCAAAGTGTCTGCGCTTCGTGCTGCACTTCTCGATCTCGGCAACCAAGCGCAAGTGGAGTTTGTCGGACGGTTTGGCGAGGCAAGATTGCAGACCAACACGGTTGCCGTGCTTTGGCGTTCCGGCCAATCGTCTCGCCGAACTGCGATAGCTCCGTCTCCGCAACGTGGTCGATGAGGGCTCACTTACTCGGCCGCCAGTTTTGGTCTCTTTCACGCAAAAGCCGCCATATGGCGGCTTTTGCGCTATGCTTCATCACCTTTGCCGTATCGCCTTTGCTAATAATAACTGCGTGGTTGCCCACGGGTTGCCCAAAAAGTGATAAAGTCTGACTAATCTCGGCTAACTTGATAGGCTATTCGCTTCCTATCGATCCAATTCGCCGCGTGCGCTCAAGCTCGCGCGACCGAAGTGTTTGTTGCTTGAGCGGCTTGCACTCCTCCGCCTTATCTCTTGATGTCTCGGCGTGAGTTTTGACGTTTGCGTCGTCAATCGCTTTTTTTCAAATCGAGAAGCATATCCTTGACCCACTCTATCGACGTCTCGACCTACCATTACGAGGATCCTTGCTGGCACCCCAAGGATCGGATTGCACGGAATCCCAACGTAGCTCCGATCCCCCTCGATTCAGGTAGTAGCACGCTTCGGTGCATGAGCCTACGATGTTCCATCGAACGCATAAATTACACCTGCGTTTTGGACGCGCATTATCGGGAAATTCACAATAGGGAGTTACAAATGGCTACCTCGGAAAACAAGATCGACCTCAATAAAATCCCAGTCGACTGGATCACGATCGATCCGAAGGGAGAAATAATCATAAAAGACAAAAAATTCGCAGAACATGTGAAAGAATCTATTGGCGAAGTACGCCGCGGGGGGCGCGCTGCAGATAACAATGGCGGCTGCCAGTGCAACTAACGGCGGCTGCGAGTGCAGCAGCTAAAAAGCGCTTTAATTCATCGTAAGGCGGAAGGCTTGCAAGCGCAAGCCTTCTATTATTCTCAACTATGAGATTCGTGTCGGAAAACGATAATGAGCAGTTTTTCCGTCACACTTCTGCTTACAGAGAAATGCAATTTACGTTGTGACTATTGTTACGAACGCTACGAGTACAAAGGCTCCGACGAGCGCCAAGCAGATCTGATAAAAAATTTCTTCGGGGTGCTGTCGCATAAATACGACAGCGTAGATGTTTCGTTTTTCGGCGGGGAACCCATGCTCGCCTTCCACCGCATGAGAGAAATAATGGCGCACAATTCAGAGTTGAATTGCGCCTTTTCTTATTCGCTCACGTCGAACGGAACAATGTTGACGCTCACGAAACTACAGGAGCTGCTCGATGAGAATCTCGTCCAATTCCAGATTACTCTGGATGGATGGAAAGACTCTCACGACAAGGCTAGACACACGAAAATCGGCGACGGGACCTTCAACCTCATATATGAAAATCTCCTCTCCTATCGAAAAGCGGTCGGAGATTTTACGGGCGTAATTCGTGCCAATGCTTCGCCGACCAATGCGGACGATATAGGCCGGTTGGCGGAAAACATCGGGAAGGATTTCGGAGACGACCCTCGGTTCAAGACTTTCATCAGACCTGTCGGCAAGTGGGGCGGGACGAATGATGATGATCTTGCCGTGCTCGATCGTAGAACATACCGCGAGATCGAGGAATCCTTCTATCGAGTCGTTCGGGACACGATGCATTGGAGGATCGACACGGAGTTATGTTACGCGGCCATGCCCAATCACCTGCTGGTTTATCCAGACGGCCGCCTGGGGAAATGCACTGTCGGTCTTCACGACGCGCTCAATGATATCGGCCGTATTCGAGAAGACGGCGGAATACTGGTCGATTCGGAGAAATTCTCATTTTGGTCGCGCGGGTTGATGACCGGAAATGAAGAGCAGAAAGCATGTCCCTATTGGGCGCCGGGCGAGGCTCCGTCGAGTTGATATGCTGTCCGATCGGCTATCGGCCGCTCGAGGAGAGCGGTGGAAGAACGCGGCGTCGATGTCGATCGGGGGCGGTCGAATACGCGCCCTCGAATATTCGAACAATATCGTCGAACAGAAAATGTCGGTCGATTCTATCTTTGGAGGTATGATCATGACGACCATCAACGTCCCTCAAAACGTGCCGAAAAGCGTATCTTTGCCACAGGGAGCCAAAATCAGCGTGCCTGCGGCTTCGGCAAATATAACAATTCATTCAAAACCGACAAACGAGCTGACAGTAAGCTGGCGGTTGCGGACCGGAGACGCCAGCTTCGTGAGAGTCGAAATCCAGACGAGCGGGGATGCTGTGATCAACTGCAGCATACAAAATCGGCAGCCGTCGACATTCATCGACCTGCAACTGGACGTTCCCGCCAACTCGCCGTTGACGATCAAGACGAGCGGCGGTTCGATCTCCTTGGATAAGGCTGATGCGACCGTCGATGCACAGACCAGCGGTGGCGCAATCGAGATCGGCGAGGGAGCCGCCGACCTGACGCTTCACACGAGTGGCGGACGAATTACCGTAGGTTCGGCCGGTAGAGTCGGCGGTCGAATAAACGCAAACACCTCTGGAGGGAATATCGATTTGCATTCTGTTTCAGGAAGTATACCCAATGCCCGAACGTCAGGCGGAAATATCGCGGTGGAACTCCTCGACCCGCAGCCCGTCGCGACGCTCCAGACAAACGGCGGCACCATAACGGTTCAAGTGCCGGATTCGGCGAGCTTCCAGTTGCATGCGCGCACTTCAGGAGGGAACGTGCATATAGATAGCGTATTATATCCAGGCGGTTATGACCATCAAGGGTCTTATGATGGCCCGATCCATGGCGGCGCCGGAGGAAATATTTCAGCGGTCACTTCAGGAGGCAATATAACCATCCGATGAGCCTCCGAGAAACTGAATCGCGGCGGCGTCGCGGAAGATGGGCGAAGCCCAACCGAGATGACGCCTGCCCATCGTCGGCGTATATCTCGTTGTGAGAAATTCCCGGTTCCCGCGGGCGTGGCACATCTTATTCGAGAATTTCGATGCCGCTCGTCGGCGACTGTTTCGTCGCTGACGCCGCCGCCGCGCGCGGCCGGAGGGCCCTCGACCATTCTCAGGCCGCACGCGTAAGCCTCGGCATGAACCTTCGCGCGGAATGTCCATTCCTGGCGCATTGGCGAAATTCAAACTGACCCACTATCAGCCGGTGAGACAGCTTGACTGTTCAGATAACGGCCACAACCGCCAGCGACAGCTGCCGCAGGCGCTCCATCAGCTGGACCGCCAGCAGCGAGTGGCCGCCTAGTGGCTCTTCACAGTGATTTTGACGCGTTGGGTTCGGGCGGTCAGATTAACTCCGGCAGAGTTTTGGGATCGACGAGGAGTTCGATACTGCGAGCCATCCTTGGCAATCTTTTGCCTGCTGTCTCGAGCGATCGTACCATTTGGTGAACCGAAGGCGGGCTGACGCGGAAATATTCCTGCATGTCGGCTTCTGTCGGAGGCCTTCGATGCAGCCTCGTATAGAGGTGGATGAAGGCGAGGTATTGACCCTGTTTGGGCGTGAAGGTTTTAGCCGAAGGACTCACGCCGGCCTTCCGATTCAGTTGTTCGTGCGTGCCTCTCAGGGAGGCAGGCATGAATGTACGCTATCGGATCGAACTCAGCCAAGTCGAGCGCGGCGAACTCAAGGCGCTGCTCACCGGCGGCAAGCATGCGGCCCGCAAGCTCAAGCGCGCCCAGATTTTGCTGGCTGCCGGGGCCGGTGACGAGGAGATCGCCAGGAGCGTCGGCGTGGGCGGCTCGACGGTGTACCGGACCAAGCGCCGCTTCGTGGAAGGCAATCTGGAACGGGCGCTGTGCGAGGAGCTGCGGCCCGGGGCAGAACGCAAGCTCACGGGCAAGGAAGAAGCTCTGCTGGTGGCGACCGCCTGTGCGGCCCCTCCAAGGGGGCGTACCCGCTGGACGCTCGATCTGCTGGCGGGTGCACTCATCAAGCTCACCGAGCACAAAAGCCTGTCGCGCGAGACGGTCCGGCGAGGTCTGGCGGAGAATGACCTCAAACCCTGGCGCAATGCGCGGCGGCGATCAGGGTGAGACTTCGTATTGCCGCACGTAAAAGTGCTCCCTCAGGCTGGTCCGCTGCCTCATCTTTTTTGCTCCCGACTTGAAGAGGAGGCGGCGTCTCAATGATTACCGAAGTGGGCCTAAGATGTGCTGCTGGAGTAACCGCCATTTGGTGGCGGTTCGCCATGAGCTTTGCTGACCGGGACCGGGCCTCAGGGCCGGGCCTGCCAGCAAAGCTCATGGTCGTCCGCGGCCTGATCCGCGCGCAGGGGTCAAGGCTCGCGGAGCGACCCGCGTAGCGGGCTTGGCCTTGACGCCGAGCACGGATCAGGCACTCGGCCGCACCGGATGCGATGATGGTCGCGGTTCGCAGCGCCCGGCTTTTCCTGCGCGAGCCCGCCGTTACTGAGGCGCTACGACGTCAAGGGCGAGCGGCGGCACTTGGGAGGGGCCGAACAGCAGGGCGTTGGCCTGTTCGCTGCGCCAGGTCTTTAGGCGACGCTGTAGCGTGCGCAGAAGTTTTTGGGGATAGACTCCAGGGTATTCTGCCTGCAATCGCGCCAGGAGTTCGCTGCCGGTCCGCCACGGCTCGGCTTCAAACCATTTGCGCAAATCCGGCGTCACTCGAATGAGCGGGTCGGGACGGCGACGGCCTCTTTTTGCTTTGACGATCGGCCGATCTGTCGGCCGGGCACCGCCCTCCTTCCAGGCGGTTCTCAAGCTCGCCAGGAAAAGATCAATCGGCTGCGCGATCGGGCCGGGGTTCGCGGCAGGCTCGGCGTCAGTAAGCGCCGCCAACCGCTCCTGCGTCACTCGGATATCGCGCAACAAGGCGACGGGGTCGAGGCTGGCGAAAGTCTCTTGTAAACGGGCGCGAACTTCATCGGAGGTGCGCGAGTCGGCGGCTAGCCGTTGATGCGGCGTCGCATGCGCGCTGTAGGTCTTGTGCACACGGGCGCCGTCGCGCTGCTTGGCGATCAGCTTGAACGACGGTTGGAAGAAGTTCACGAACAGGCGCGCCGAGCGGTAGAGCTGCGCCAGCAGCGTCGCCGCCTCCAAACCCTCGAACCGCCGGTAGCCGACCATCCTGCGCACGACAGCGCCGTTCTTTTGCTCGACGAACGCCTGATCGTTTTTGAGGTACGGCCGGCAGCGCGTGAAAACGATATTGGCCGTGTCGCAGTACGTCTTGAGCGTCTCGTTCATGAAAACGGTGTCATTGTCCGTGTCCAAGCCAAGAAGCACGAAGGGCAATTGCTTACGCAATTCCGTCAGCACGGTGCTCAGCAGCGTCTGCTCGCGCACGATCAGCGGCGCGCATTCCGTCCAGCCGGTCGCGACGTCAGTGAGGACCAGGGTCTGTACGAAACTGCCGCGCGCCGATGGACCGCTGTGGGCGACAAGGTCCGCCTCCACGAATCCCGGTGCGGGATCATTCCAATCCGCCGAAGTCCGTATCGGAATACTGCGTCGCAGGGCGTGTGCGGCCGGTCGCCGGCGCTGGCGACCGAGCCCTTCCCGAATCCGGCCCAACGCCCGGTCGATCGTCGCCGCGCTCATCGAAAGCAGCTTGCCGCGGATCTCGGGAGCGAGGTCAAGATGGCTGTGCCGCTCCATCGCCTCGACCAGCATCGGCATCAAGGCTTTCAGCCGCTTGCCGCAAACCCGGTCCGACGCTTCCCAGAGGAGTGCGAGCGCATTGCGTTCGGCTTCACCGTAAATCCGGCGCTGCGCCCGACGACCTCTTCGCGACCCATCGTGCCCCGCAGCAGCCGCATCGCATGCTTGCGATGATATCCAGTGATATTGACGAACTCATCCAATATCCGCGCCTTCTCCACGCGATCGCCCGATCGGTAGCGTTCGCCCACAGCTGCCGTCAGTTCCTTCCTAGTCGCCATGCTCAGCCGCCTCATCGTCGCCCCCGCCCGCCCGTCTGGTCGGGGAGCAACTTACATGAGGCAACAGCCTATCATTCGGGAGCTTCTACGCTGACGCAATGCGCGCTCTCATCCTGATTGTCGCGCTATAGCGCAAGGACATGTGGTGCATTCCGCAGGTCGATGGCGAGTACGTCGCCCGAATGGAGGACGTGCTCGATCGTAAGCGTAGCTCTGCGGCCCTTTTGAATGGCGCTTGACGCCTATTTTGTTCGCGTAGCGCACCGCCGCGGTTTCCATATGTCGGACAACGCGTTGACGGTGGCTTCGAGCGCCTTCCGGTCGACGACGTTGGGATCGAACCGCTCCGGGCCCCAGCAAAGTTGCCAATTTGGCAATTTCTACCTGCATTCGCGACAGGATTATTGGCGCGTACCCCAATTACGGTCGGCGATGAAGTATCTCTGGTGTACAATTTCTAAGTATGGAATGGCTGACGAACAATCGTAACAGCGGCAAAAAGAAAAATTACATCGGATTGATAATATGCGCCGCTTCCTTTGCCGCAGGTGGAGTGAGCGCCCATCTCGGTCAGCGATATCTTGTGTCGCTTCTTTTTGGATTTGCAGTCGGCGCGGTCACCGGCCTCGGATACAACATGTTTGCAAAAATGAACAACCGCTGGCCCATGCTGAAGTTTTCCGACGTACTATCTTGGATCTATCCTTGGTAGCTCGTTTGCCAGAGACCACGCACCGGCTCCGCGCGCTCTATAAGCTTCCTTCGCAGCCTTTACTCGGCAAGGTCGAGAAGCCTTCTCCTTCGCCACCACCTCCGGATCAAAGTGCTGCTGGAGACGTTTGATATTTTGCAAGATGCGCTGGCCTTCGTTGGTTTGTAGTTCGCGGAATACTTCTTGTGCCCACTTGGCAAATGTACCATCCAAAGTTCGAACGTCGGCGTCGACTCCCAGCTCAAATTCCTGCGGACACGGCGTGGCCGGCTCATCTGCGACATCCGCACAAGATTGATGGCCACACGGTGCCGGAAGCTCGCCTCTATGTGTCCATTGCTGAGATGGTAAATGGTGTGAGGTCCCTTTAGTTTCGTCCAAAGCTAGCGCGCGCTACAGCCCCGCATGATGGGATCGGTCGACGTGGAACGATAGCCAAGCGCCATGCTCGATATCAGACAGGAAGATGATTTCTATCGTCGCGTCGGGGTGAATCACGGGGACGTCGCCGACAACGACGGAGCTACGACCAGCAGTGGACATTTCGATTGATCCCGATCAAGGCCCGTCTGGCATCTGTTGGTTAGACTCACTCGGATTTCTAAAGGCGCCAACCATGCCGTTCGACCGTCGAGACGTTCTGCGCGCCCTGCTTGGATTCGAAGCTAGCTCCACGAACTGCGCGTCGCCTGCGGCGGCAGCATCCATGACTTACGAGGATGTTGCACGCGAGATTCGAGCCCCGTTGCTGAGCGCACCGAGAGATCAGGAACTCGTGCGGTTTGCCAGCCTTGCCGCCAACAGCCACAACACGCAGCCTTGGCGTTTCAACGCGAGCGATACACGGATCACCATTACTCCAGACTATGCACGCAGGTGCCCGGCGGTGGATCCGGACGATCATCACCTATTCGTCAGCCTGGGATGCGCGACGGAGAACCTCGTGCTGGCGGCGTCCGCCATTGGACTCAGGGCCAGCCCCCGCGTCGAAGGCGACGCCATTACCGTGGAGCTTGAGCCGGGACCGGTTGTCAAGTCGACGCAATTTGAAGCCATACCTGTGCGCCAATGCACGCGCGCCAAGTATGACGGCCGACCGGAAGGCGGCCTGGCGCTACTCGAGAAGGCTTGCGCAGAACCCGGCGTGTCGGCAATCTTCATAACCGACAAAACGGGAATCGCGAACGTCATCGACTACGTGCTTCAGGGCAATTCGGCGCAAATGCGCGACAAGGCCTTCATGGATGAACTGGTGAGTTGGATGCGTTTCAGCGAGGCCGATGCGGTTACGGCGATGGACGGCTTGTTCTCGCGCGCCACCGGCAACCTCGCATTGCCGGGTTGGATCGCGCGGCCGCTTCTTCGGTTATTCTTCACCGAGAGCGGAGAGAACCAGAAATATCGCGAGCATATCGAAAGCTCGGCCGGCATTGTCATCCTGACCGCCGATGCCGCTGACAGAGCTCATTGGGTCGCGGTGGGTCGTTCATGCCAACGCTTCGGGCTGCAGGTGACAGCTCTTGGTCTCAAGTATGCGTTCATCAATCAACCCGTCGAGGTGGCGGCGTTGAGAACGCAATTTGCCTCATATCTCGGCATCGGGCAGCGTCGCCCAGACATCGTCATGCGGTTTGGCGCGGGACCCGATCTGCCAAAGTCACTACGCCGGCCGCCGCAAAAAGTGATCGCCACGCCGTGATCGCAACATTCGCCACAGTATCATTTATCTCCCAGAAGGCCGGGTATGCTGCACCATTCTCCTTGCCGGTACCGAAGACAATGTTCCGCGCACCGTCTTCCGCATCCACTCCCAGCGTTTCCTTTGCGATGCGAAGTTCCTTCGCGCCGACAGTCGCTTCAAGCGTCGCAAATAGTCAAAGGGCCAGCTCAGCGTTCACCGCTCCTACGCTTAGGTCGCGGCTGTTGACCGTAAACTCTCGAGCCCTTGAATGTTGCTCGTGTCCATCGACGGGCCGAACGTCATCGCGCCTTCAAGGCGCCCGTTGAGGAACACGCCAAGCGCGAGGAAAGCATTGTTGTCCGTCTTGTGGCTGTAATGGAGCCGGATGATCATCGCGTCGGCATCCTTTTTTACGATTGGCGCGACGCGGATTTCCTTAGCTTGTCCCATGGGTGGTCACTGAGTTCGTGATTTCAAGGCTCCGGCTCGGGTCAGTCCACAGCCCACAACAGCCAGTCGCGGAGAGGCCCGAAAATGGATCAGGTGTTCACCCTCGCTGGCACCAAGCACATAACCCTGCGGCACCGGGCTGTTCGACCTCGCCTCGATCTCCTGGCTGTTTGGCATACGCCTGCTCCATTGGTCGATATTCAACAATGAGAAAAGCTACAAGAGCTATGCGGGAAACTGGGTGATGACGGAATGAGATAGGCGGCGTATCGAGGCGGGTGTCGAGCCTGCCAGAACCTCTCAAGGAGAGCGATACGCCATGAACGAGACTAGCAACATTGTCCCGCTTCGTCAGCCCGACGAGATCGACGATCCACTGACCAATATCCTGCGAGCCGGAGCGCGGCAGCTACTGGCGCAGGCTGTGGAGATCGAGGTCGAGACGTTTCTTGCCACGATGAAAGACTTGAAGCTTACCGACGGGCGCGCCCGTGTGGTGCGGCACGGTCACGGGCCGGTACGAACGATTGCGACGGGCATCGGTCCGGTCGAGGTGGCGCGGGCGAAGATTCGCGACCGCGGAGCGGCCGGCGAAGGCGAGCGGATCCGGTTCAGCTCGGCGATCCTGCCGCTGTGGGCGCGGCGGACCAGAAGTCTGGATGCGCTGTTGCCGGTGCTATACCTGCGCGGCATCTCGACCGGCGATTTCCAGGAGGCCCTGACCGCCTTGCTGGGCAAGGACGCGCCGAACCTGTCGCTGGCGGTGATTTCCCGACTGACGGCCGAGTGGCAGGGCGAGTACGAACGCTGGCAGAAGCGCGATCTGTCGGCGCGGCGGTACGTCTACGTGTGGGCCGACGGCGTCTTCCTGCAGGCTCGCATGGAAGATCACGGCGAATGCATGCTGGCGCTGATCGGCGCGACGCCGGAAGGCAAGAAGGAGCTCATCGGTTTCCAGGTCGGCGTGCGGGAGAGCGCGCAGAGCTGGCGCGAGCTGCTGATCGACGTGAAGCAGCGCGGACTGCAAATCGCCCCGGAAATTGCCGTTGGCGACGGCGCGCTCGGTTTCTGGAAAGCGCTCGACGAGATCTTTCCCGGCACGCGGCACCAGCGGTGCTGGGTGCACAAGACCGTGAATGTCTTGGACAAGGTCCCACTCTCGGTGCAGGCTGACATGAAGAAGGATCTGCGCGAGGTCTACTGGGCGCCGAGCCGGGCGTCCGCCGAAGTGGCGATCGATGTCTTCGCCGAGAAATACCGCGCCAAGTACAGCCGAGCGGTCGAATGCCTCGCCAAGGACCGCGACGCGCTGCTGGCCTTCTATGACTTCCCTGCCGAGCATTGGGATTACTTGCGCACGACGGATCCCATCGAAAGCGTGTTCGCGACCGTGCGGCACAGGACGGTGCGCACCAAGGGCTCGTTGTCGCCGACCACCGCCAAGCTGATGGTATTCAAGCTGGTCGTCGCCGCATCAAAAACCTGGCGGCGGCTCAAAGGCACAAATCAGTTGCCGAAGGTGATCGCAGGTGTCAGATTCAACGACGGCATCGAGGTCATCCAAGTGCCGGCAAACCACGCCGCCTGATCGCCTCGTCACCCAAAATCCCGCATAGCTCACGAGAAATCCTTCTTTATCTTCTCCCAGAATTCGTTGGATGCTTGATCACCTTGCTGGGTCCAGAGGATCCCATCATCTGGATCGAGACTGAAATAGGGGTCTCGATCATCACATGCGGCTCGAAGAGCCGTCAAAAATAGCGCTGCGTCCATCCGAGATTCTGAAGCGCGGCCTGAAAGCACAATCTTTCCATCGGCTAGAGCGGACGCATCCAACGCAATTTGGAGCGGCATACGTTCAGCCGCAGCCCTGCTCAATGAAACCCCTCCAGGAGTCGGACGAAAGCCTGTAATTGCAGCGGATGGGACAGAACTGGCGGCGGGTTCGACACAATTGCGTTGTGCGGCTGAGTTCGAGCTGCTACTCGGCTATTCGATTGGATAGTCTGAATGCTTGGCGCGGGAGTTTGCGGGACAACCGCGGTGGATTGGCGTGCTGGCTGTTCTGCTTGCGGGATCGCTGGACTGCCAGGTTTGCTGGCTGCGGCATTCTTAAGGCCACCGATAATTCCAGAAAGGGTGTGGGTATCTGAAGCGTAGGGGTCCCACTTTCCTTGCAGCCCAGAGAGCTGGCTCTGAGGTACCGCGCTTGTTGACTGGACACTGTAGGTCTTGCCCGGCAAATAAAGAGCTGGCCCCGCAAATTCGGACAGTAGCTTGAGTGGATTTTCTGCCTGACAGCGGCGAGGATTCTTGCTGCGAATCAGGAGCGAAGATGACGAAGAAGAGCCGCCGGACGCATTCTCCGGCATTCAAGGCGAAGGTTGCTTTGGCTGCGGTCAAAGGCGACAAGACACTGGCGGAGCTGGCGCAACTGTTTGATGTTCATCCGAACCAGATCACGATCTGGAAAAACCAGCTCCTGGAAGGCGCCGCCGGCGTGTTTGGGCATGACAAGACATCGGCCGAGACGCCGGTCGATTTGAAGGCGTTACATGCCAAGATCGGCGAGCTGGCGTTGGAAAACGATTTTTTGTCCGGCGCGCTCACCAAGGCGGGCCTGCTGAGCGCAAAGCGATGATCGACCGCGATCATGATCTTTCTATCGTGCGCCAGGCGAAGGTCCTGAAGCTGGCTCGCAGCACGGTCTACTATGAACCTCGGCCAGTTTCGGCCGAGGACCTTGCCTTGATGCGTCGGCTCGATGAGCTGCATCTCGATTATCCCTTCGCGGGAGCGCGTATGCTGCGATCGTTGCTGCGGCGGGAGGGCGTATACGCCGGTCGCCGCCACATCGCGACGCTGATGAAGCGCATGGGGATCGAGGCGGTCTATCGTCGCCCGAACACGAGCAAGCCGGCTCCGGGTCACAAGATCTACCCGTACCTGTTGCGCGGATTGAAGATCGAGCGGCCCGACCATGCGTGGGCAATGGACATCACCTACATTCCGATGCGGCGTGGCTTCGTCTATCTCGCGGCGGTCGTCGATGTGTTCAGCCGACGGGTCCTGGCCCATCGCGTCTCGATCACAATGGAGGCGGCCTTCTGCGTCGAAGCGGTCCAGGAGGCGTTGGCGAAGCACGGCAGGCCCGAGATTTTCAACACGGATCAGGGCAGCCAGTTCACCAGCCTCGAGTTCACCGATGTGCTGCTGGACGCGAAGATCGCCATCAGCATGGACGGCAAGGGCGCCTGGCGCGACAACGTGTTTGTCGAGCGGCTCTGGCGCACGGTCAAATACGAAGAAGTATATCTCCGCGCCTACGACAGCGTGTCCGAGGCGCGAGCGTCAATTGCCAAGTATCTGGCCTTCTACAATCAGGGACGCCCTCACTCGAGCCTTGACGGGCGCACGCCCGACGAGGCTTACTTCGGCACGCAAGCTATGGTGATGGCCGCATGACCGTCGCCGACGGTTTTGTCGTCGCTCTGGTCGGGCTACGCCCTCCCGACGCAACGACAAAACCGTAAAGCCCCGCGTTCAGCATAACCCGGCAGGAATCCACTTAAATCCAGCGGGGCGCTGTCCAAACAACCGGGGCCAGCTCTATAACCCGCATTGAAGTCAGAGATGCTTTTCCGTGGATCGCCAACGAAATCACCGCGTGCAATGATGTTTATCTGGTTAACTGTACCCGCCGTCACCGTACTGATAATTGGGGGTCTCGGCGCATTGAACGTCGTGACATTAGCAATTCCTGGCACCTGTTGAGCAGCATACGCGGCCAGACCTCCTCCAAGGGAATGGCCTGTTACGGATATAGTCGAGTGCGGAAACTTCTGCTTTACGAGGATAGCTAACTGCTTTGCGAACTCGTATTGGTAAGGGGTCTCCCCCTTCGCCGCTGAAAAATTGGCTCCAGTAAAATCAGAAAGCGTATCTGACGAGCGGTACGCAATCGTTATGCCCGGGGCCCTTGTAAATGGCCGCGTAAAAACCGGCCGGGGCCCTCTTATTGATTTCAACCTGCCAATCTTCCGCTCGCTTCCAGCCAGGGATCGTCAACGTCGCCTTGTGATACCAGACATCCTGCGCCATCTGCGCGGCAGGCATAATTCCGGCTGCGGTCGAGGCGCCAATTGGTCCTGCGTCCTCTGCGTAGGCGGGCGCACACGCGATGGAGGCTAGGGCCGCAATTAGTAACGAGCCAATATTCCCAAAACGCGTCCTCATGAGATGGGCCCCAAGAATTGCGGCGCCGATTCCTATTCAGACGAAACATGGTCATTGAAACCGTGGCGATTGTGCGCTTCGGAGGACGTCTCCGCAAGTGCTGCCACTGGTCTCACAGCGCCTCTGAAAGGCGCGGCTTGAGCGTGGTAATATTCTAAGATGATCGAAAATACCTCAATCTACTCAATGCCGGCGTCTATATTGAGAATGCTTTTCGCGACAACCGGTATAGTGTTTGCCACGTTGCTGTTCGCATCACTTTGGATGCTTTCGATTATCGAAGCTGGTGGAGCCGCACATCCGTACGATGTATTGTTTGTACTTGAATGGGGAGCGTTCACAGTTGTCTCCTTCTATCTTACGTTGCGGCTTCCGCAGTTCCAGTCGTTACTAGGCTGGACAATCTTTCTAGCTTTTTACCTCGGCATTCTACACGCAAACCTGCTCCTATTATTTTACCGCGTCTTCTAAGATTCCGTGCGATTGATCATCTTCCTACCGACTGAAAGAACATCCAAGCCAGCGCTGCTGCATCGAACAGGCCCATTCGGCGATCTTCACTCATCCACGGTTTGCGGGGTGGCGGGACGTATTGCTCGAAAGCCGGAATGTGTTTCGCGATTACCTCGGCGAGGCCTTGCTTGTTCGAGCACCCGTAGCACTCGAATGCGCGTCGCACCTGATCGCGCGAGTAGGCAAAAGCGGGAATGGCGCGATCTTTTGCGACGCCAGCGATCGAGCCGTTGAGCTTGCTGATCCATCGCGCTCGTCGCGTACCCTGCTCGGAGGTATCTTGAATGACGAGCGCATCGGGAGCGTAACGATCGATGATTTGGGCGATACGCAGAAGGCATCCCTTGCCCTTTCGAGGTCCGCGCATCTCGCGTATTCCCCAGTCGTACGGTGATAAGCGGCCTTCGAACACGATGAACGCAAAGCCGCGCGTGTTTAGATAGACAGAGAGGACGAGTGCGGACCGGTTGTCATTCGTCATATGGTTGCATCAGCGCGCTTCCCTTGTACTCGCTCCAGCAGCCGTTCGAGGAAATCAAGCTTCAGGCGCGTTGCCTTGGATGGGTCGCCCTGAAGCACTTCATAGAGTTCGCTGGCACGCCGAAGGATAGCCTCCTGTAGCTCTGACATGAGGCCAGGAAACAGCTCCAATGGGGGCGTATTGAAGATCATCTCGCATATGAACACGGCATCGAGACTGGGCCTGCGCTTTGAGCCTTCCATTCGAGAGACTGCGGTCCTGCTCTTTACGCCGATTAAGAATGCCAGCTCCTGCTGGGTAAGCCCCCAGCGTCGTCGATGCGGACGAAGGTATGATTGATGACGGTGACGCATAGGTCGTGCAGCCGGCCAGCAAGATGACAGGCACGCACGCCATGGTCGCCCGGAACACAGTTTCGTTCGAGACGTGAAAAGGTGCCCACGTGGCACTCAAATGACAAACTGCGGCCTTCCATTGTATCTATTGTGCGGTCCGATGATGCCTGGCCGCAGATGAATATCTTGTGGAGATGGGGACTTGGGGATGTGGAAAGCCGACCCGGCAAGCCGAATATTGCCGTTCGGTCACTTATACGTTGAGCATTGAGGTGCCTCTAGCCCGTCCTATTCGTGAGAGTGCGTTTTTCTAGTCCGATTGATGTGGCCGCACATCTGCTCTGACGAGGCGCACAGGATTGCCTTCGGCTTTTCGCCGCCTGACGACCGGTACTTTGCAACGCGCTTGAGGGATGGGTTGGGCGAACGGGGGCGGACGCCCCGCCGGTCAAGGACCGAGCGGCAGCAGCGCGCCGGGCAAGCCGCAGATCAGGTCGGCTTCGGGACATGCCGCGGCAAACGCAAGGCGAATGCGGCTCGTGGTCTCGACGACACGGGCGGCGATTTTCAAGAGCCGAAGACGCAGCGTCGCGAACTCGGCAGCGGCCAATTCCCGGACTTTGGGAATGGCGTCGCGCACGGTCAGCATCAGCCAATAAGCGGCCGTATGGAGCACGAGACGGACCTGGTTGGCGAGCGCCGAACGGCAGCTGGTGCGGTCGGAGGCGAGCTGCGTCTTATGCAGCTTGATCAGATTCTCGGCTTGGCCGCGCGCGCAATACAGGCTGTCGTAGATCCACTCGGCCGAGCCGACATCGAGGCTGGTGACGACGAAGCGGATGTCGAGGCCGAGCATCGTCGCCTCAATACGGGCGACGGTGCGCCGTTCGCGATCCCAGGACTTTGCCTTGTGGCGCGTCTCGGTATAGCCACGCAGAACCGGCAGGTTCTCGATGGCGCGTCGGGTGCGGATGTCGTCGGCGACCTCGTCGACTTTTCTGGCGAGAGGCTTGGTGCCGGACAGACCGAAGATGTAGTCGATGCCGTTGGTCTCGCACCACGCCATTGCCTCCGGCCGGGCATAGTGCCCGTCGCCACGGAACGTAATTTGCGTGTTGTGCCATCGCGTCCGGATATGCCGTACCAGGCGGCGCAGATGGGCACGCACCTCGACGCCGCCCGGCGTCTTGCCGGGCCGCAGCACGACGGCCACGGGCCGGCTCTTCTCCGTGTCGTAGACGTGGATCGGCAGGAAGCAGCGTTCGTCATAATGAGCGTTGAACAGCGAGAGCTGCTGATGGCCGTGGACGACATCGCAGGTATCATCGATGTCGAGCGTGACGGATGCCGGCTCGCGCGGGTAGCTATCCATCCATGCGTCGACCAAAATGTAGGTCAGTCGGATCACGTCGCGCAGGCGCGGAGCATTCTCCAGCCGCGACAGCGTCGGTTGGGAACACAGATCGCGGCCCGTGTCCGGCAGCCGTCCGCAGGCCAGCTTGAATGCGGGATCGGACCGCAGATGATCGAGGTCGTCGGCGTCCTCGTAGCCGCAGCAGATCGCGAACATGCGCGCGCGGAACATATCGACAAGGCTGTGCACGACCCGCGTCGGATCGCGCCGATCCGGGAACACCCGGGCCAGATTGTTGGCCAAACCGAGACGCCGCTCGGCCATCGCCAGAAGCATCACGCCCCCGTTCGAGGTTAGGCGCCCACCATCGAAGGCAGCTGTGACTTTCTTGGCGTGAACGGCTGGAAACGAGAAGGGCGGAATCGTATCGTCGGTCATGGCGGGCGTGGCGTTCGCGGTTGGAGGTGATGGGGTTGGCTTCGCAACCGAATCCTACGCCGCATCAGCGCTTTACCCCTCAGACGCACTCTTACGAATAAGACGGGTTAAGTTGAAGAAAGATTGAGTGACTCCCGATCATTTCTGTGCCGAAACGTGGAGTCGCGGTCGTGCCGCGTCCAAAGAAACCGGCGCGAGCGGCCTATTAGACGCGGTAGGTGATCAGCCTCCGAAACGAGACTATCAAGCATGAAGAGATCGAGCGCGAGGCAGAGGTTTTATTTGTGTTGAATTCTTGCTTCTCGATAGTGGTCTGAAATCGTATCATCGGTCATGGCGGGCGTGGCGTTCGCGGTTGAGGTGATGGGGTTGGCTTCACAACCGAATCCTACGCCGCATCAGCGCTTTACACCACGCTCGCCAGCCTCTCAGGCGCCCTCTCGCGAATAAGACGGGCTAGAACTTCTCGGAAGTCCCCACGTCCCCTTTACGCTCTGCCGGCGGCGGATCGGTGACAATATTCACTCCATATCTCCGGCACAACATCTCGACTTTTCCCCTCTCGGTCATAGGAACGACGTACACCCAGTGAGCTGCTCGTTCGGAGGTTCCGACGCGGGCCAAGAAAGACCGACTCAACGAACGAGTGAATGAGACATACTACTGCTTCCATCAAAGTCCGCCGTGAAGAACGCGGACGAGCGCTGATTTAAGCGATCTTTTGTGGCAGGACGGTTTCAGCCAACGCCCGGATGATGACGCGCAAAAGCTCTGCGAGCCATCGTAGGAGCAGGCCGAAGTTGTAGCCGGCAGCGGCGAGGACGGCGTTGATGCGGTCGCCGAGGCGTCCCTTGAGATAGTTTCGATCCATGCGGTGCTCGGCCTTGATGTGGCCGATGACGGGCTCGACAGCCGCGCGACGCTTCATCTCGCGACGGATGGAAGCCGTGACGCGACGAACCTGACCAGAGATCCAGACCCTGAACCGATGCGGGTGGTTGTGACCGCGGTACCCTTTGTCGACGTGGATGCGACGAGCCCCACGCCGGTCAGCTTCTCCATGTCGGCGATCACGGGGCCGAGCGTGTGGCCGTCGAAGGGATTGCCGTGCAGCGCTTTGGCATGGAGCACGAACTGTCCGCCCTTCGGAGACGTCACGGGGGTGGCGATACTGATCTTGCAGCCGAACTCGTAAGGCGCGCGGGCTTTGCCTTTGCCGATGCACTCGACCTGAGCCGCTGGCGCCAGCGTGTCATCGACGATCGATCGAACGGCAAACGGTGGCAGAAGCTCAACTCGCCACAGAAGTATTGGTAGTAGGGATTCTCAATCCACCGGGCGCACAGCGCCTCATCTGACAGATTGTGCATGTGCTTCAGGATGAACAGGCCGGCGACAAGCCGCGTCGGCAGGCCTGGCTGCCCCGGACCGGCCTGGCACACCGAACCAAAGCGGTCATCCAGAAACTTCCAGTCGATCAGCGCCGCCAACCGCACCAGCGGGTGGCCCATGTCGAGGATTTGATCAAGCGCCGGAAGCAACAGGTCCTTCTGGCGATCGTCCCGCGGTTTGCTCATCGCCGTTCCCAATGCCGATGACCCGCGGTCAGGGAATCACGAATCGCGCGAAAGCAAAATCCCAAAACGCAAGAATGCGCGGCCCGACACCCGGCTTTCCTGCAAAATCGAATACTTTATCGAGACAACTTCTGCCTATCTCTCAGGCCGATCTGCATTCTTCACGAACGACATCAAACTATGCCGCGGCATCATCAATAAATGGGGGCCTGGTGAAGCTAGTAGCTCGTCCCAGTGATTTTGACTCTTTGGGGGTGCCTGGATAGGCGCGGCCAAGTTTGGCGCGTGCTTTGTTTGTTGTGAACATCCAGTTGATCCGGGCGCGAGCTTTGTTTCGCTGCCGCTCCCATGCTGCGATCTCATTTTTAAGGCATTTTGGATCGTCGATCCGGCGGCCGAGACACTGCCCTTGAAGGACGCCGATCTCGATCTCGACCATGTTGAGCCAACTGGCGTGTTTCGGGGTGTAGTGGAACTCGAGGCGGCGCAGGATGCGGCGGACCTCGGTAGGGGCAAAGGCCTGGTAGAGGGCGCCGGGGGCATGGATCGACAGGTTGTCCTGAACAACACGGATGCAGGCGGCCTTGGGGTAATGGACATCGACGAGTTCGCGCATGCAGTGAGCATAGTCCACGGCGGTGCGCCGTTCGGTGACTTTGACCTTGCGCCAGGCCCGATGCGGGTCGAGGGCGACGAAGAGATTGACGGTGCCGTTGCGACGGTACTCGTAATCGTAGCGCTCGCGCTTTCCCGGCTCGGACGGGATCGGCTGGCGCACCTCGCCGATGAGCTGGACGGGGGTTTCGTCGAAGCAGACCAGCGGTCGCTCGGGATCGGGCGCTTCAGCGTAGAGATCGAGCACATCTTCCATGCGGGCGACGTATTCGCCATCGACATGGGGAATGCACCACATGTCCCTGCGCCACGGCTTGAGATCATTATCGGCCAGCCGGCGGCGCACAGTCTCGCCCGACAAGCTGTCATGATCGGTGAGCTTGACCATCGCGTCGGCCAGCAGCGCCAGCGTCCAGCGCCTCCGGCCGGCAGGCGGCTTGGCACATGCAGTCGCCACCAGCAGGGCTTCTTCCTTGCCGGTCAGCTTGCGCTCTGCACCGGGACGCAGCTCCTCACTCAAGGCCCGATCGAGATTGCCCTCCACGAAGCGGCGCTTGGTCCGATAGATGGTGGAGGTGCTTACTCTGACGGTCCGGGCAATCTCCTCGTCGCGGCTGCCGATATCGGCCGCCAGCAAAATCTGGGCCCGCTTGAGTTTGCGAGCGGCATGCTTGCCGCCGCGCAGCATCGCCGTTAGTTCCTCTCGCTCGGCTTGGCTCAATTCGACCCGGTACCGTACATTCATCGTTCGCCTCCCTGTCGGAGGCTCCGGACGAATCGATCCATGAGTCAAAAATCAGGCGCGCGCTTCACCGAGAAGCAGGGCCACTATCTGGCTTTCATCTATACCTACTCGCACATGTTCGGACGGCCCCCCGCCGAAACCGACATGCAGCGCCACTTCGGCGTCAGCCCGCCCTCAGTCCATCAGATGATCGTCACGCTCGAACGTAACGGCCTCATTCGCCGTCAAGCCGGCGCCGCCAGAAGCATCGAAATCCTCGTACCCAGAAAACTTGCCGATCCTAAGCTGGCTCGGTATCAAACCGTCAAAATCACTGTGACGAGCTACTAGGCCGGATGCGCTGATCCGCGTATGCGGGCTCTTTTCCGCAGGGCAGAAACCCCACCAGTTTTAGGAGGTGATCAGCCTCCCAGGTGGGCATACGATAGTGAATGCGCATCTATACGCGCGCCGGTGGCAATGATGCCAAATTACACCAGACAACCAAGGGAATGATGGCTATGGCCGAACCTATCATCAAACTGGGGTCGAAAGGTGAAGCAGTAAAGAACGCGCAAAAGGCGTTGATTGAGCGACGTTATCTTCCCCCCGGAACGGATGACGGCGTCTTCGGACCTGTAACCCAAAACGCGGTCATAAGATATCAAACCGATCGATCTCCAGGGCATTCCTGGGCGTTCTCGTTTCCCCTAAAAGTTGACGGCATCGTGGGGCCGGCGACTTGGTTCAGGCTAACACCAGAGACGGTCAAGAGGGGTTCGAAGGGCGGCGGTGTGAGGCTTCTCCAGGAGATCCTCAAGCACTACGCGGATCCTCAACTTGATCCTGGGGCCATAGACGGCGATTTTGGCCCGCACACTGAGACCGCGGTGAGAGCATTCCAGGCATCCCACGTTGATTTTAATGGTAACCCGTTGAAGGCTGATGGAATTGTCGGCCCCAAGACGTGGGCCGCTCTCTGGAGCTAATCAAGCATGTTTCACACTTCGACACGACGCAAAGGGAGCTCAGCGTCACAACGACCGATGTGCGCGAAACAACTTTAGGATCAAAACTCCCCTTGGGGATGAGGGAAGGTCCTCGGGCCTCGCCCTCGTTCTCGCGCGCCCGCAACGAGCGCTTCCGCGAGAGAAATGTTTTCCGTCACATGCTCGAGCGGATCGTCGAAGCGTGGATTGCGGCTGGCCTGGTTGCGGCGAAGGCTTTGCGGTCGTTGCGAGCTTGATTGCGGCTGACGCCAACAAGCAGCGCTCGATCACGGGGCGGGACTGGCATAGGGATCGCGATCCGAGGAGGTTCAGTCGCGCCGTGAAGGAGTATCTGGCGACTCTCGAAGAGTAAGCGCGATTTTCCCCGCACGTTGACGCCTGCGCTTTTGACGGCGACTTCGTATCGGTACACCCGGGCGACTTCGTCGGAATCCGCAGACGGATGGTCTTCGTATTGGGGCGACGTCTGGCCTGTTCAGGCAGTGGCGGTTTTGGGGAAGTTGAAGGGCAGCAGGTCGGTGATATCGGCGGCGCCCGCGCGCTGAGGCAATTCGGTGAGGACGTGGCGCAACCAGGCTAACGGCTCGACGCGTGAGGCGCGGCAGCTCAGCATCAGGCTGTAGACGACGGCGCTGGCCCTGGCGCCCTCGACGGTGTCGCTGAACAGCCAGCTCTTTCTGCCAGTGGCAAAGATTCTGATATCACACTCCAGAAGATTGTTGTCGATCGGCATCCTGCCGTCCTCGGCGTAGCGCGTCAGATATTCCCATTGGTTTCGGGTGTAGGATATGGCGTCGCCAAGCTTGCTGTCCGGCAAGACCTTCGAGGCGATTTGATCGAGCCATTCCTTGAGGGCGTTCAGGACGGGAATGCTGTGTTGCTGGCGGAAGCGGCGAATGCATTGATCTGACGTTTCGCCTCTGTCTGGTTTTTCGTCCCGCGCCTGCCTTTCAACCCGGTAAAGCTGTTCGAAGAACCGCAGCGCCTGCTCGGGCGGACCGCCGCCTTTCTTCCTCGCCTTGAGGGCATCGACAAAGCGTCGCCTGGAGTGGGCCATGCATCCAATGTGGGTTGCCCCTTGTATGGGGCTTCTTTTGTCAAGAAGTTCGGCAGTGCAACGCATGTCTTGTCCTTCGTCAGTTTCTTTGTTCGATCTGAAAGCCCGTTTCTTCGTCCCGAGCCGCGGCAGCGCCAGGCCGTCGCGCGCAGGGGCTGTCAAGGTTGGCCGGCGGACCAACCTTTCGAGATGCTTCGCTCTTGCGAGGCCATACCTTGACAGCTTCGAGCACGCCGGCACGGTGGGTGCGGTCGGGATGACGATCAGAGGGGAGCCCGCTTTCGGGCGCGGATCAGTCGCGCCACAACCTTGTATCCGGTGGGTCCAGGGACCCGAACCATGATGCAGTCATGCGCATCGGCAGCGAAGCTCCGAGGCGGCGGACCCATTCTTCCTCTCGGCATGACAGCCATGGGGCAACTCGGGACCCCGCCACCTCGAACCGTCATCGGCGGCCCGTCACAAGCGGACGGACTGGGCCGAAACTGTCGGGTGCCTTCAGTGACCTCCGTTCATTGCGCCGGGCGCAGAACGACGCCGTCCGGTACCACGCCCTCGCGCACCAGCCGCCACAGGGCGATCAGAAGCTTGCGCGCCAAGGCCACGATCATGGTCTTGCGAGTGCCGCGGGCGCTCTCAGTGCGGCCTCGAAACCACTGCGCCAAGGTGCTGTCCTTCTGGAACATGAGAAATCGCCACGCCAATTGGATCATGCCGCGTCGAACCCGAGCGTTGCCGGAACGGGCGAGCCCTTTCTCTCGCCGTTTTATGCCACTCTCGTCGGGCGAACCCGTGAGGCCGGCATAACGTGCGACGGCCCGTCGATCGCGCATGTTTCGCGCCAGCACCTCCTGCACCAGCATGGCGGCCGTCTCGATGCCAACCCCGATCACCCGCGCCAGTAGGAGCACCATGGCGTTTGGTCCATCACCGGGCGCTTGCTCGATGCGTTCCAGGCGAGCATCCTCGATTTGGCGGATCTGATCATTGATCAGCTGGCGGCGCTCCATGTCGCGACGCAGCTCAGCCAACATGTTGGGCAGTATTGGCTCTCCCTCAGGAGTGCGCAAATCTTCAAGGCGTCCGGCTGCCTTCTTTAGCTTGGGATTGAAGCCGCGGATGCCGAGCCGAATTAACGCTGCTTTCATTCGGTTGACGATCCGACTCCGCTCTCCAACGAGGCTCTCGTGCTCGCGGTTGGGCCGCTTGGCGTCTTCGTCCTTGATTGTCGGGATCGCCACCATCTTGCAGTGATCACGCTCGCCGCGCAGCCAGCCGAGAAAAGAGCGTTTGAGCAAGCTGGTGTCGAGCCGATCGGTCTTGGCGCGCCGGTGCTCGCGCGATACCGCGACGCTCGATGCGTGAATGACGTGGACCTCAATATCATGTGCGCTGAGCCAGCGCGCCAGCCAGAAGCCGTCACGGCCGGCCTCGAAAGCGACAGCGATGCGTTTGATGTCATGCCCAGCCTTCGCCGCTTCATCTCGCCATCGATGCAGCAATTTCAGCAATGCGCTCTCATCGACCGCGAGCTTCTTCAATGGCTGGCGCTCGACACCAGGCACAATGCCGGCGACGAGCCAGCTCGACAGGCTCAGTTCGATAACGGCGATCAGCGTGCCGTCCGGATCGAGTGGGCTCGGCGATCGGCTCAGATCGTTCAACTTTTGCATGGGGCGCTCCATCGGTTCACATTAGCAACGATAGATGCAATATCCTCGCCACCGCCCCATAGCATCTTCCAGCGTGCGCCAGGCGGTATAGCCGTTCACTCATCACGATGCCACGGTAATCGCCGAGAAAGGCCTGCGGGTGGATTTGGCCGCGGCCTGGCTGATAATCGAGAAGCACGATCGGCTGGTCGCTGTCCTCGCCGCTGCGATAGGCCCACATATACGATGTGCTGGTGGCCTCTCTGTCCTTTTCCTTGAGGACCTGAACCGTCGTCTCGTCGCCATGGATGAGGGGCTGCGATCTGAGCCGCAGCTTCAGGGCGTCATAGATGCGGGAGAGATGCTTCTCGCTTGAGCCGATCACCCAGTGGCCCAGAGCGCCGCGGCTGACAGCAACACCGGCGCGTTCGAATGCCTGCGCCAGGCGGTAGAGCGGCGTGCCATCGACATATTTATGAACCAGCGCGAACGCCAGCGTTGAGGCCGTGGCAACGCTGCCCGGCAAGGGCTGCGTCGGCATCGGCGCCGTCACGAAAGGTGCGTTGATCCCGGTGCGATCGCAATGGCGGCACGCATATTTGAAGCGCACATTCTGTAAAACCTTCGCCTTCACCTCGATATGAAGTTGCTCGGTGACAGCCTCGCCCATGCGATGCATCTGGCCACGGCAGCAAGGACACGCCTTCTGATCGTCGGGCAGGTCATACTCGACGCGCTCACGCGGCAGGTTCGTCGGCAGCGGTCTGCGGCCGCGCTTTTTTCCTGTCGTGCTTTCGACGGGTGGCAAACCTGTGTCGGGAAGTTCGGCGATATTGTTCGTTTCACTGCCGGCGTCATCCTCATCGGCGGCCTGCTCGGCTTCATTGAAGAGACGATCGACGTGCTTTTCGCTGCGTGGCGCAAAACGATGCAGGCGTGCCAGCGCCAGTTCTTCCTCGAGTTTGACGACGCGGTCGGCGAGTTGATGGTTCTCCGCCTGCAGCGCAGCAATGCGCGCCAACAGCACTTCAACACTCGGATCGCCGGTTCGATTCATCGGATTCTTGAATCTGAACCGTACCGACGCGTCAACCGCTCAACTCGAGAGCTCAGCCGGCAACCTGATATTGCCGCACCGGATGGCGGACCATCGCATCGATATCGATGCCGTCAAGGATCCAGTGCAATTGCTCGGTCGTCAGCGTGACGACCGCCTCCTGGCGGCGCGGCCATCGGAACTTGTCCTCGGTCAGCCGCTTCAGGACCAGCACAGCCGGACCGGTCGAAGAACAGCAACTTCATCCGGTCGCAACTGCGATTGCAGAACGCAAAAACCGCCGGAGTGAATGGATCGAGCGCCATCGTCTCCTGGACTAGGACCGCAAGGCTGTTGATGCCAGCCCGGAAGTCGATCGGCTCACGGTGCAGATAGACCTGCAGGTCACCGCCCAGCCTGAACATGGCTCAGTGCTCCGATGATCGCCGTCAATGCATCTACATCGCCGCATTCCAGCCCGAGCTTCACGCCGTTCGGCAGGGACGCGCTCACTTTGGCCGGAGAGCAAAAAACTGCAGTCCTTTTGGATTCCGAATCACGCACTTCATCGCAAGTAGCCGGCAAATCCACCGTCGCCACGCTGCTCTGCCGCGACAGGGCCCGATCGGCAGTCCTCTCAAGCTGAACCGGGATGAACGCCGGTGGTGAAGACGGCGGCAGCGACCTGGTCGCCGTCCACTTCTTGATCCACTTCCGAAGAAGGTTCGCATTGACCCCATGTTCGAGCCCAAGCCTCGATACCGAAACCCCACGTTCAAGGCAGGCCGCGACAAGACGGTCCTTCGATGCGGGGTCGTATCGCCGGCGCCCATTCCGGCCAACAAGCCTGACCCGCAGTTTCTGATCATCGTCTGCCATCACAAGGTGTCCACCTAATTTGGTGGACACCTCATGCATCACAGCACTCAACCGCAAAAGGTGCGGGGAAATTCGCGCTTACACTGAAATTGCTGTCCGCGAATTACCGGAATCCGTGTCCGGTAATTGCCGAAACACGCATTCGACATTGTCGGCGGCAAGGAGGCGGCGGTGAAATTTCTCAATGCGCTGCAAATTCTCAAGCTGGCGGTGAGCCTCGGCGGCACCGAGTCGCTTGCGAGCCTGCCCGCGACCATGACCCATTCCGGCGTTCCCGCCGACATTCGCCAAAAGATCGGCGTGCTCGATTCCACCATCCGGCTGTCGATCGGGATCGAGAACCCGTCGGATCTGATCGCGGACCTCGCGCAGGCGCTGAACGCGGCTTGAGCGAGGGGATCAAAGCGGATTGGACGCGCGGCACGCTGCCATGATCGCCGCGGCGGCCTCGTTGCTCTGCGCGCCCGAGAGCTGCCGCACGACGCAGACGTAATAGCCCTTGCTGGATGCGTTCAGCAGGGAATCGCCGGCAGGCCGTCAATCTCACTCGATTTCGAGCCATTCGGAGACGGCGCGACCGGTGGGCCAACGAACGAAACCAACTCGCAATTGCCGCCCGATCCCGTGCCGGACCGCGATCACGGTGCTCCTGCTTTGTGACGCGGCTCCGAATATTGCCCCTTCGCGACGCTTCTCCTTCAGCTTGAACGACGGCTGGAAGAAGTTGACGTAGAGCCGTGCCGCAGCATAAAGGCGGCCCATCATACGCGCCGTCTCGACGCCATCGAAGCGGCCATAGCCCATGAGGCGGCGGACGACGGCACCATTCTTCTGCTCGACGAACGCCTGATCGTTCTTCTTATAGGCACGCGAGCGCGTCACCTCGAGCTTCTGTTGGCGGCACCATGGCACGACGACATCGTTCATGAAGGCGCTGTCGTTGTCGAAGTCCACGCCGCGCAAGAGCCAGGGGAACAGGCTCTGTGCGCGGTTGATCGCCTCGGCAACCAGCGAGCCATCCCGCGTCAGCAACGGCAGGCACTCCGTCCAGCCCGTGGCGATATCGACCATCGTCAGGGTCTGGATGAACGAGCCAGCCACCGACGTGCCGCCATGGGCGACCATGTCGACCTCGCAGAAGCCCGGCGGCGGGCTGTTCCAGTCATTGAAGGTGCGGATCGGGACCTCGCGCCGGATTGCCGAATGGAACCCGGCACGGCGCCGCCTGCCGCCGCTCGCCGCGATCTTCACATCGACGAGCAGGCGATCGATGGTGGCGGCGCTGATAGCCAGAACACGGTCACGGTCCGACTGGCCAAGCTGCAATCGGCCATGTCGCTCAAGGGCAGGCAGCAAGGTCGGGATCATCACCTTGAGCCGCTTGCCGCACACCCGATCTGACGCCTCCCACAGCGCAGTCAGCGCGTCCTTGATCGTCGCGCCATATCTGCGTCTTCGCTTTCTTGTTGCCTCGACCTCGCCCGGTCCAACCGCCTCGCGTCGCCTGAGCGCGCGCACCGCATGCTTGCGATGCCAGCCAGTCGTCGCGCACAGCTCGTCGAGGATCCGTCCCTTCTCCGCTCGTTTGGCCGATCGGTAACGCTCCGTTACCACCGACACCACCTCGCGCCGCGCGCCCATGCTGATCTTTCCCGCCATAGACGCCACCGAACCAATTCGATGGCACCGACCCAATCATCGGCGAGAAGTTGTCCAGTAACATTCTGGGTGAGGCAATGCGCCCTTTCGGCTCCCAACATTGACCTCGGCTCACTGCTCCAATTCGAAATGCATCCGGGCGCTTACCGCATTTTAGGCGGGGTCAATGTTGGGCCCCGGTCGGGGGTCAAAAAGCCGCGCCGATCCACAGTACTCTGCCGCCATGTTGTCGGGCAAGGCGTCACCGCACGAACGTCGAACCCGTTCGGACCATTTCTGGTCGTTGGTCTACTCGTCATGCTTGCTGTGCAGAGAGATGTTGCAGGTATCCTTTTCTAGACTAGCTCGGCGGCACCTGCGATTGCCGCCGACGGTCTGGTGAATTGGTCAAGGCCATCGAAAGGCATCGAGCCAGAACTCGGCGGTTTTCTGGGATGTCCAACTCCGTCATGTGGGGCGCATACCACCCCCTCGAGAATGCAGTTAGGCCAATCGCCGCCACGCGCAAGATGTTCATGTTGTCGCGTTTATGCGCGTCGGACTTAAGACGTTTGGCGGCAAGCTGCCACAAACGGCCGCGATTTCAGGATCGGGTCACGAAGAAACTAGTTTCGCTCTCGACGCGCGGCTCGCAAAGCGTGGCACGCCAATTGCTCGGCCTACGACACCGCCTCCCCGGGCTTAGTAATGTGGTCCTCCCTGATGGGCACACTGAGTCGGCTGCTCGCAACGACCCGCAAGCTCAACCCTAATCGCAACAAAGCGATGGCTAGGCGCGCCATGCTGCGGCGCAGCTTTGGCACCGGAGACCTCAATGACAAGTTTGTCTGATATCGTGCGGCTTCGAGCTGGTCCGGGCACCGCTTCGCTGCCGAAGTGGGGCTGGGTTTTCGCCCTCGGCGTAGTTTATCTGATCACTGGCTTCGTGGCGCTTGGTAGCGTTGCGCTCGCGACGGTGGCGAGTGTGGTGCTAGTTGGCGTGATGATGATCGTCGCCGGCGTTGCCGAAATGATCAATGCTTTCCAGGTTAAGACCTGGGGCAGGCTCTTGCTATGCGCTCTTTTGGGTGCGCTCTACATCGTCGCGGGGCTTCTGACATTTGATAATCCTACGCTCGCCGCTGTGCTGCTTACGCTGGCGCTCGGCGCATCGCTGGTCGCCGCCGGTATCATGCGCCTGATCCTGGCGTTCAGCATGAAACGCGCAACGCCCCGGTCCTGGCTGGCGATAGCCGGTGTCATTACTCTGCTGATTGGATCGTTGATCTTAGCGCGTTGGCCGATAAACAGTGTTTATATTCTGGGCCTGTTTCTCGGCGTCGATCTAATCGTGGCGGGCGCGAGCTGGATTGGAGTCAGCTTCGGCCTACGCCGCAGTCCCATCGTGAAGGCACGATCGTCGACGTAATTGCCGGGCGCCCTTGGTTTCGAAGGAGAAAGACATGCAGAAAAATAACAGCTTGGAGCGTGCAGCCTCAGCCGCTGAGACTGCATTTGCGAAACATCATCGCACAAGGCATCTTCAACTTAATCGACCGCCGAGCCGAAGGAGGCCATTCTCAAAGGTTCGAGATTCGGCGATAGCGCTTGTCGTGGAGATGTCGCGCCAAGTCGCGAAGGCTCGCTCGCGCGAAGCGCGACGGAAGTCGGCAGTGACGGCTCCGGGATAGGGGATGTGGAAAAGGTTCGCGACCTGATCGTGAACTGACAGAAACCGTTGAGCCTGATCGGACGATTTGAAACGCTTCATGATCCGCTCGCGTCGCCGCGTCGGCTGATGAGAATTCTCGGCCCGATTGTTGAGAGCTTTGTGCTGGCGATGTTCGACGTGAAAGCCCATCTTCGCCCTCGCAGCGCCGTACGAACGGAGCTTGTCCGTGATCATCACGCGCGGCGGCGTGCCGGCGGATTTCAAGAGCTTCTTCATGAGCCGCTGGGCAGCGCGCGAGTCTCTTCGGCGCTGGATCAAGACGTCGAGAACGAAGCCATTCTGGCTGGTCGACAGCGCGCCAGAGCCAATGTTGTTCGCCCGCGATCGAGATAACGACTTCGTCCAGATGCCATTTGTCACCGCGAGCGGGTGCACGCTGGCGGATCCGATCGGAGAACGGCTTGCCGAATTTCCGTCCCCACTGGCGCACGGTTTCATAGGTCACGCCAATGCCACGCGCCGCCAGCATTTCCTCGACCATGCGCAAGCTTAAGGGAAACCGGAAATACAACCAAACGGCATAGCTGATCACTTCCGGCGGGAAGCGATGGCGGCGATAAAGAGGGTCCTTGGCAGTCCGCATGCCGCTCGTCTACCCCCTCCGCCGCTCCAATTCGTTAACTTGACGGTACCGCTGTGACTATTCTCCAGCCATCATGGCCGATACGACCACCACCCCCCGGATGGGCCACTCATCATGCAGGCGCCTGGTGCGAGCATGCCTGTTACATATGGCACACGCGGCAGGCGAGGCGTCGTCCCTGCTTTGCGATGTCATGCAGTGAGTCAAGGACTTTAGCTCACATTGCAATAACCGCCCGTGAGCCGGCAAACCGACAGCCCTGGCAGCAATTTAGGATTGGATGAATTCTTCAAGCTCGTCGATCATCTGTTTACCGGGTTTGATTCCTCCGAAAGGATATCAATGGCCTCGAGCCTTGCGTCATACTCCTCGTATGTGCCGAGCAGGGCTTGGCCAACTGTCAAGTTGTGCACGGGATCGATAATCGAGGGGGAGTCGTAAGTTAGGGAGGTTGGTCCAGTAAATAGAACTTCTTCGCCACGCTCGTCGCGTCGCAACGTTCGGTCCGTACACCATTTGACGAGTTGCGTGACCTCTCCCTTCCCGGACTCAATGATGGGCGGCAGCTGCCGAACCGAGTAGAAATTCGTCCGCGCAGAATACATCTGCCGCGAATCCGAGCTCATGCGCTCGTCTGGTTGAGCGGTAAGGGTCAGCAGGCGCTTGCCTTTCGGACGCTCGAGCGTACCCTGAATTAGACCGCCTTCTCTGATCAGTCTAATGTGCGCCAGCTTTTTTGGAGCACCAAGAACCTCTCGTCCCGAGGCGAGAGCTGCATCATTTACCGTCACGTAAATGTAAGGGATGTAGTAGCCAGTCTCGCCGTCGGGATCACGAACTTGAATTCCTGAATAGCACTCCAAGTATGGCCCGACAGTGCTTGAGCGATAGCTCGCGACCCCCACAATGGCGATTGCAGGGTTTGCTGCAGGTGCTAGTTCCTTCGGCAATAAACAATTCGCCTCGTGCCCCACGCTGAACATAAGGTTTATGGCTTGGCAGCCGAGAAACGCACCGCCACGATTTTTGCCCCCATGGTAAAGCGGCGCATCAAGCGGAATGCCTTTGACGTCGGGCATCGCATCCTCCTCGATCTCAGAACAATTTCGCGCGGTTGGAGATTGAGCTATTCATCTCACCTCGCCTCTCCGGTTGTTGAAGCGCCCCTGAAGCGACTGTACTGCGCTGGCAGCGATGTGGGTTCGGTAGAGAGCTGGCCCCGCAAATTCGGACAGTAGCTTGAGTGGATTTTCTGCCTGACAGCGGCGAGGATTCTTGCTGCGAATCAGGAGCGAAGATGACGAAGAAGAGCCGCCGGACGCATTCTCCGGCATTCAAGGCGAAGGTTGCTTTGGCTGCGGTCAAAGGCGACAAGACACTGGCGGAGCTGGCGCAACTGTTTGATGTTCATCCGAACCAGATCACGATCTGGAAAAACCAGCTCCTGGAAGGCGCCGCCGGCGTGTTTGGGCATGACAAGACATCGGCCGAGACGCCGGTCGATTTGAAGGCGTTACATGCCAAGATCGGCGAGCTGGCGTTGGAAAACGATTTTTTGTCCGGCGCGCTCACCAAGGCGGGCCTGCTGAGCGCAAAGCGATGATCGACCGCGATCATGATCTTTCTATCGTGCGCCAGGCGAAGGTCCTGAAGCTGGCTCGCAGCACGGTCTACTATGAACCTCGGCCAGTTTCGGCCGAGGACCTTGCCTTGATGCGTCGGCTCGATGAGCTGCATCTCGATTATCCCTTCGCGGGAGCGCGTATGCTGCGATCGTTGCTGCGGCGGGAGGGCGTATACGCCGGTCGCCGCCACATCGCGACGCTGATGAAGCGCATGGGGATCGAGGCGGTCTATCGTCGCCCGAACACGAGCAAGCCGGCTCCGGGTCACAAGATCTACCCGTACCTGTTGCGCGGATTGAAGATCGAGCGGCCCGACCATGCGTGGGCAATGGACATCACCTACATTCCGATGCGGCGTGGCTTCGTCTATCTCGCGGCGGTCGTCGATGTGTTCAGCCGACGGGTCCTGGCCCATCGCGTCTCGATCACAATGGAGGCGGCCTTCTGCGTCGAAGCGGTCCGGGAGGCGTTGGCGAAGCACGGCAGGCCCGAGATTTTCAACACGGATCAGGGCAGCCAGTTCACCAGCCTCGAGTTCACCGATGTGCTGCTGGACGCGAAGATCGCCATCAGCATGGACGGCAAGGGCGCCTGGCGCGACAACGTGTTTGTCGAGCGGCTCTGGCGCACGGTCAAATACGAAGAAGTTTATCTCCGCGCCTACGACAGCGTGTCCGAGGCGCGAGCGTCAATTGCCAAGTATCTGGCCTTCTACAATCAGGGACGCCCTCACTCGAGCCTTGACGGGCGCACGCCCGACGAGGCTTACTTCGGCACGCAAGCTATGGTGATGGCCGCATGACCGTCGCCGACGGTTTTGTCGTCGCTCTGGTCGGGCTACGCCCTCCCGACGCAACGACAAAACCGTAAAGCCCCGCGTTCAGCATAACCCGGCAGGAATCCACTTAAATCCAGCGGGGCGCTGTCCCAACAACCGGGGCCAGCTCTGTAGTCCGTACGGCACATCGATCCGGTGATAGCGATCTTCGCTACGCGAGGCCGCAGTGCCGTTTCTGCGCCTTGCACCTCAATCCGCCGGATTAAACGATCCGAAAACATCCAACACGCTTGACCTTTTCCATTCTAGAAGCCGGCAGCTGTCCTGTGCTGCCGAATGCGCCTGATTGTCCATCCATTCCGGCGGAGCGTGCTCACCGATGATGACGTCAAGGCGAGTGGGTGATTCCTATTTGTCTATCAGTCGTTATGCAACGTCGATGCCAGGCACCTCGTGCGGTTATACGGCTCACCGGCTGACGTCAAATTGGGTACGAGTGACCCGACAACTTTCGACTCTTGTTCTGTTGTCTTCCTCGCTTGTCCGATTGACGACGCGATGTCGAAAGCCCGACATGATCAAGTATCCGGACAGAAAGTTGATGAGGCTCTCTCACGAGTTTTCGCAACAGCATGGCTATCGCCATTGTGTCTCGATTAAACCAGATCAGCGTAACATTATCGCTGCGGATGGTAGAAAACGCAGGCCCTGACATCACCGTCTCGGTAGAGAGTCGGAAGACCTCCAGCGCCTGTGCAAGAGTCACGTGAGGCTGACTTCCCATCAGAGTCTCGGCGCGCCGATTGCACGGAATGGATACTCCAATTCGCAAGACTTAGGAGAACCTCATGCGTTCTGCGCCCCACTTTTCGATCCACAAGGAGCTCAGCACCGTTCGGCACCGGTATCGCTCCGCTCGCGGGTACCGATCCTATCTCCGAAACCGGAGGAAATTCGGTCGCAAATTGTCGGCGTCTAGAAGGTGGGGTAGTCGGCAAAGCCAATGCAACAATCCGAAGGATGGCTAACGCCTGAGCGGCGGAAGCACGTTCGCGATGTGAAATCGTTATCGAAGTGCTTTAGCGCCAATTTACACGGGTACTGCGCACAGGCTTTGGGCATCAAAGATGATGCGTAGCAGAGGGCAGATCGGCAAGAGTCCGGGGCGTGGTGCAGACCGCAACTCTTGGCTTGCCCGACTTTCAACGCTCGTTCTCAACCATTTTGATCAACATGCCCGTCATCCTTTTTGATGCTGAAAAACCCTGCACCGCCACTGATCGAGGGAACCAAGAGTTATGGGACGCGTGAGCGAAAAAGTCATTTTGGTAACCGGCGGGGCTCGAGGGATGGGGGCCGCTCATGCGCGCCTGCTGGTAGCCGAGGGCGCGAAAGTCGTGATCACCGATATTCTTGACAATGAAGGAGCGACTTTCGCGGCCGAACTTGGCCCATCCGCGATGTATGTGCATCAAGACGTCGCTCAGCCAGAGGAATGGTGCCAGGCGATCGCGGCTGTTGAGAGCAAGTTCGGCGCGCTGCACGGCCTCGTCAACAATGCAGGCATAGCCAGCATGGCTCCCATCGAGCTGTTTCCGCTCGAGCAGTGGGAGAAGACCCTGGCTGTCAATCTCACTGGTGTGTTCTTGGGAATGCAGACTGCCCTACCTGCCATGCGCCGCGCGGGCGGAGGGTCGATCGTCAACATCTCGTCGGTCGAGGGGCTGAGGGGTAGTGCTGGGCTTCACGCCTATGTTGCTTCCAAGTTCGGCGTGCGTGGCATAACGAAGTCCGCTGCCTTGGAGGCCGCCGCGTCCGGCGTTCGCATAAACTCTATCCATCCGGGCTTCATCAACACTCGGATGACAGAGAACATCGATCTTTCCAGTTTTCCAATTCCGCTCGGGCGGCCGGCCGAGCCGCAGGAAGTTTCACAGGCAGTCTTGTTCCTGCTTAGCGACGAGTCCTCTTATTTTACGGGCTCCGAAATCGTCGTCGATGGCGGTCTGACGATCGGCGTCCCGCAAAAGTGTCAGGCGGTCGAAAACATCTTCTGACTATCAGCGGACGGATTGTCACATCAAACGAGATGGAATGTCGCGATGTATTACACCAGTGGAAATTACGAAGCTTTTGCTCGGCCCCGCAAACCCGCCGGCGTGGATAGCAAGACAGCTTGGTTCGTTGGTTCGGGGTTGGCTGCGCTCTCCGGCGCGGCCTTCTTGATCCGCGACGGGCAGATGCGTGGCGACCGTATCACCATCCTCGAACGACACACGGTTCCGGGGGCGCGTTGGACGGTAGTCAGGATCCGGAAAGGGGATTCGTGATTCGAGGTGGTAGAGAGATGGAGGATCATTTCGAGTGTCTCTGGGGGCATCGTCAACTTAATCGACCGCCGAGCCGAAGGAGGCGATTCTCAAAGGTTCGAGATTCGGCGATAGCGCTTGTCGTGGAGATTTCGCGCCAAGTCGCAAAGGCTCGCTCGCGCGAGGCACGACGGAAGTCGGCGGTGACAGCTCCGGGATAGGGGATGTGGAAAAGGTTCGCGACCTGATCGTGAACTGACAGAAACCGTTGAGCCTGACGGGACGATTTGAAACGCTTCATGATCCGCTCGCGTCGCCGCGTCGGCTGATGAGAGTTCTCGGCCCGATTGTTGAGAGCTTTGTGCTGGCGATGTTCGACGTGAAAGCCCATCTTCGCCCTCGCAGCGCCGTACGAACGCAGCTTATCCGTGATCATCACGCGCCGCGGCGTGCCGGCGGATTTCAAGAGCTTCTTCATGAGCCGCTGCGCAGCGCGCGAGTCTCTTCGGCGCTGGATCAAGACGTCGAGAACGAAGCCATTCTGGTCAACAGCGCGCCAGAGCCAATGTTGTTCGCCCGCGATCGAGATGACGACCTCGTCCAGATGCCATTTGTCACCGCGGGCGGAAGCGCGCTGGCGGATCCGATCGGAGAACGGCTTGCCGAATTTCCGTCCCCACTGGCGCACGGTTTCATAGGTCACGCCAATGCCACGCGCCGCCAGCATTTCCTCGACCATCCGCAAGCTTAAGGGAAACCGGAAATACAACCAAACGGCATAGCTGATCACTTCCGGCGGGAAGCGATGGCGGCGATAAAGAGGGTCCTTGGCAGTCCGCATGCCGCTCGTCTACCCGCTCCGCCGCTCCAATTCGTTAACTTGACGGTACCGTTCCGGGGGCATCATGCAGCGTCGTCACCTAGCACGCGTCACCAATGCTAGGGTCCAGACTCAATTGAGCCGATATGCGACGAGAGCGGCGAGATGAACAGCGGCCAAGAAATTCCGGGCGAGCTTGTCATATCGCGTGGCGATGCGCCGGAAGTCCTTGAGCCTGCAAAAGCAGCGTTCGATGACATTTCGGCCTTTGTAGGCGCGTTTGTTGAAGCGATGGATGACGACACGGTTAGATTTATTGGGGATTACGGGCTTGGCGCCGCGACGAACGATTTCGCTGCGAAAGTTGTCGCCGTCATACCCTTTGTCGGCGAGGAGTGCGCTCATGGGTGGCGCGAGCGCGAGGACATCGGGCGCCGCCGCGATATCTGCATCCTGGCCTGGGGTCAGATGCAGGACGACCGGCCGACAGAGCGGATCGCTCAGCGCATGGATTTTTGTAGTGCGGCCGCCGCGCGAGCGGCCGATTGCTTGATTGTGCTCCCCCCTTTTCCGCCGGAGGCACAACGATGAGCTTTGATCGAGGTCGAATCGAGCGACAGCACAACGCCGTCTTCGCCAGGCTTGGCCAGCGCTTCGAAGATTGCGCACCATCGTCCTCGCTTGGCCCAGCGATTGAAGCGATTGTAGATCGTCGTGTAAGGGCCGTATTCACCCGGACAATCGCGCCATCGTGCACCCGATTGCAGCATGTGAATGATGCCGCTGATGATGCGCCGGTCGTCGTCCCGATCCGGCCCCGTCAGTCCCGTCGGCAGATGCGGTTCGATACGCGCCCATTGCCTGTCATTCAGCCAAAACAAACTAGCGCGCATTCTCTCGCCCCCGAATCAAGAACACGTAGGCAAGAGAATCACGCGGCGCTATTCAGGTACAGACCCTAGAAAGCACTGAAGTTCTTTGCCCGCTTTCTCGCCGATAGCGGCAGGGGTCAGGCGCCGGCCGATTTGACGACCGAATTGTTCGGCCAATACATCTTATGGCTGGACGCCTTGCCTTCCCGAATCGGCAAACCCTGTGCTCAGCTTTCGCGCTTACTGGCGGCAGGCTAACGGCAATCCATCGCTGCGTCCGTTTCTTGACCTGCGTCGTGAACGCTATACCGAGGTGCGAGCTGAGTGGCATTTCGCCGTGCTTTCGCGAAGGCGCGGTCGGTCGCCGTGCGACGCTCGATCATCGGCGCAATCAGTTTAGGCTCGGTCCGCGTCATCAGACCTACGCTATGCGTCAGGATCTCGGCGTAGCTTCTGAGATCCCTAAAGACCGCCGCCGGCAGCTCGATCGTGAGCTTGACTGGCTTGTCGTCTTCAAGCGGCTCAAGCTTGAGCTTCGTCATGGCGTTCCTCCATTGCTGTAGGGCGCCAGCACCAAATCGCGCGTGCCGATCACGCGGACCGGGAAACCTGGCCGGATGGTCAGCGTCGGCTGGATGTTGAGCTGACGCTGCACGACCAATTGGCCGGTCTGGCTGATGCTGTTGGACGCACCGCTACGAATCGCTTGAACGAGGTTGTTCTCATTTGGCTCGTGCCGCCTCCGCTCCGACGCTGAGCATGGTCGAGAGAACGGCGGCCTTGAATAGCATGCCCCAGTGGTTGTCGACATCGTCCTCGAGTCCGGCATAACCACCAGCGTCGGCGCCCGGCTGGCGCTCCAGCACGATCGAGTTGCCGTCCGGTATGATGATGCGAGTCCAGACCAAGAGGATTCGACTCTGGCCGTCCGCACGGCCGCTTTTCAGGCGATGATCTGACTGGCGTGGGCGCGCTCTCGGTGCAGTTTGGGCTTTGCTTGAACTAGAACATGTCTCCGCGCAAAGCGCTCGATGGAGTCGAGCGGGTTCGCTCAAACGGCGCAATTGCCTTTCCCTCGAAGGTTTCGATCGACTAGGAATTGTTTTCAGACTCGAAGACGGCGTTCGATCATACTGGCCAGCCCGGTCAACGCGTAGCAGATCACAAAGAATATGCTCAGCACGCCCAGATAGATCTCGATGGCGTGTGAGTCTCCGGTTCCGACATACGCTAGTCTTTCTATCATTTGACGCGCCGATCCCAAGAGATCCGACACGCCGACAACGGACGTCAGTGCACTCGCCTGGACGAGGACGGTGAGCTGCCCGACGTAGGGCGGCAACGCACGCCGAAATGCTTGTGGCAAAATGACGAACACAAGCGCTTCCGTTGCGCTCAAGCCAAGCGCTCGGGCGCCCTGCTCTTGGCGATGTGGAATTGAATCCAAGGCGCCTCGAAAGACCTCACCGATGTTCGCCCCACCCCAGAGCCCCAATCCGATTATTGCGGCCGTGAGTGGGCCCGTGCGGAGACCAATTTGCGGAAGTGCAAAGAACACGAAGAGGAGTATCATAAGCGACGGCACGCCGCGGAACAACTCGACGTAAAGCCGTCCGACAAAGCGCGCGAACGTGAGCGTGCTTTGCGACAGCGCCGCGATCAGGAGACCAAGCATTGTCGCCAAAATGACGGTGAGCAGCGAGATCCACAAAGTGACCAAAAGGCCCTTACCAAGGTAAAGGGTGACAGGCCAAACCCAGTTGCTCATTTAACTACTCCCAGCCCCGGAATCGCGAGCCTGCGCTCGAACGTACGAGACAAAGCGCTGAGGATGCTGCACACCAGCAGGTACATGAGACAAGCGATACCGAAGGTCTCAAACACTTTAAACGTATCTGACACGATCCGGTTGGCGACATAGGTCAATTCCTGATAGCCGACGACGATCATGAAGGAGGACGATCTGAACTGCGTGATCGCCGTGGTCGTTGTTCCGGTGATCGCCATGCGCAACGCGATCGGGAGTGTGACGTCAAGAAAGGTCTGGAATGCCGGCAAGCCGAGAGCGCGAGCTGCCGTCACTTCGCCTTTCGGCACAGCTTCGAATGCGGCCCTGAAGACCTCCGTTTGATAAGCACCGCCCCACAATGCGAGCGCTAGCCAGGAAGTCTCGAATGGCGTCAGACGGATGCCTATGTCGGGTAGCGCGTAGAACAGAAGGAATATCTGTACGAGGAGCGGCGTGCAGCGGAATGCATTTACGAATCCAACGATTGCAATGTTGGCGATGGGGATCCGTGCATAGCGTATTGCCCCGAGTACGAGCCCGATCCCAATTCCGAGCGCGATGCCGATCGCGCTGATGAGGAGGCTGTTGCCGAGCCCCGCCAGCAGCTCAGTTGCCTCTTTCATGAGATCGTTCTGCACGATCCGCACCTCCGCTCAAGCCGAATTGGGACGCTATCGCGCTGCCGGGACCCTCAAGATTTGCACTCCATGGGATCGACGCCGGCATAGTCGAGCTTGACATTCGGCCCCGGGACGACATTGCGATACTTCGCGACCATCGTCGGATCCTTGACTTCTTCGGCGAAGGCTTTGTAGAAGGCATCTTCTTCGCGCATCTTGGCGATCACTGCGTTGATCCAGGCAAGCATGGCCGCATTGCCCTTCTTGACACCAATACCCTGGATCGCAGGTGAAGCGAGCTCGCCAACGACTTTGAAGTTTTTGTTGTTCTGCACGAAGTTGTAGTCGTAGACGTCGATATAGGCGAAGGCGTCAGCACGCCCCTGGATCAGCATCGTGGAGGAATCGGCCGGGCTTTGGGCCGTGATCAGGTTCGCCTTCGGATGACACTTCTGTAACCAGGTCTGGTAGGTGCTCCCTGTCGGCGTCACGACCGTGCGACCGGCGAGGTCGGCGTAGTTGTTGATGGGAGAATCCTTCTTCACAACAAGCTGGAGATTGCTCAACCAGATCGGATCCGAGAAGTCGATTTGCTCGGCGCGCGCCGGAGTTCTGGCAAGCGAGGCGAGCACGAGGTCGACCTTGCTGGACTGCAAGAACGGGATACGGTTGCTGTCGTTCATACATTGGGTCTGGAGACCCGCTTCGGTGCCGAAGGCAAATTCGGCGATGCGCTTTACGAGCCCATACTCAAAGCCGGCGGGCTTTCCATCGAGCCCGACATAGCCGGCGGGCGGATACTGGCAATTGATGCCGATCGTCAGCACCTTTGGCGTGGCGAGGTCCGTGGGCAGCGGCACGTCCACCTTCGACTGCGCGATGGCCGGCAACGCCACTATCGAAAATGACAGGGCCGCGATCGCGGCTAGGCATTTCAGCATGTTCATATCTCCGCTTTCCTGTTGATCTTGGTATGGCGAAAAAAGTAGGTCAGACGTCAGTGTGTGACAGGAACTGGCGCGTGCGGTCGTGACCAGGTCGATCGAGGACGTCGGCCGGATGTCCTTTCTCAACGACCACACCGTCGGCCATAAATACGAGTGTGTCGCCGACCTCTCGCGCGAAACTCATTTCGTGCGTCACGACGAGCATAGTCATGCCGGAACTCGCGAGATCCTTCATGACGTTCAAGACCTCGCGTACGAGCTGAGGATCGAGCGCCGATGTGACCTCATCGAACAACATCACGTGAGGACGCATCATCAGGGCTCGGGCGATCGCGACACGCTGCTGCTGACCTCCCGAAAGCTGGTCGGGATAACTGCTCTCCTTGTCTGCCAAACCGACCTTCGCGAGCAACTCTCGGGCGCGCGCTTCCGATTCCGCTGTCGGCTCCTTCAAGACGCGCCGCGGAACCAAGGTGAGATTCTTCAAAACGGTAAGATGCGGAAACAGGTTGTAGTGCTGGAACACCATTCCCACGCGCTGGCGGACCTTATTCACGTCCTGCTTGCCGGAGAGCAAGTCCTGGCCTTCCAGCACGATCTCACCGCCGACGACCGGCTGAAGCATGTTAACCGTTCGCAGGAGCGAGCTCTTGCCGCTGCCGCTCGGGCCAATGATGACGACGACCTCGCCTTGACGAACCGAGAGATCGACGCCCTTCAGAACCTCGTTTGATCCGTACGAAACGCGTATGCCACGCAGATCGAGGAAGGGTGCAATCGGTTCGGTTGACACTGGGCGCCTCTCTGTTTTCAGCGCAACGCTGGTCGAACGACCGCGGAGATCAGGTCGGTCATCGCGACATGCGTCTGGAGAGGAATCCCATCGACGTCAGCATCGACGACGTTGCCGACCGAGTTGATCAAGCCGATGTCGACACCGCGACGCAGCAGGTGTTCTTCCATTTTTGGCGCATGGAGGAGGTCGGGCCTCTTCAGACGGGCCGCAAGCGCCCCCAGGATGGCGTAGCAACCCCAGTTCGAGCAGGCTGCGGTGACTAGGACATCGGTGCCAGTCACCGCTCCGATGCCGGCACCGCCTTCCGGCCGCGCGTCGCCGAACTTCACATGGCGCCGCACGGCGTCGGCGACGACCCCCATGCCTATCTCATTGCCCCCGTCGCCCACGCAGACGCTAGGAATCCCGCGGGCGAGCGCCTCGTCGAACAAGTAGTCAATCCGGGCCCGCCCCATGCCGTAGTCGATACCGCGCATCGAGCAATAGATGCCGTCGGCGTTACGGCCAACCCGCTCCGTTGAGAAGACCAAGGCAGGCTTTAATTCATCGAGCAAGGCGGCGGAGGCGGCCTTCGCCTCGGCGTCCGTCACGGGAAAGGAGCGCGTGCTGGCGACCGCGAGGCTTCCGTCGCCGCTCGCAATCCGCGCCTGCTCGTAGGGGAGCACCGACAGGCCGGCGCTGGTGAGGATCTTGGCGGTGCCGTCGAGCAGGGTCTCCTCCGCGACAACGACACAGGTCGCTCGCTTGGATAGGGCAAGCGCTCGCACGACCGCGGCGGCGCCGGCAGGCCCGTCGTTCTCGCCGATAGTGGGCGAAATCCAGGCCCGCGAGACGGAGCCCGTCGTCACCACGACTGTCGCCCCCACCGGGATAGCGGCGAGCGCCTCGGCGGCCGCGCCGCACAGGGCACCGCCTTGCCGCGCGCGAGCCGCCTCGTAAAGATGTTCGACGCCTCGGCCCCCGAGATCGAGATTGACCAGTCGGTCGAGCCGGTCATCCATGCCCGCAAAGGCAGTGTTGGCGTTGCTCATGCCTGCTCTCCGAGAACGAGCTGTGAGATTGCGGAGACATCGTCGATCCGCGAGGCGAGATGATCGAGTGCAGTATCAACGGCGGCGACGACGGCATCCTGGCCGCCAACTCTCCCGATCGCGTCGAGTGTCGGCTTCAGGCGCAGCGACACACGCGCCCCAGGCTGTCCGTGGGTGTTGACCGTGAGGATTCCAGCGTCGCGCAGGAGGACCATGCCGAGCGCAGAGGAGACCTCGCAGGGAACGAGCCCGAGGCCTTCGGCGGAACGGCCGGCGCGCCGCAGGACAACGGCGAGCACATCTTGCTCGTCGACCATTGGTCCGAGATCGCTGACAACCACGAGGTCGCGACCCAGCTTCTCGGCGAGTGCGACAGCGAGCGCCTGTCCGGAGCGAGCCTCCTCCCGCAGGTCTTCAGGCCGAAACGCCTGGAGAGACCGCATGGCGCCAGCGGCGATCGGCGCGCGTGCCTCCATCCCAAATTCAGCGCCCTTCGCTGACGCCGCCGTGACAAGATTGGGGCGGCCGGCAAGGACGCCTGCGCGCGGTCCGGCGAGACCCGCCTTGTCGCAATTGGTAATCGCGAGATCGGCGCCGAGGGCGAGGCCCGGCTTACCGCCGTGGAGCACAGGACGCAGACGGGCGCCATAAGCGTCGTCCACGAACGCAATAGCGCCGACCGCGTGGGAGGCTTTGACGACAGCCGAGGTCACGGTGTCATCCAGAAGCTCGAGGGCGCTCGTTACGGTGGTGACGACGACGAGGTTGGGTTTCGCCTTGGTCAGAGCTGCCTGCCAGTCGCGATCGCCCCCGATTTCGACGAGTTCCACCCGGGCGATGGAACAGCCTCGGATCACCGAAGCGTGCGATCGCCCGCCCGGAGGGACGACCGAAATCACGGGGCTGCCGGCGGCATGAGCGACGATGGTGGCAATGATTCCCGCGCTGGTGCGATTGAATACAGCGACGCCATCCCCGTCCTCGCCACCGAGGTGAGTGATCGCGGCCACTCTGAGGTCTTCGGCGAAGAGGCCCGGGCCGACCCATTCCTCGCACAGTGTCGTAAGATCCTCCGGCTTAAGCGGAAAGTCTCGCTGATTTCCCGTGAACACACCGATGGAATGCGGGCCGAGCTTGCGGACACGATCGGCCGCTACGGCCTGTCCCTGCCGAAGGCGACGCGCTTCGTCGACACTGGATCGGATGATGGTACCACGCGCAAAGCCGACAATGGGATCGATGGGATTGCCGAAGCGATCTGTGGGCTTCGGGGATTGCGTTTTCGACTCCGAGGCGACGGCTGTCATCATCTTCTCCTAGAACCGGTGTGACTTGGCGATGCGGACAACCAGGGAGCCAAGGTGACCGGCGATGCGCGATGAAATGGGCGTTCTTGTCAGGAGCATTCGGCGAAAGCGTCTTGCCGCGCGAATACGCCACGCGAGACATTCCCGATGCTTCAAGCCCGGTACGAGACCGATGAAGTCGGGCCCAACAGCGAAGTCGTAGCTCGGCGTCACGACGTCACCTCACGAGATCGCTGACGCGATGATGAATCCGGACCAGGTTCGCTTGACGAACTTGCAACGATGCTTTGGAGCAGACTGACAAAGCCCCGATGACCGCTCTCAGGGACACCGTCAACGAGGGGTTCGGTGCTTGCCGTAGCGCCATCACGAGCGCCCGCGCTAACGCAGGCTCTGATCAGATCCCCTTCGAGAGTATCGTTATGTAGCAGGTCGGGACTGCCTATTCCGACAGCAAGTCCGGCGCAAACGGCGTACGCGCCCCAGTTCGATATCGCAGCGCTGACGACCACGTCTGTCTCGACTGCCGTGACAACGAAGCTGTTGGGATGGAACGCGGCAAGTGCGGTCCGCACCGCGCCGAAGCCGACCTCGTTACCGCCGTCGCCAATTCCTATCGTCAAGCGCTTCGCCGCGCGTCCGGCCTCCGCGAGCAAATGAAGATGCGCCATCGTGCCTGCAGGGCGACGGTCGCCCCGGACACCGTGGAAAAGACCATCGGGGTTGGGGCCGTCGAGCTCGACGAAGACGATTGCCGATGGCTGGTATCGCGCCATCAGCGCCTCGACGGCCTTGGGCCCATACTTAGAATGAGGCGGGATAGTCTCCACCTTGATTGGCCTTGCGGTAGAGGATCCAACGAGCGCGGCGCAGGCCTCCACCGGCTTAAAATGAGCCTCCTCCGAAACAATTGTGACCTGGGCGCCAAGACCGAGAGCTATGGCCCGTGCAAGGACAGCGGCGCCTGGCGGTCCGTCGGTTTCGCCCTGCGGGAGTTTGGGCGGAACGCCGGCACCTGTCGCCACGATGACGTTGTCACCGTAGACGACGCGCGACATGAGTGCTCTGGCTGCCAACGTGGACAACGGCTCGCCGTGATGACGACGGCAGATCTCGTACATCGGAACGACGAGACCCGGTGGAAGCCCGCCCGAAAGAGGACGGGATTCAATCGTCATCAGACGATCGAACCGCTCGCCCGCCATGGCCAGAAGAGGGTCCGGACCGGTGGAGTCTTCGGTTAAGAGCATAACCATGGAGACCTCTTGGCCTGTCTGTCGGCTCACACCGTGACGGTCACGCTCTTGCGATAGGTGTAGCTCTCGAGGGCTCCTTCGATGGAATATTCGGCGCCGATGCCGCTCTGTTTGGCGCCGCCGTAGGACATGCCCGGGATCTGCCCGCCGGCACGGTTGATCTGGAGCCAGCCAGCATCGATTCGCTCCGCTGCGCGCAGGGCGGTGGTGATGTCGTTCGTGAAGATGTAGGCGGCGAGACCGTAATGGGTGTCGTTCGCCCAGCCGATCATCTCGTCTTCGTTCGTCCAGGGGATCGCAACCAGGACAGGCCCGAAGACCTCCTCGCGCACAACCCGCCAGCTATTGTCGACGCCCGTCAGCACGACGGGGCCCGGCATGAAGCCGTCGGTGTCGTTGGCGGGAGCTGGGACCTGGCCAATCTCCACCTTCGCGCCACGATCGACGGCCTCGCGGATAAAAGCGCAAACCTCTCCGTAGCGTTCGGCGTTGATGATCGCGCCGATGTCAGAGGCCTCGTCGAGCGCGTCGCCGACTTTCATGGCCTTCAGCTTCTCGACAACCTTTGCAACCACCGGCGCGAACACGTCCCGGTGGATGAAGAGCCGCGAGCCCGCCGTGCAGGACTGCCCTTGGCGCGCGAAGCGCATGGCATTGATGACGTTTGTCGCGCAGGTATCGAGTTGCTCGGGCGTCGCCGCATCTGGATAGACGACGCAGGGACTCTTGCCGCCGAGCTCAAGGGTGACCTTCGCAATGCGGTCGGCGGCGGCATGCGCCACGAGCTTTCCCACCTCGACCGAGCCTGTGAACGAGATCTTCGACACGTCGGGATGGTTCGAAAGCGGAGCACCGGCCTCGATGCCCGTTCCGGTGACGACATTGAAGACGCCGGCTGGGAAGATGTCGGCTGCAAGTTCCGCGACCTTGATGACCGCTAGCGGCGCGTCCTCGGCAGGCTTCAGAACCAGCGTGTTACCGGTGCCGAGCGCCATGCCGATCTTCACGGCCGCGAGTACGAGAGGCGAATTCCAGGGGATGATCGCGCCGACGACGCCAAGCGGCTCTCGCGTAGTGTAGCTGAATATCCCCGGGCCGAGCGGCAACGTCTCGCCCTTCTGCTCGGATACCACGCCGCCGTAGTAGCGCAGGACCTCGGCAGTGCTCGCGACCTCAGGTCGGCTTTGCGTGCGCAGCGCGTTACCCGTTTCGGCCGCGAGGATCTTGGCGATCTCTTCGGCATGCGCCGATACGCGATTGCCGAGTTCAGTCAATAACGCACCGCGGGCTCGTGCCGCCATGCGGCGCCAGTTCGGAAAGGCCGCCTTGGCCGCCGCGACTGCGGCATCGACGTCTTGCTTGTCCGCAGCCCCGACCATGGCGATGGTGTCGCGTCGGCAGGGATTCTCGACTGCCATCGTGCGGCCCGAGACCGGCTTGATCCACTTTCCTCCGATGAAGTTGCCAAGCAGCCCGGAGCGCGGCAACGTCAGTTCGGAATCGTAGCTGGTGGTGGCGCGTTGCGCTCTCATTTGTTCGTTCCTGTTCTTCGAAATCATGCTGCGGGGTGACGGAGATTGACCTTGAGCAGTCGCTCGTAGACCTCCGAGACGCTAGTGGAATCCTTTCCGCCCAGACCATCCGCGCGGGCCGTATTGTAGATCTGGCGAACGAGCTGCCCGAGATACATCGGTGAAGCCGTGAACTCGTCGAGTGCGAGCGAGATGTCCTTGTGCATCAGGTCGAGCGCGAAGAAGGCTGGCCGCTCCTGCGTAAAGAGCGTCTTGCCAAGCCAATCCAGCATCTTGCTGCCGGCGAGACCTCCGCCGAGAACCTCGAGCAACACGTCGAGCTTCGCGCCGGACTTCACGCTAGCTGCCAGCACCTCGCCGAGTGCTACCGTGTTGATCGCGGTCAACAGGTTGTGGCTCAACTTCATAAGTTGTCCGGAACCGACCGGGCCGCAATGAATGATCTTGCCAGCCAGCGTCTCAAGCACAGGGCGCGTCGCATCCAGCACGGTCTGGTCGCCCCCGATCATGATCAGGAGCTTGCCATTTTCTGCGCCGGCGACGCCGCCGCTGACGGGCGCATCGAGATAGTTGATCCCAGCTTTGTCGCAGACTGCAGCGACCGCCTTGGTGGTCTCGGGGTCTACCGTACTGAAATCGACCACAGTCGCGCCCTTCTTCGCAGCGGCGAGGATCCCGTCCTCACCGGTTACGGCCGCCGTCAGGGCCACTGGAGAAGGGAGGCTCGCCAGAATAAAATCGGCTCCAGCGGCAGCGGCCTTGGGGCTTGCGGCAGCTTCCACGCCAGCCGGGGCAAGCTTGGCGACGGCCGGCGCGTTGGGATCGAAGGCCCGCACCTTATGTCCGGCTTCGGCAAGCCGACGCGCCATATGTGAACCCATGCGGCCAACACCCAAGAAGGCGATCGTCGGCATCGATAAATCCTCGCGATATTGGCCGATAGGCCGGTCAAAACTCGGCGATCGCAGCCTCATCTTCGCGATGATCGCGATCACAAGGGTGATGCCGGCGGTTTTGGGCCGGTTCGACCGGCCCCGGAAGACCAGTCCAATTGACGCGAGGCGAAAGAAATTCTTACTCTCGGGTTCTTTGGAGATATGCCAGTTTGGCCCTCAGTCTTTCACGACTACGTCTCTTTCATGAGCTTTCCGAGCTCGGCACGATCTCGGCGGTGGCACGAGCGCTCGGCCAGACACGGCCAGCCGTGTCGCAACAGTTGGCGCTGCTCGAACGCGAGGCGGGAGCGGTACTTTTCGAGCGTTCGGCAGGAGGGCTGCGCCTGACAACCAAAGGGCAGCAACTCCTGGATCGCGTCACGCCGCTGCTGCAACTGGCAGAGCGCATCGAAGCCGAGCTCGACGAGAAGGACGGACCTCCTGCGGGCGAACTACGACTTGCCGCATTCGGGAGTGTCGCGACCAGCATCGTTCCAAGAGCCTTGGGCTATCTCCACAAGACACACCCCCTGATCGATGCAATCTTCGTCGAACTCGAGCCGACCGAAGGCCTCAAGGCAACCGTCGCCAAGCAGGTCGATATCGCAATTGTCGACGATTATGCCGATGCAAGTGCGTACCAACAGGCCCTCGAATTCCACCCCCTCTATGTCGACGCCTTGAGTGCGATCCTTTCGTCAGACCACCGCTTCGCGAAGGCCGACTTGACAAGCATAGAGCTCAAGGATCTCTCGAACGAGAAGTGGGCGATCAACCAAACGGCGGTCGCCTATCAGCAGAACTTGACTAACGCGTGCTTGGCTGCCGGATTCGAAATGAAGATTGGCTGCAGCGCTCGTAATATTTCTGCCACCCTTGAGATGGTACGCACCGGACAATTCGTAACAGTCCTGCCCGGTCTTGCGGTGCAGCCCCTCGACAAGGATCCCGACTTTCGCGTTCTTCCCATTGCGCCCGCCTTACACAGACACATATTCAGCGCCGTTCCCAAGGGCACATCCCGGCGCCCTATCGTTGCCGCTGCATTGGCGGCCCTGGAGCGAGCGGCCCTCAATTGCCGCCTCTAAAACGTTGGCAGCGTAACTATTTCTAACGTGCTCCGTCAGGAACCGTGTTCTTTCGCCGCGGCAAGACGAGCGCTAGTCGTTGAGCAAAGGCCACACTTCTATCTTTCCAACAACCAATGGAGCATGGACATGCGAAGCTATGGACTGCGGTTCGTCACCGATCTGGTTGCGGCATTCTGCGGGTTCGCGCTCGCGGCCGGGGCGAGCCACGCTCAGGAGAAGTCCAGGCTGGATGAAATCCTGGCGCGGGGCAAGCTGGTCGTCGGCGTGTCGAGCGAGTCACCTCCTTTCGGCTTCGTCGACGAGAAGGGGGAGCTGGTGGGCTTCGACATCGATGTTGCCCGGCTGATCGCCAAAGCGACTTTCGGTGATCCCAACAAGGTCGAGTTCATTCGCCAGAGCGCAGCCCAGCGCTGGCCCAATGCCCAGAACGGCACGATCGACTTTGGCGCGCAGACGACAACCATCTACGCCGACCGCGCGCAGCGGGTCGCGTTCACCCGCAACTATATCGATGGCGGCATCGTCCTCATCGTCCGCAAAGATGCGCCCTTCAAGACGCTCGACGATTTGAACAAGCCGAACGTCACCATCGCCAATCTGACCACGCCGACCCAGGAGGAGCGCGCCAAGCGCCTCTTCCCGCAGGCCAAGCTCCAGACCTTTGACGGCATCGCCTCGCAATTCAACTCTGTGAAGCTTGGCCGAGCCCAGGCCGCTCAGCTCGATGCTCCCGTAGCCGCATGGTATGTCAAGTCCAACCCGGACATGCGCGTGATGGAAACTCGCCTGACGGATGTCGTCAACACGGGTATCTTCATGAAGCCGGGCGACTTCCGGCTCTGGCAATACCTCGATCTCGTCGTGTCCGAGATGACCGGCGGGTATCTCTTCGCCGAGTACAGCGCGATCTACGAGAAGTGGTTCGGCGAAAAGCCGAAGAATGCGAAGTGGTATCTCAACAATAACTGATCGACTGCGCAGAGAGGGCGGGTGATGGATTGGTCACAGTTTGGCAACTTCGCCGTCCGCTACCTTCCGCAACTCTGGAACGGGATGCTCGTTACCATCGCTGTCGCGGCGCTCGCGGCGCCGACGGCTCTCGCAATCGGCGTGCTTCTCACTGTGCCGCGCGTTGCCGGCTGGCGGCTACCCAGCGCTCTTGTACGAGCCTATGTCGAGGTGATGAGGAATACACCGCTCCTCGTCCAGATGTACCTCCTCTTCTTCGGCCTGCCACTCGTGGGAATCTTCTGGGGTGAGATCACCTGCGGTGTCCTCGCCGTCGCGCTTCAGCACGCAGCCTTTTTGTCTGAGCTCTTGCGCAGCGGCATCGCGGCCGTGGGCGCCAAGCAGTGGGAGGCGGGACAGGCGATCGGCATGCGCCGCTGGGCGATTTTTCGCCAGATCGTTCTTCCACAGGCCGCTATCAAGGTCATGGCACCCGTCTCGAACCAACTGATCGTCCTTGTGAAGGACACGTCTCTCGTATCGGCGATCGGTGTGCTTGACCTGACACTGTCCGGCAAGGTCATCATCGAAAGATCAGGAGCGTCCTTTGAGGTCTTCATCCTCGTTGCGGCGCTCTATCTAATCCTGACTTCCGTCATCGGCGCCGGGTTTCGAGTCAGCGAGATGCGCTTCTCGCGGAGGCTCGGATGAGCATATCCGTCCTTATCGCAAACCTGCCCTACCTGTTGCAGGGTGCGCTTGTCACGCTATGGCTCGCCTTCGTCGTCGTCATAGCCGGCACGCTTCTTGGCGCGGTCGTCGGAACGATCTCGAGCGGAGGTGGACCGATCCTTCGGTCCCTCGTCACGGCTTACGTCTTCGTGTTTCGGGGCATTCCGGTATTGGTCGTGATGTTTCTCGGCTTCTACACTTTCCCGGCATTTGGAATCCGTCTCAGCGCCTACGCCGCAGTCATGATATCGATGGTCTTCTATGTCGGCGCCTTCGTCACCGAGGCAGTGCGCGGCGCCATCGCAGCCGTGCCGACCGGCCAGATCGCAGCAGCTAAGAGCCTTGGCATGCGGCCGCTGACGATGCTCCGTGAGGTCGTCCTCCCTCAGGCAGCCCGTCTCTCGATTGCGCCGATCCTCAACATCTCGCTTATGGCGATCAAGCAGACCTCTTACGCCTCGGTCGTCGGAGCCTGGGAACTCTCCTTTGCTGCTCGCGAGGTCGTGGAGAGAACACTCGCGGCTTTCCAAATCTTCCTGGGTGTCATGCTGATCTACTTTTTGATCTGCTACCCCATTTCGCTGCTCGCGAACTATTGCGAGCGGAAACTCTCCTTCGATCACTGAGGGTGCCCATGACCATCTCCGCCGGATCGCCCATTATCGTATCAGTGAATGGCCTCGTGAAATCCTTCGGGGCGCATCGTGTCCTGAACGGGGTTTCTTTCGATGTCCGGCGCGGTGAAGTCGTTGTCGTTCTGGGCCCGAGCGGATCAGGCAAGTCCACGATGCTGCGCTGCGTCAACTTCCTTGAGACATTCGAGGACGGCACAATCACGGTCAATGGGGCACCGGTCGGCTATCAGAGCGACAGCGCAGGCCGTCGCCGCATGCTCGATGAGAAGGTAGTTGCGAAGAACCGTGAGCATGTCGGAATGGTCTTTCAAAGCTTCAATCTGTTCCCGCATCGGACCGTCCTTCAGAACGTCATGATGGGGCCCGTGTCGGTCCAGCACCGAGACAGGACTGAGGCGAGGAAGCACGCGCTGGAGTTGCTAGAGAAGGTCGGCTTGACCGACAAGGCCGACCAATATCCCGCCCGCCTCTCCGGCGGCCAGCAGCAGCGCGTGGCAATCGCCCGCGCGCTCGCGATGCGACCCGCTGTCATGCTCTTTGACGAAGCGACGTCGGCCCTCGACCCCGAGCTCGTCGGCGAAGTGCTCCGCGTCATGCGGGAACTGGCCAACGAGGGCATGACGATGATCGTCGTCACGCATGAGATGGGCTTCGCCCGGGAGGTTGCCGATCGCGTTATTTTCATGGACGGCGGCGTGATCATGGAGCACGGCGCGCCGCACGACATCATGGCCAATCCTCAAACTGAGAGGTTTCGGTCGTTTCTCGGAATGGATCGATCCGTCAACGAAGTTCAAGACACCTAGCGACCATTCTTTACGGGAGCCACTGGCGCTGGTGCGGAGGACGGAGAGATGAGGAATCACCGCGCCAGTTTCACGCCAGAAACACCCCAACCAGAGCGCAACGAACGCAATCGAATTTCAAACAAGACCGCCCTGCCCCTGATCCCACCGCGTATAGCGAACCGGTTGCGGATACGAGTCTCGTGCGCCGACAAATAGTGCCAAGGTGGCCGTGAAGCGGGGTAGACGAGCGGCATGCGGACTGCCAAGGACCCTCTTTATCGCCGCCATCGCTTCCCGCCGGAAGTGATCAGCTATGCCGTTTGGTTGTATTTCCGGTTTCCCTTAAGCTTGCGCATGGTCGAGGAAATGCTGGCGGCGCGTGGCATTGGCGTGACCTATGAAACCGTGCGCCAGTGGGGACGGAAATTCGGCAAGCCGTTCTCCGATCGGATCCGCCAGCGCGCACCCGCTCGCGGTGACAAATGGCATCTGGACGAAGTCGTTATCTTGATCGCGGGCGAACAACATTGGCTCTGGCGCGCTGTCGACCAGAATGGCTTCGTTCTCGACGTCTTGATCCAGCGCCGAAGAGACTCGCGCGCTGCCCAGCGGCTCATGAAGAAGCTCTTGAAATCCGCCGGCACGCCGCCGCGCGTGATAATCACGGACAAGCTCCGTTCGTACGGCGCTGCGAGGGCGAAGATGGGCTTTCACGTCGAACATCGCCAGCACAAAGCTCTCAACAATCGGGCCGAGAATTCTCATCAGCCGACGCGGCGACGCGAGCGGATCATGAAGCGTTTCAAATCGTCCCGTCAGGCTCAACAGTTTCTGTCAGTTCACGATCAGGTCGCGAACCTTTTCCACATCCCCTATCCCGGAGCTGTCACCGCCGACTTCCGTCGTGCTTCGCGCGAGCGAGCCTTTGCGACTTGGCGCGACATCTCCACGACGAGCGCTATCGCCGAATCTCGAACCTTTGAGAATCGCCTCCTTCGGCTCGGCGGTCGATTAAGTTGACGATGCCGCGCGGAGGGCTTCTCTTGACATAAGTATTTTCGAAACGATACGTGTAATAACTATAAAAGCCTGCTACGGGCCTATTGGGAGGAAAAGGATGGACGGCGAAATCAGCTCGCGACGCGAGCTTTGGCGGGGCCGGAATCTGATTGTGGGTTGCCTGCTCGGCATGATGATGAGCGTCTCATCGATCTAATTCTATACTTCGGGCCTGTTCTTGAAGCCGCTTGCCGCCGAGTACGGCTGGACGCGCGGGATGGCGTCTCTCGGTCCACTGATCGGAATACTGACCATCGGTGTGGCTAGTCCCTTTGCGGGGCGGTTGGTGGACAGGTTCGGTGCATTTCGAATGGCGCTCTTGTCGGGAGGCGCGTTAGCGCTTTCGTTCCTTTTATTGGGTCTGGTAACCGGCGGGCTCGTCAGCTTCCTTCTTCTCACGTTCGTTCTGGCTGTTCTTGGTAGCGCGACGACTCCCGTCTCTTACGGCCGCATGATCGTCGGCAATTTTCCGCGACGCTTGGGGCTTGTCTACGGGATCGTGTATTGCGGGCCTGGCCTCGCTGCTCTGACGTTTCCATCGCTGGTCGGGCGGTTACTCGACGCTTACGGATGGAGGGGAGCCTATATCGGGCTGGCTATACTGACTTTCGGCATGATTCCGATCATCGCGCTGCTGTTGAAGAGCCAGGCTGGGCACGAAAGATCCAAGCCCGGCGCGGCACGGCAGAACTGGGGTCTGTACGCCGATCGACGCTTTCTGCTGCTCGCCATCATCTTCCTGCTGGCATCGACGGGAATCTTCGGCACGATCGTCCATTTCGTCCCGATGCTGACTGACCGCGGTACTCCGGCTGCAGCCGCTGCGGGACTAGCGGGTTTGATAGGCTTTGCTGTTATCGCGGGGCGACTGATTACAGGATTCCTGCTGGATATCATCGAAACCAACCTGCTTGCGGCCGCGATTTTTCTGTTGTCTGCCTGCGGTGTGCTCATGTTGGCGTCGGGCAACTCGGAGCTGATCGTGCCGGGAACGCTGGCCATGGGTTTCACCATTGGCTCGGAGTTTGATCTCGCTCTTTTCCTGGTCGGAAGACGCTTCCCGCCAGCTCACTTCAGCACGCTGTTTGGCGGCATTTATCTCGCGGTGTCGGTCGGTGGCGGCGGTGGGCCGATCCTGGCCGGGATGCTCTATGATCGGGCCGGCAACTACCTGCCATGGTTTGTTGTCGCCGCTACCTGCCTGCTGGTCTCGTCCATTCTTTGCCTGATTGGTCGATCTTCGGTCTTCCGCGACAGTTCGATCGCGCCGAGCGTGGCATGACTCGATAGCGATTTGGAATCAGCAATGAACCTGGATCAAAAGCTTCTGCGTCAATACCAGTCGGGGGAGGGGTTGCCGGTTGCTGTCAAATCGAGCTCCCTTGCCGAATCATTGAAAATCAACCTCGAAAAAATCGACCTCGCGGGGCCACGCATCGAGCTGTCCTTTATTGTCGGTCAGCAATTTTTGCAGGCCGAGGACGTCGTTCACGGGGGCGCGGTCGCGATGATGCTCGACTTCGCCATGGCCTATGCGGCGCTGTTGGCAATTGCTGATGGACTTTCCGTTGCAACGATCAACATGAACGTCTCGTATCTCAGGTCGGCTAAGCCGGGCCAATACAGAGCAGTCGCCGAAGTCGAACGCTGCGGAAAGGCCGTCGTGTTCACGCGTGCACAGCTTCTGGATCGCGAAAGCAAGGCAGTGGTCACCTCTGTGTCCTCGCTGGCCGTCGTGGCGCCGCGCCGCAAGTCGGGCATCGAGCCATTTGCTGGCGCCGAGACCGCGTGAGATTGTGAAGTCCAGCGAGAGTTATGCTTTTGATTTCTGTCGCGACGTCTTGGACTTGACATCCGTGGAAAACATAGAGTCGACGCTCCCGCAAAGGAGCTCGATGAACTCTGCATCCAGCGGCTGGCCGAAGATCAAGCGCCGGTAGATCGGCGAGTACAGCATCTCGACAGCCCAGGCTGCATCGATGCCGGGCCTGAATAGTCCCTCCTGCTGTCCACGCTCAAAGGTTTCCTGAACGAGACGCCGACGGTTCTTCGCGAACCGTTCATTGAACTCTGCCAAAAGCGCATCGTTGTCGTGGCCTTCGCACAGGATTTGAACGACCAGCTTCCCGGCGCGGCCGCTGAAATATTGCGCGAGGGAGGTGAGGTGCCGCTTGATAGCGGTCCGCGGGTCGACCGCCGTTGGCATCGGAGTATTGCTGAAATGGGACTCCATGAACGCGTCGATGACCAGCGCGCCCTTGCTGTCCCACCAGCGATAGATCGTGGCTTTTGAAACCCTGGCGTTGCGCGCCACTGTTTCGATCGCGAGATCGGCGACCGAGACCGTTTGCAGAAGGCCCATTGTGGCCGACAAAATCGACCGCTTGGAGGCGAGATCGCGCGGTCTTCCGATCGGCCTTGAATCCGATGGTTCGGTATCTTGAGAACTCATCGGTCCGCCTGCAGTAGCGCGTTTGGTTGATGCCATAGCCAGTGTCGAGCAATTCAATGGATATCGAGCCAGTGCGTTTCCGTAGCACGGCGTCACGTCCTTCGACAAACGAGTTCCATTAAGGCCGGTCGGAAAGACGGCAGCGGCCCGCTTGACTCCCCGCAGCAGAAAAGATACGAAACGTATCGTATAATAAATAAGGAGGACGACGTGAAGCTCGGACGAATTTCAGTCGGAACGCCGTTCGGATCGGTCGCGCGCCTCGTCGCGGTGGATACCGCGAAGAGCAGGGTCATCGACCTCGCGACCGCGGAGATCCTGCGACGGCAAGCGAAGGGGGCCACGCAGGAGGGCGCCCAGCGGTTGGCGTCGGCGATCTTCCCAGGGAGCATGTCGGCTGCGATCGGTCTTGGCGACATTTTCCTGGAGGCTGCTCATGAGGCCGTACAGGCGCGCGCCGATGATGCCTCTACCGCAATCTCAAGCGTGAACTGGCTGAGCGCGATCGATCCGCCGGTCATCCGGGATGGCCTCACCTTCGTCAAGCACATCAAGCAATTCCACGAGCGCATTGGGGCCGAGCCGACCGAGGCGCTGCTTGAGATTCCGGGCTACTTCAAGGGTACCCCGTTCACCGCCGTCGGGCACGATGCCGAAGTGCCCAAGCCGTTCTATACCGATTATTTCGACTACGAATTGGAGCTTGGCTACATCGTCGGACGCGTCTGCCACAACCTGACGCCCGACGAGGCGCAGCGGGCGATCTTCGGCGTGACGATCTTCAACGATTTCAGCGCGCGCGACATCCAGAAGCTCGAGATGAAGATCGGCATGGGCCCCGGAAAGGGCAAGGATTGTGCCTTCGGTATCGGTCCGTGGATCGTAACGATGGATGAGATCGGCCGTCTCGATGATCTTGAGATGGCGGTTCGCATCAACGGCAAGGAATGCTCGCGCGGAGATAGTGCCGAGACTATTTGGACGCCGGGTGAGTCGCTGGCTTACATGTCGATCTCGGAATACGTGCAGCCGGGAGACCTGTTTGCTTCGGGCACCGTCGGCAACGGATCCGGCCTGGAGATCGGCCGGAAACTTGAAGCCGGTGACGTCCTTGAACTCGAGGTCTCTCGGATCGGTACGCTCCGCACCAAGATCGGCCCTCCGGAAGAAAAGCGCTGGTGGCCCGAGAGGCGCCAGAAGTTCTGGTGATCCGCTTGGGACAGCCCAGTCAGGGCAGGAGCGCCCGAACCCAACCCGCTCAGATCCAATCGAGAATTACATCATCATGGCAAAACCCGTTCGCCGTATCGTGACCGGCCATCGCGCCGATGGCCGGTCAGTCATTGTCTCGGATGGTGCAGCACCCAACGTGCATGTTGTGCCGGGGACACCGGGGTTGGCAGGAACCGTAATCTGGGTTGCCGACAAAACTCCCGCGGACATCGTGCAGCAGGAGGAACCCGCTCCAGGGGATCGCAAGCTCGCCATCGAGCCTCCAGCCGGAGGGAACGTTCTGCGTATCGCCGAATTCCCGCCGGACAGCCTCTACTCTCGCGACGAGCTCGAGAAGTTCAGGGCGGGGATCGGCAGCCCCGAAGCCTTCGACACCAAGGCGCGGCACTTCTTCTTCCACAAGACGCATACGCTCGACTACGCGATCGTGCTGGAAGGAGAGATCTGGGCCTTGCTCGACGAGGGCGAGACGCTGATGCGGCCCGGCGATGTATTGATCCAGCGCGGCACCAACCATGCGTGGTCCAATCGTTCCGACCGGATCTCCAGGGTCGCGTTCGTGCTGATCGATGCCGAGCACCAATAGAAAGCTGGGAGCCGCGCAATTCGATGTCCAATCCGACCATCATTACCTGTGCCCTGACCGGTGCGGGGGACACCGTCGGCAGGAGTCCGGCGGTCCCCGTCACGCCAAAGCAGATCGCCGATCAAGCCATTGACGCGGCGAATGCTGGAGCTGCGGTCGTCCACATTCATGTGCGCGACCCCGCGACGGGCGCACCGTCGGTCGAATTCGAACTTTACGCGGAGGTCGTGGAGCGCATCAGGGGGGCATCGACGGACGTCATCATCAACCTGACCAGCGGACCCGGCTCCCTATATGCCCCAGATGGTTTGCGGCTGCAGCCAGCCCCCGGAGTCAATCCACCCATGACGCCGCAGCAGCGGCTCGACCATATCCTCAAGCTCAAGCCGGAAATCTGCAGCCTCGACGTGGCGACGTTGAACTTCGGACGAATAGCAATGGTCAACCTTGTGAGCGATCTCGAGTTCATGGGGCGAACGATATCCGACGCCGGCATCAAGCCGGAGATTGAGGTCTTCGATCTCGGCCACATACGATTGGCCAAACATCTGCTGGAAATTGGGGTGCTGAAAGCACCCACCTTCTTCCAGTTCTGTCTCGGCGTATCCTGGGGCGCGCCGGCCCAAGCCGATGTGCTGCAGCTGATGCGCAGCATGCTGCCATCCGGAGCGCTCTGGAGTGCCTTCGGCATTTCGCATGACCAGTTCAAGATCGCCGCCGCAGCGTGCGAGCTTGGCGGGCACGTGCGCGTCGGCCTCGAGGACAATCTCTACATCGCCAAAGGTAAGCTCGCCGGGAACAACGCGGAGCTTGTCGAAGAGGCGGCTCGGATTGTGATGCGGCACGGGTCGAGGCCGGCTTCCCCGAGCGAGGCGAGGAAGCTGTTGCTCGGCAGCTAACTCGCTTGCCGGCGAAAACGGTGCGAGAATGAGGTCCAGAGCTGATCGATGGAAACCCGGAAAAGCCTCGAGCAGTTTCGTGAAGCGATCAAACCGGTTCGGGGGGCATCGTCAACTTAATCGACCGCCGAGCCGAAGGAGGCCATTCTCAAAGGTTCGAGATTCGGCGATAGCGCTTGTCGTGGAGATGTCGCGCCAAGTCGCAAAGGCTCGCTCGCGCGAAGCACGACGGAAGTCGGCAGTGACAGCTCCGGGATAGGGGATGTGGAAAAGGTTCGCGACCTGATCGTGAACTGACAGAAACCGTTGAGCCTGATGGGACGATTTGAAACGCTTCATGATCCGCTCGCGTCGCCGCGTCGGCTGATGAGAATTCTCGGCCCGATTGTTGAGAGCTTTGTGCTGGCGATGTTCGACGTGAAAGCCCATCTTCGCCCTCGCAGCGCCGTACGAACGGAGCTTGTCCGTGATCATCACGCGCGGCGGCGTGCCGGCGGATTTCAAGAGCTTCTTCATGAGCCGCTGGGCAGCGCGCGAGTCTCTTCGGCGCTGGATCAAGACGTCGAGAACGAAGCCATTCTGGTCGACAGCGCGCCAGAGCCAATGTTGTACGCCCGCGATCGAGATAACGACTTCGTCCAGATGCCATTTGTCACCGCGAGCGGGTGCGCGCTGGCGGATCCGATCGGAGAACGGCTTGCCGAATTTCCGTCCCCACTGGCGCACGGTTTCATAGGTCACGCCAATGCCACGCGTTGCCAGCATTTCCTCGACCATGCGCAAGCTTAAGGGAACCCGGAAATACAACCAAACGGCATAGCTGATCACTTCCGGTGGGAAGCGATGGCGGCGATAAAGAGGGTCCCGGGCGATCGGCATGCCGCTCGTCTATCCCCTTGGCCGCTCCAATTCGTTAACTTGACGGTACCTCTCGTCGAACACGTTGACCGTGAGATTCCATCCATCCTTCAGGTAGGAGAAGGCCAGGTTGGGTTGAAAGGTCCACCACGGATCCCCCACATTGGAGAGCCCCGCAGGTCCCTGCAAAGTGCCGGTGGGTATATACATGCCCAGAGCGGCTTTGACGAAGAACCCGCTATCGCCGAGTCTCTAGTCATCTGGAACGCAAGTTCGTCACATTAGTTGATAGCTCGAATCTCTAGAGAGGAGAGTGCTAGTGGCGAATGCAGGTGTGCGGGGCCGGCCGATTGCGCCGTTAGTGCTGAGTGCGCAGGAGCGGGCGTACTTGGAGAGGCAAGTTCGTCGTCATCGTGTAGCCCGATCGCTATCTGAGCGGTGCCGCGCGATCCTGCGGTGTGCAGATGGTCTGCCAAGCAAGTCTGTGGCTGCCGAACTTGGCATCCATGAACACACCGTTGGCAAGTGGCGCCGCCGATTCTTGAAGGATCGCTGTGATGGCCTGCTTGACGAAGCCCGCCCTGGCCGCCCTCGAACCATCGACGACGATCAGGTTGCTGAGGTAATCGAGCGGACATTGCGTACGACGCCGCGCGACGCGACGCACTGGTCGATCCGCTCGATGGCTGCGGAAGCTGGCTTTTCTCACACCACGATCCGCCGAATGTGGGCGGCGTTCGGCTTGCAGCCTCACCGCAGCCAGACATTTAAACTGTCGAGCGATCCACTGTTCGTCGACAAGGTCCGCGATATTGTCGGGCTTTGCCTGTCCCCACCGACCCGAGCCGTTGTCCTCAGCGTCGATGAGAAAAGCCAGATCCAGGCACTCGATCGCGAGCAGCCGGTCTTGCCGATGATGCCTGGGGTGCCGGAACGTCGCACGCACAGCTATGTGCGGCATGGTACGACCACGCTGTTTGCCGCGCTCGATGTCGCTTCCGGCTTTGTCATTGGCAAATGCTACAAGCGCCATCGGGCGGTCGAGTTCTTGAAGTTCCTCAAAGAGATCGACGCTCAAATCCCTGAGGGGCTCGCTGTCCATATCGTCATGGACAACTACGCCACCCACAAGACACCCAAGATCAAAGCGTGGCTCGCTCGCCGGCCGCACTATCATGTCCACTTCACGCCGACTTCCACGTCATGGATCAATCAGATCGAGCGCTGGTTCGCTGAACTCACCAGAAAGCAGATCCAGCGAGGTGTTCACACCTCCGTCAGGCAGCTCGAGGCCGACATCCGTACCTTCATCGAACTGCACAACAATAACCCGAAGCCCTTCAAATGGACCAAGTCCGCAGACCAGATCTTGGCTTCCGTCAAACGCTTCTGCCACAGAGCCCAGCAGACTTTATGTAGCGAACTTTAGATTCACGTGACTAGCTCAATTCGTTGGCTAGAAACATGTTGTGCATGCCCGAGGGGTTGGCGTCCATCGGAGGACCAACGCTCGCCGAAATGAATGGCACCACGCCAACAACGTCATAGGTCGCGCCGAGGAAATTCCAGCCGGGCACCCAGAGCAGGCCTTGCGCGAAGACATCGGCTTTCACGCCGGTCGACGCTCCTCCGGGATTAACCGGGGCTCCTGGACCGACAAGGTTCGACTGATAGGTGAACACCTGATCGAATCCGTAGAGGCCAGGCGGCGGCGCCGCGGCGGCAGCTCCAAGCACGATCCCGGGCTTTTGAGCCCAACCGGACGATCCAAACTCATACGCATTGGCCACCGTAGCAACAGCTGACAACGTCAGCGCTCCGACCATCACGGCCACGTTGCGTTTCTTCATCATTCCCCCTCCCGCGTTTCCAAATATCCCGTTTCAACGGACTCTTTGCCAGTATCCGCCAAGCGGATTGCGGGGGTAGAGCAGTACAAAGATCACGCGTCATCAATAGATTCCGCGATGGAATATTCAAATAATCCAGTTAATTACAGTAATCACACTAGTTTGTATTTGAGATACAAGCATTCGGTTCTGCGATACGACATGATATACTTGAAGCGCCGGCTTGTGGCTCTGCGCCCACCTCATTCCGCCAGCTTGTTTACTGACGGCTCGGCAGAAAGCTTCACTCCCGGCCCTGGGCCGTTCAGAAATTCGATTCCTGCTGCTTCGAATGCCCGACTTATCTTCGTGAGCGTCTCGACATGCGCGCCCAACGGCGCATCCTTGAAGCCTTCGAGCCGGCGTATCGTCGAGATCGCCACGCCTGATCGCGCCGCGAGATCGTGCTGCTCCCAACCGAGGAGCGACCGCGCAGCTTTGATTTGGCGCGCGATCACCAACATCGGCTAGGTCACCTTCAAGAACAAGCGCTCTGTGGCGTTCATCACATGCCTTGCTTCGTAGACGTCGTGGGCGATGCGCACGGAATACGCGGACAGTGGCGGGCATGATCGGCTGCCTCCAGTCGCCAATGGCAGTGATCGATCAATGCCCGCGCGCTCATTCACCACGCCCTACTTTGCTTCCGCCAGTTCAAGTCGGATAGTCCCGCCCAGCCGTGTCAGGCCGTAGACCAGAGCGATGATGGCGGCTGCGGCGGCGGTCCATCCCAGTATGCCGATCGCAGCGTCAAGTCCGCCTGCTCCCGCAGCAAGAATACCGGCAACGATCGGGCTGAAGAATTGCCCGACATAGAACGCACCGGAGAATCCGCCAGCACCCAGCCCGCGCTGTTCGAAAGGAAGCCTGGACATGATCCACGTCAGGTGAAGCGGGATGACGAGGCCGCCACCAATGCATGCGATGAACGCACCAACGACCGTGAGCTGAGGAGTTCCGGCAGCGGCAACGATCGCAAATCCAGCCGCGAACAACACGAGACCCGAGGTCAGGAGGCGCATCACCGGCTGCCGCGCGAAGGCCTGGAAAAGATAGGAGCCCAGCGGAACACCGAGGTTGGCGATGGCACTCGCCAAACCAATACTCTCGGGCGTTGCAAGCCCGCGAGAATTAAGCACGAAGCTGAGCTGGACCGGCACAACGTAGAATGCGATGGATGAGAGCATCGTCATCAACCAAAGCGGCGCAATGTGCAGCCAAGGGAACGGCGCTGATTGTTTGGCTTCGTCCGTAAGCCGATCGATCGGCTGAGTTGGCTCCCAGAGGAAGAAAATGAAGAGCGGCAACAGCAGGATCATGAAGCCATAGACAAGAAAGGGGGTGTGCCACCCCCACGCCAGCCCGCCCAAAGCACCACCTAGGCCGAACGCGATCACCGCAATCACCGATGCAGAGCCGAATTGGAATGCCAGCCACCGCTCTCGCGCCCGGCCAGAGAAGTAGTCCACCGTCAAGACAGTGGCCACCGCCGTCAGTACCGCCTCGGTCGCGCCGACGATCATGCGGCTGGCAATGATATGGTAGATATCATTGAGCCAGACCGGCGCCGATCCCGCGATAGCGTAAACGACAATAGCCGCTATCAGGGCATTCTTGCGTCCGACGCGCTTGACCAAAACGCCTACGAAAGGAGACAGCAGCGCGATGATCAACGCAGGGCCGGCAAGTACCGTCGTAACCAATACCTGCGCATTCGGGTGCTGCGCAAACTCTTTCATCATGAACGGCAGGACCGGCGACAACAGAACCACCCCAAAAACCGTCATCCATGGAGCAGACGTCAAGATCCATCCCTGCAACGAGCCCGCTTGCCTTGTCATGCATTCCCCCTCTCGTGATTTATTTGTCGTAGGCCGAAGTTAAGTGACGGAGTTTGCCTTCTGTCCTCGGATGGGCCCTATCACCGTGGAAGCGACGTCCGTTGATTCCGGTTCGACTTCGCCTACCCGCAATCAGACAGGCGCGGCCAGGAACGCGTAGCCTTCGCGAAGAAGGCCCATCGAATAGTCCCGACCATGCTCCGGTTTGCGCTCTTCCCGGCAAATGGCGTATGCGATGTCGTAGACGCGCCTGGCCCTTTCCTCGCGCCGACGGCAATAGCTCACGAGCGCAGTCTCCAGATCGTCGTTCCGATCCAGTTCCTGAGAGAGAACCAGCGCATCCTCAATCGCCATACCGCCGCCAGACGTCATTTGCGGCGTCAGTGAATGGGCCGCATCGCCCAGCAGCACGACCCGGCCGCAGTGCCAGGGAGCCGGCATCATCAAGACATCGAATGAGCGGTAGCTTATGTGCTTGTCCACGCCGACCATTTCAGCAGCCGCGACCAGTTCGGGCGCCGTAAAGGGGGTGAGCAGGTTACGGAGATAATCGCACACCTGATCTTGCGGGACACGAAGCTTTTCATCCGTGCTTTCCAGGAAGAACAGATAGCACAATTCCTTCGACAGCGGCAGCGAGCCCGCCATTCGACCTGTCGGAAGACGGTATAGGACGAAGCCATTCATGGACTGGGTGCGGGAGACCGTGTAACGCCACACCCCCTGGCCGGCATAATGCGGCTTGAACTCTTCGCCGAAGATTTTCTGGCGTATCTTCGAATAAGCGCCATCCGCGGCGATCAGCAGATCGGCGCGATCTGTCTCGCCGTTCGATAGATGAACCGTCACCCCATCATCGTCCTGGTCAATCTGGGTGACCGTTGTATTGAAATCGATCTTCGCGCCGCTCTTCGTCGCAAAGTCCTCCAGGACCTGCCCCAAACGCGGGCGCATGATCCCCAGCGCAGCCGGACGATTGGGGTCCCAAATTCTTGGCGAGGATTGCTCGCTCAGGACCGTTCCGGCACCATCGCGCACCGACACGATGTCCCAACCATGGCCGCCTTCGAGGCAAGCATCCACCAATCCCAGTTCGGCGAGTGCCCGCAAGGCATTCCCAAGCAGCGTAATGCCGGTGCCGATCCGGTCATGCCTGTCGCCCATTTCAATGACTCTGGTGGATACGCCTATCCGCTGAAGCGCATGGGCGACCGTCAAGCCGCCAATCCCGCCGCCCACGACGAAAGCCTTCTTCACCGCGCCCATGTTATCCTCCTTCTCGTGGTATTCTATTTTTTTGGCTCCCGGTCCTACACGGGCCACGCAATGATCAGCAAACGGCTCCTTGTCGCTCGTTACAGCGAGACCGCGATGTACTTGGTTTCGAGATATTCCTTGATGCCTTCGGTCGAACCTTCGCGCCCCAGACCGCTTGCCTTGCTGCCGCCGAAGGGCGCGGCAGGGTCAGTTGCCAGCCCCCTGTTGAGCGCAACCATGCCGCTCTGCATTTGCCCCGACAGGCGCAAACCTCGCTTCAAATCCTCGGTGTACAAATAGGAGATCAGTCCGAATTCGGTGTCGTTGGCAAGTTTCATGGCGTGCGCCTCGTCGTCGAACGGCACGATGGGCGCAACGGGTCCGAAGATTCCGTTCTTCAGGATGGCTGCATCCTCAGGGACGTCGGCGAGTACTGTGGGTGCATAAAAATGGCCTGCGCGATTGAGCCGGTGCCCGCCGGTAACGACGCGCGCGATGGCATCCCGGACGAGCTCGTCGATCTTCAACACCGCCTCGGCATTCACCATTGGGCCGAGCTGCGTATCTTCGTCGACCCCATCACCGATCTTGAGCCCCGACATCCGTCTGGCCAGCCCTTGAGTGAAGTCCTCGTAGAGATTGCGCGCGACATAGAACCTGTTTGCCGCCGTGCATGCTTCTCCGCCGTTGCGCATCTTCGCGACCATGGCGCCGTCGAGCGCGGCGTTGAGGTTCGCGTCATGGCAAACCAGGAACGGGGCGTTGCCACCAAGCTCCATTGACGTGGTGAGAACCTGGTCGGCGGCCTCTCTCAGCAGAATACGACCGACCTCGGTTGAGCCGGTGAACGAGACAGTCCGCACGCGCGGGTCGTGCAACATCGCACCAACCGACTTGCCCGACTGAGAGGTCACGATCACATTGATCGCGCCCTTTGGGACACCCGCCTTCAAGATGATTTCAGCGACCGCGAGTGCGGTCAGCGGCGTTTCCGTCGCAGGCTTGAGCACGCAGGTGCAGCCGGCTGCAAGGGCCGGCGCCATCTTGCGCGTGGCCATGGCCGCGGGGAAATTCCAGGGCGTCACAAGGACGGCAATGCCTACGGGCTCATAGGATACGAGAATATGGTTCTGCCCCGAAGGCGCCAAGCTCATCTCGCCGATGATCCTCGGCGTTTCCTCGCTGTACCAGCGAAAGAACTCGGCAGCGTAGCGTACCTCCCCTAGCGCGTCTGAGTAAGCCTTGCCATTTTCGAGAGCGATCAGGCGCGCCAGCTCCCTCTCCTCTGCGATCATCAGTTCGAAGCATTTGCGCAGGATTTCGGCTCTTTGGCGCGGCGACGTGGCGGCCCACGCCGGCGCGGCGGCCGCGGCGGCATCTACGGCAGCAAGCGCGTCGGCCACGCTGGCGTTGGCGACATGGGCAATCACTTCATCATTCGAGGGATTTCGGACCTCGATCGTCGCGCCGGTTTCGCTATCCCGCCAATCTCCGATCAGGATCGGGTGGCGGCCGGACTGATATTTCCTGGCAATCGTCATGTCCTCGTCCTGATCAGGAGGGACTGCGGCCTATGAAGTACTCGTGGAGCGGATCCTCACTGGGATTAAGACCTGAGGCCCGTTGCGCGTTGCGCAGCGCAAGCATGTGATTTTCGTGCAACCTCGGCGTCGGCCCGCGCAATGGGCCACCATTGTAGCCCTGCAACCAACCCTGAAATTTCCACTGCATGCGGTTCAGCATGAACGCACCCGTCATCGACTGGGTCATCTGGTTCTTCACCTTGCGTGCCGGATGCATACGCCAGTAGATTTCGGTCGCCTCGTCGAACTTGCGCTCGCGTAGCAGCTTCATGACGTGCGGGATCAGCGGGCCCCAGAACTCGTGGTCCGAAGTCGCCGAGAGCTGGATTGGAAATAGCTGTGACAACGGGATGAGATCCCATTCCAGCGGCATCGAGATCACCACTTCTTCGCCGAACAGCCGATGGCATTCGATCACGCTCATGATCGAGGGATGGCCGCCCTCCGCCTTGATGGCGCCGATGTTGGGGCAGGCGTCCAGCATCCGCCGGATCACACTCGATGAGATGTCGGCCGGATGCAGCCGAGAAAATCCCCAGATCGCCATCGGAAACAGCAGGACACCGAGATTCGTCGCATCACAGAACGCCTTGGTGTATTGGAAGATCTCATCTTCGGACTGCGGATAAAAGTTTGCGGGATAGGTCAGGAGCACGTAGTCAGCTCCGGCACGCTCAGCGAGCTGCACGGCCTCGATGTTCTGCTCGAGTGTATTCCAGCTTGCATGATGCATGACGTAGAAGTCCTTGCCGGCCTCCTCCTTCATGATCCGGACGAAATCGACGTATTCGGGAAGCGTGATGTTGACTTCACCGATGGCAAGCGACCCGACGAAGCCGTGCTTCTTGGCGAGCGCGACATCGTGGCGAATCGCCGTTTCGTTGATGCCGTTCATGTCCCCGGTGAAGGAAGGGATGGTGCAGTTCACAGCACCGATCATCCTTTCGCGAGTCCAGCCGCGTGTTTCATTTTTCGAATAAGAGGCCACTTCTATCTCCTCCCGGACTGCCGAACATGCACGGCCAGTCTCAACACTCCACCAAGAGAGACGCAGAGCTCTGCGCTAGATCGTCTTCCTGTAGAACTCGATCGGCAACGGAACGAGACGACGGGCTTTGTCGGCAAGCTCATAAGCAAGCTCGGCGCAGACGATGTCCTGGATACCGGCGCCGACGCTCTTGAACATCGGCATGCTCGCACTTCTGACCCTGTCCGCGACCTTTCCGCACAAGAGATCGTTGAGCGATACGCATTTCTGTTCGAAGCTGACGCCCGCTTTTTTCGCCGCGATCATGTCACCCGTTTCGTGCATGACTTCCTCAAGCACATCGCACACGATCAGATCAGAACGCGCGACCACGCTGGTGTCGATTTCGCGCTGTTCGGGGACCGTGGATCCGACCGAGACCACGGCCCGGCAATTATCCAGCCAGTCACCGTACAGGATTGGTGACTCGTCGCGCGAGCGCGCTGCCGCGACCACGAGGGTCGCCGGCCTTACGGCATCCTCAGGCGTATCTGCCGCGACGCAAGTGACGCCGGTCTCGGCCTGAAATGTTTTTGCAAAGCGTGCCCTGCTTTCCGGCGTGGGGCTAAAGATGCGCAGCTCGCCAATCCTGCGAATGGCGTGAATGGCGCGGGCGTGGGCTACGGCCTCCTGGCCGCTACCAATCATGCCAATGACCAAATCCTCTTTCGGTGCGAGCACGTCGAGGGCTGCCGCGGAGGTAGAGGCGGTGCGGAAGCTGGTGATGAACGCTCCATCGACAAGCGCGCGGAGCTCGCCGGTTTCCTGCTCAAACAGTGGGATCAGATAGTTGATCGCCGGCTTCGGCCCCATGCCGAACAGCTTGCCGCCCATGAAGCGAGCGCCCGGTGGAATCGCCGTCAGGCTTCTGAGCCAAATCCGGCCATTCCGCGCCACCGTCCGAAGCGGACTGACCATCGGCCCGTGCGGCACGGAATAGGCGCGAGACAGGCTTTCGATGACCTGTTTCCAATCCAGGATTTCCAAAACTGCCGAGGCCGGCACGAAGCTCACGGCCGCATTTGATACCGTCAAGGCCCAATCCTTGTATAACCAATTTCCACCCAATTAAGATCAATAATCGACCCAATTGGAAGAGTCAATCAACCAATTTGAGCGTTGGCCCAATCGGAACAGCAATCGGCGGGCACGGGGCCCGATGCCGATACAAGGATACTGCGAGGCTTACGTTTGGGGTCAGATCGGCGCGAACGGGCCCAGCAGGGCCTTGCGCACTTCCTCGAGATGTCGGCGCATGAGAACCGCAGCATCGCGAGCTTCTCGCGACTGGATGGCGTGAAAGATCGCATCATGCTCGTGCGTAATATGGCTGCGCCTAGCAATCGCGGACGGCAAGTCGGAGAGCCGCCCCCAATTTCTCTGGGTCTGGCTTTCCTGAATCATCACCAGAATTTTCAGCAGCAGCTGGTTCTTGGAAGCCTGCGCGATGGCGAGATGAAACGCCTTGTCGAGTTCGCGCCACTCCTCCCAAGCCTCTATTTCCTTCGATGTTTCGAGGATTCCCTTGATCCTTTCGACATCACTGCCAGTCGCGCGCTGCGCCGCAAGGAAGGCGATCTGCGGCTCTAGCGTAAGCCTGGTCTCCAGGATCTCAGCTGGGTTGGTTTCCAGGGTTGGGCCGGCGTCCGTAAACTGAGCCAAGCCCTGCGCCTCCGCCCGCGCGCTCATGAACGTACCCTGCCCGACATGCCTCCAGATCACTCCCTCACGTTCAAGCCTTGCCAGAGACGTGCGCAGGCGACTACGGGTCAGGTTCAGGTCGTCGGCGAGCTGGCGCTCGGGGGGCAATTGTTCGTTGGGGCGGAAGCCGCGCTCCTTCAGATAGCTCCGGAGGATTTCGATGGCGGGTTGACGGGAATCAGAGATTTCATTCATCCGCCCAATATCAACCAATTCCAGCCGAATGACAAGGCCGAGCTTTCTGAGCGAACGTGATCGCGATGAGAGGGGTCAGCCGGTGGCAACCGGTGTGCGGATCGGGCCCTCCTCCGGTTCGAGGAAAAGCCGGATCTCCCCCGCCTGGGAGATCGCGATCTGCACTGAGGTCAGCGATTGGCCCAGGCACGGGCCCAGTGTGCAAGTGCCGGTTTCAATATCGAACGTTGCCCCATGCGCGCTGCAGAAGATGTGCTGCGCGTCTCTGGTCAGATAAGCGTTCTTCTTCCAGGGAAGCGGCGTGCTGCCATAGTGCGGACATACGTCCCGATAGGCATAGACCTTGTCGCTCCTGCGCACGACGAACACGGTGTCGCGCCCTATTTTGAAAGGGTCGAACCCGCGAGCCTCACCGTCCTCCAGATCCGAAAGACAGCATAGCACTTTGGTTAGCGGCTTCGTTTTGTCCGCGCTCAAATCAGGCCCCGCGCAGCGGTAGAGGAAATTTCCGCATCATTGTGTAAGCATGCTGCCTTGCATTTTCACGGAACAAGAATACGGGCGCGGCCCCCTACTCCAGCACCCGTTGGTACCCGCCGCGACCTAGCCGCCCGGAGCCCATTTTTCCCGATGCTCCAGCAGGAAGATCTGAGAATGCTCGGTCCTCATCGGCAAGACGCGCGGCTCCCACTTATCATTGAAGACATCCATATCAGCGTCGAATTCAGCGTGGGTACCCATTGGGCTGTTGAAATACCAGAACCAGTTGGAGCCGAACTTGTGGCGACCCGGTCCCCAGAACGACTGGTATCCCTTCTTCACCATTCGCGATCCGGCAAGCATCAATTCCGTCGGACCTTGCATGTGGAATGCAAAATGCTCGATCCCTTTCATGTATTCCGGGGTTTGGATCAGGAATAGCGTGTGATGATCGGTGTTCGAAGCTGGGCGCAGGAATGGACCGCCCCCGGTGAACCGGTCCATCACGGCAAACCCAAGACGCTGGATGTAGAAGGCCTCCATCTTTGCCGCATCGGGCACGAAATAGACGACGTGCGACAGGGTTCGCGGCAACGCCGCGGCGTCCTCATTAGCGCCGATTTCGTTGAAGCCACGCTGCGGAGCAGCACCGGGCGAATTGATGCGCTCCGGCAGCAGGGTCAGCTTGCGGCGCCGCGTAATGCGGAAGCCGAGCGCGAACCCTAAGTCGTCCACCGCTTCAACCGTACCATCCGGCCGAACCTGGACTTGACGGTCCTTGCTGAGTTCATCCTTGATCTGATCCAGGGTCTGCTGATCCTCGACGCCATAAATCGTCTTTCTGAGCATGTTGCTGGTCGGCAGCGGCGGCGGCAGGCTGGGATCATCCTTGGGATAGATCGACAAGCCCGTTCCATCGAGGGCCTCGTAAAGCCCGGAGCCGTCCTTCTCACCGACATGTTTCAATCCAAAATCGGTGATGAACGCGGCGCACGCCTCCACACTATCAACACCGAACACAAGCTCATCGGGGCCGACGATTTTCAAGGCTGTCCTCCTCCATTATCTTTGTCGGAACCCGCCAATCCAAGGAGCGCATTGCGCGGGTGATCCGAGACATCAGCATATGCCCTGGCAATTCATCAAGAAAATGGATAGTTTAAATCATATCTATTCATCAGATCAATAAATTGGAGGTAAAGTTGCGGTTGAACAATCTCGATCTCAACTTGCTCGTCGCGCTCGACCACCTGATTGTCACAAAGTCCATCAGCCAGACGGCAGAGCGCATGAACCTCAGCCAGTCCGCGATGAGCAACGCCCTTGGCCGGCTTCGGCAATATTTCGACGATCCGCTGCTCGTTCGCGTTGGTCAAAAAATGGAACTGACCGTACGCGCCGAAATACTGCGCCCCGAAATCGCCGACGTGCTCACGCGCATCGAGGCCGCTTTGGCCAAGAAGCCTGATTTCGATCCCAAACAGGCGAGCCGTGAATTCCGCCTGCTCGTCTCCGACTACTCGCTTCACACCATCATTCCGCCGGTACTCGAGCTCACGGCCCCCTTCGGCGATCACATCCGCTTCCATTTCTTGCGGCAGACGGATCGACCCAACGTCTATCTGGAACGGGGTGAGGCGGATCTTCTGCTCGCGCCGCGTATCGTTTGTTCACCGGAACACCCGTCGATCAAGCTGTTCGACGACGATTATTGTTGCGTGGCATGGCGTCGCGGCAAGTACGGCCGAGAACCGCTCACCCGGAAGGCGTTCGCAGCCGCAGGTCACGTGCGATATCTTTCCTCGGCGACGGGGGGCGCGCTCGATTCCGTTCTCCTGGATCAATTGGGGATCACGCGGCGGACGGAGATCTCGACCTTCGCTTTTTCTTCCGTACCGCACCTTGTTGTCGGGACCGACCGCATAGCGGTCGTCCATCGCCGCACCGCGCAACTCTGGGCACGTCACCTCTCCATTTCAGTCCTCGAGCTCCCGTTCCCGATGGAGCGGTTCGAGCAGCAGATGCAGTGGCACCACTATCGCAGCCGCGACCCCGGCATTATTTGGATACGGGACATCTTCAAGAAAGCCGCCGCTAAGATGCAGAAGAAGTAGCCGCGGGGCAGCAAAGCTATTCCGGCGCGTTCTTTACACAACGATACGTTTCGTTTAGCTCTCCTCGGCGGGAGGAGTGACGAGGAATGCAAATCACCGTCAATTGGTTTGTCGAGCCCGCAATCTCGATCCTGGCGCGCGCCAGCACGCGATCGACGCCGGCGCGCCCGCGAATTGACGGCATTGCAACAAAATCCTCCGATGAGCAGTTCGTGGCTCTCGTGAGCGGGGCGGCAGATGCAGTCGTCACTGCCATGGACAATGTGATGGACTGGAGGATGCGCGACTTCGGACGAGATCTCTGTATCATCGCGCAAGTCGAGCAGACGACTCCCCTCTCCCTGATTGCCGGTGCGGACGTTTCCGAAATCGAAGACTTGAGAGGCGGCACGCTTCTCGTCGATTCGACGAAGAACGGTTTCGTGGTGGCCGCCAGAGCGTTGCTGGACGATGCCGGATTGCCGAGCGGATCGTATGCACTCAAAGCTGCCGGCGGCGTGCGTGAACGATACCAGAGTTTATTGGCCGGAGAAGGGGACGCCACCCTGCTCGGGCCCCCCTTCGACGGCACGGCCATCGCACAGGGGGCGCGAGTGCTGTCACGCGTGAACGATCGCTATCCTGCATTTCCCGGCCAAGGGCTGGTCGTGCGGCGCAGCTCAGACGATCGCGTTCGCGCCGGTGTGATCGCTTGGCAAGCGGCACTGGATCACGCGCGGGCGCGGGCGCTGACAAGTAGGAAAATCGCCGTCTCGCATCTCATTGAGGCCGGCATGTCGAGTCCATCTGCTGAAGCGATGATCGAAATTCTACCCAGGTCGCTCGTTCCGGACCGGGACGGTGTCGCCCTCCTCATTGCCCAACGCGAGCGTGCGAGGTTGCGCGGGGCCAATGTTACCTATTCAGATCTGGTCGATTCCAGTCTCTTCGACAGTGCCGGCTATTCACGGGAGCCCAACCGATGACGCTGCATGAATACGCAGTAGCCACTTTCCGCCGTGGTGCCGAGACGCCGCGAGCGGGCTTGGCCATCGGCGAACGTGTTGCGGCGCTCGACGATCTCATTCGCATCTGCCCCGCAACCAGCCGCGAGCGCTTGGCGGGCAAGAGCGTTCTCGAACTTCTTCGAAACTGGGATTCTGCTCTGGAAGCTCTCGGCAATTTGCGGGCGGCAGTTAGAGTCCGTCACCTCTGAGGAGATGGACCATGAAACCAAGTCGGTTCACGGAAGAGATGGGGTATTCGGTCCCGATCGCCTAACCTATTTGCTGCGCGGCACGTTTTGACTGACGATCATGGACCAACTCTATCCGAAGGAGAAACGTCATGATCTACGTCGGCCTCGATGTTTCGCTGAATTCCGTTGCGGTATGTGCGGTGGACGAGACCGGAAAGCTTATCCGGGAGGGAACGACGTTGGCGGACGCGCCATCGATTGTGCAGTACCTCGAACCATGGGCTGGTCAAGTTGAACGGGTGGGCCTTGAGGCAGGACCGACGTCAGAATGGCTGACCGCAAATCTAATCGAACTGGGGCTGCCGGCCGTCAGTATGGAAGCCCGCCAAGTTAAGGCGGCGCTTTCGGCCATGCCGGTGAAGACCGATCGGAATGACGCCCGTGGGATCGCGCAGGTGGTGAGAACGGGATGGTTCAAGCCTGTTCACGTCAAGAGCATCGGCAGCCAAAGGGCGCGGACGCTGGCCGCGGCTCGCAAGCATATCATCCGCTCCATCGCTGCCACAGAGCAAGTCATCCGCGGACTTCTGCGTCCGCTCGGTCTCAAAGTCGGAATCGTCTCGCGGACTCTGTTCGCGGCGCGAGTTCGTGAGTTGGTCGGCGATGACGCCTTGCTGGAGGCGATCATGAATCCACTGCTTGCCGGACGCGAAGCGCTGATGCGGGAGTACGCCCGACTGCATCGTCTGGTTCTGAAGGCCGTGCGCAGTGACCCGGCTTGTCGGCTCTTGATGACGATGCCAGGGATCGGCCCGGTCTCTGCATTGACTTTCCGCTCCACTGTGGACGATCCCAGGCGATTCCTGCATTCCCAATCAGTCGGCGCCTATCTCGGGTTGACGCCCCGGCGATACCAATCTGGCGAGGTTGATCGGGTGGGACGGATCACAAAAGTCGGAGATGGAGAGACGCGCACAGCCCTGTTCGAAGCTGCCAACGTCGTTCTCAGGCCATCAACCCGATGGTCTCCGATGAAGGCCTGGGCGGTGCGTGTTGCCCACCGGCAAGGAAGCAAGCGTGCGAAGGTCGCGCTGGCCAGAAAGATGGCTGTCGTCCTTCACCGAATGTGGGTTGATGGAACCGAATTCCGATGGACGGCGGTGGCGTAAGGACGCCATCGTCATCCCAAGAGACGCCCGTCGCGGGGCGTGGGGATGGTCGAGTTCGTATGATCTGTCGTGGCGTCCGCCCTCCAGGTCGGGTGACTACGCCGAAGAGCTTGAACCGACCATTCAACCGAATCCCATCGTGTGGCGGCTTTGCCGACCACGAACAGAAGCAAGGTACCCGCGGCACGCGCTCTTAAGGGATTGACAAAAGCAGACCGAATACAGAAACAGATCATCGGGATTTTGCGGGAGCAGGAGGCGGGTGCGGCGACGGCTGATGTCTGCCGCAAACACGGGATCTCCAGCGCAAGGTTCTACAAATGGAAGGCCCGGTACGGTGGTCTGGAGGTGTCCGACGCCAAGCGGCTCAAGGCGTTGGAGGACGAGAACGCCAAGCTGAAGAAGCTCTTGGCCGAAGCAATGCTCGACAACGCCATGCTCAAGGACGTCGCCGCAAAAAAATGGTGACGCCCGCCGCGAGGCGACAGGCCGTCGCTCATCTGCGGACCACCTTCGAGGTGAGCGAACGGCGGGCGTGCAAAGTCCTGGAGGCAGACCGCACATCGGTGCGCTACCGCAGCAGGCGACCGGACGGTACCGTCAAGTTAACGAATTGGAGCGGCGGAGGGGGTAGACGAGCGGCCTGCGGACTGCCAAGGACCCTCTTTATCGCCGCCATCGCTTCCCGCCGGAAGTGATCAGCTATGCCGTTTGGTTGTATTTCCGGTTTCCCTTAAGCTTGCGCATGGTCGAGGAAATGCTGGCGGCGCGTGGCATTGGCGTGACCTATGAAACCGTGCGCCAGTGGGGACGGAAATTCGGCAAGCCGTTCTCCGATCGGATCCGCCAGCGCGCACCCGCTCGCGGTGACAAATGGCATCTGGACGAAGTCGTTATCTCGATCGCGGGCGAACAACATTGGCTCTGGCGCGCTGTCGACCAGAATGGCTTCGTTCTCGACGTCTTGATCCAGCGCCGAAGAGACTCGCGCGCTGCCCAGCGGCTCATGAAGAAGCTCTTGAAATCCGCCGGCACGCCGCCGCGCGTGATGATCACGCACAAGCTCCGTTCGTACGGCGCTGCGAGGGCGAAGATGGGCTTTCACGTCGAACATTGTCATTCGGCCTGCAATATTGACGGGGGTCACCATTCGCATAAGGAGAAACAAAAACAATTGGCAGAAGGCGCACCGGGCTTTGAAGGAGTTCCAAAAATGCAGGCATCTGCTCGGTCGCGCATTTGTACGCCTTAGCCTCGATGCTCATTTTCCCGATCGTGACGGAATGTCCCGTGCACAGACGCCGAATTACGCCTGGAGACCCGAGCGATATACGCGGCGGAAGGATCGTGTATTCCGTGGAATTTATGGAGATTAGGTGCTCCACCGCACAAAGTTCGGACAGCCTACCAATGCGGACCTCATTCCGCCATTCAAGACCCGGATCGTCATCGACCGGGTACGCCCACACCAGGCGAGTGACTTCCGCATTTTGCCTAGCAAACGTTTGTCGTTCAATAATGTGACCTACTGGAAGAGCTGGCGCCGGTTCGTCGCCAGTGAGGCTGTAGGTAAACTCAGGCAATCCGCGGCGCTCTCGGTAGTGCCGTTCAAGCCATTGGCCGTATTCGGCGAGGACGTCGGCATAAGCCGCGTTGGTTGCAACATCGAACCTACATGCGTACACTAGGCGTGTCATGAGGGCCCCAAGACCGAACCGCAATATTAATAAACTACCTAAAGTATACACTCGCTGGCTAGATGGTACGATCGGCGGACAACCGAAATGCCCTGGTTACTCGAGGAAAATCTCAGACTTTATCCTTTGGTCTAACTGCGGCGGCTTTCCGCCTCAAACGCTCGTCATTGTAAGCTTTCACGTATTCCCGCGGGATGAAGATGTTGTCCTGGGCCCATTGCCAGAGCTCATCTGAGTCAGCTGCTTGCTGAGCGTCTCCGGAATCGAGAGGCTCCAGAATCCGCCGGACCAGTACGGGATTTGCGGACGAGGTGCCATATCCAAACGGCGGATGCGAATAACCGGCTGGGGCGAACGGCAGATTCCAGTTCAATGCGATTTCTCTCAGAAAAGGACCGCGCTCACCGTCTCTAATCTTCTCAAACGTCGAATGCAGATTCGATGACAAGGGATGATCCTTGTCCAGGCGCTGCCGTATGGATTCGTCTGGAACACCATCGCGCTTCTGCCCGAGGAAATGTACTTCTAGCGGCTGGCACAGCCGCCGAATGGCAAAAATGACCTGGTCAAGCTTGAGCAAGTCCTCACTTCGGCAAACATAGCCGGTCAATTGGTAACGGTTGTGCTCGTTACCCATGTTGTACAGTCGGGTGATAAAATGCTCGGTGGGCTCCTCGTACCAGTATGGTTCGGGGAGAACGTTTGGTCGGACCAGCCTCGTCGGTATGCGTTCGGGTGCCAAGGGGCGAACCTCGGCGAACAGCTCCGCGATATTGTGGTTGAATAATCTGCGCTTGCCGGCGACCGTGAAGTCCTTACCGGAGCGTCCGCTCAACAGTAACGCAGCCTTGAGATACTTCTCCAGGCCATGGACCGCGTTCCAGAAGAAATCAACGTTGAGCTCGTGAGCAAAGCAGAATCGAGCGGTCACGTAGTTCTCATCGGCCGTCTTAATAAACAGCTCCTGCACGATGCTGTGCTTACCTGCGTAGAGGCGCTCGAATTCATCAGCCACCGGAACGTCTCCTTCCGTGCTAGGAGCAGGCAGTCTAAAATTGGGCTGGGGTGCTGATCTCCATTCGCGATTGGTGCGCGTCACCATACTCGCGCCACCAAAAGATCTTGCGGCCAGCAGGTTCACATCGTTGGAATGGTAGAAGCGGCGTCTAGATTTCGCAGGTTATGCTTTGCATTCCCTTGTCGCCGCGTTTGTACCCCTGCCGCGGCGCCTGCGATTGTTCCGTTGTCAACTTCGCTCCGAGGGCTTCGTCGAGCAGAAGCATCTTCCAGCCGACGGGCTCGTTGCTTTCACTTCCACCCCTTACCTGCCAAACCCGCATTCCGGGGTTGCCTTTGGTCGTTATACCTACGCAGTGGACCTCGACCACGCGGCTGAGCCATTGTAGTTCAACTCCAGACACACGCCCGTTCTAAGGGCCTCACAAGCAACATTGGAAAGCATATTCATTTTCTCCTCAATAGTAGTCATCTGGAACGCAAGTTCGTCACATTAGTTGATAGCTCGAATCTTTGTAGAGGAGAGCGCTTGTGGGGAATGCAGGTGTGAGAGGCCGGCCGATCGCGCCGTTAGTGCTCAGTCCGCAGGAGCGCACGTACCTAGAGAGGCAAGTTCGTCGTCATCGTGTTGCGCGGTCGCTATCTGAGCGATGCCGCGCGATCCTGCGATGTGCGGATGGCCTGCCAAGCAAGTCTGTGGCTGCCGAACTCGGCATCCATGAACACACCGTTGGCAAGTGGCGCCGTCGATTTTTGAAGGATCGCTGTGATGGCCTGCTTGACGAAGCCCGCCCTGGCCGCCCTCGCACCATCGACGACGATCAGGTTGCTGAGGTAATCGAGCGGACACTGCGTACGACGCCGGCCGACGCGACGCACTGGTCGATCCGCTCGATGGCTGCGGAAACTGGCTTTTCCCACACCACGATCCGCCGAATGTGGTCGGCGTTCGGTTTGCAGCCGCACCGTAGCCAGACATTCAAGTTGTCGAGCGATCCGCTGTTCGTCGACAAGGTACGCGACATCGTCGGCCTTTACCTGTCCCCGCCGAACCGAGCCCTTGTCCTCAGTATCGATGAGAAAAGCCAGATTCAGGCACTCGATCGCGAGCAGCCGGTCTTGCCGATGATGCCCGGCATACCGGAGCGTCGTACGCACAGCTATGTGCGGCATGGTACGACCACGCTGTTTGCCGCGCTCGATGTCGCCTCGGGGTTCGTCATCGGCAAATGCTACAAGCGCCACCGGGCAGTCGAGTTCTTGAAGTTTTTAAAAGAGATCGATGCTCAAGTTCCTGAAGGCCTCGATGTCCATATCGTCATGGACAACTACGCCACCCACAAGACACCCAGGATCAAAGCGTGGCTCGCCCGTCGGCCGCATTATCATGTCCACTTCACGCCGACTTCCGCGTCATGGATCAATCAGGTCGAACGCTGGTTCGCTGAGCTCACCCGAAAGCAGATCCAGCGAGGTGTTCACACCTCCGTCAGGCAGCTCGAGGCTGACATCCGTACCTTCATCGACCTGCACAACAAAAATCCCAAGCCCTTCAAATGGACCAAGTCCGCAGACCAGATTTTGGCTTCCGTCAAACGCTTCTGCCACAAAGCCCAGCAGACTTTATGTGGCGAACTTTAGATTCACGTGAGTAGGAGAAGATAGCATATCACCACTTAAAGTCGAACCATCTGCTTGTTGCGCCGCGGCATTGCGGTAGCTCACAACCTGCCAATTGAAGACCCGACCCCGGACCGTGGCAGGTGAAAGCTACCTAGGACGCGTTGCGCTCGATCTTTTCGTCGATCTCAAGGAGTGGTTGGTCGAGACTTGGGATTTCCGGCATCGCCTTCCCGGCAATGGCCTGCAAGTCACCCACCATACCAACCGTCGATTCAATCACAGAAACGATTTGCGTGTCTCGTTTCGACCACTGGCGCGCCATGAACTTGCGCTCCTTGTCCAGATCCTCACGCATGTCGTTGAACTTCTCGACCACGGCTTCAACCCGCTGCCGGAACTTGTTGCCGGTCAGGTAGTGATAGACCTGCTCCATCTTGGTCTGTTGGCCTTGTTGAACCATCCGGGAGCTGTTCACCTCAATCAGCGTCTGTCGGAGCGCAACGGCAACGGGCAGGGCACACCGCGGATGGGCAACCCAAACGCCGTCGAGCAGGTCAAACTGCTCAATGTGCTTTGGAAGAGCCTGAGAGATAATGAGTGCCACGTCGGCACCGCAGCGTCGTTGGTCGTCGCGAAGCTTGGCAAGCCATCCGTCGCTCCAGGCCTTGGTACGCTTGGATTCCCAAAGGATGATGCCGGCCGGCTGCCCCACCGAACCGTTGACCTGCTGGACAACATCCGCGCCCAGCTCACCCTTGCCGACCGGCTCGATGAGATCGGTCGGGAAACGTCCACGCAAAAGCTCTTCAAGTTCAAGCTCGAGAACTTCACCCTGTGACTGCTGTGATCCCTGCTCCGCCTTGCGCTTCAGCTCCTCGATGGTTCGGGCCATGGACTCGATGGTCTGATCCTTCTCCGAGACGCGGAGCCTGGCTGCCTCATCCGCTTCCTGCTTGGCTTTCGAGCGGATGTCGTCCACCGAAGCCTGAACCCGCTTTTCAACTGTCAGGTCCAGCTCACGCTTCGCTTCGTCGAGCGCGCGTTCCTTGCGCATCAGCTCGGCTTGGGCCTGCTGCGCCTCCGCCAGCTTGGTGTTGTTGGCCTCCAGAGTCTTGCGCATTTCATCGAGCTCAACGCTCTTCAACTGAACCTCGGCGGCGACGACCTGCCGCGCCTTCTCGGCCTCGGCGGCAACAATCTGGCTGCGCTCGGCGGCGAGCCGCTGCTTCACTTGGTCCTCGACCTGCTCCCGCGCTTTCTCGACCTGCTCGCGCTCCTGCCGGAGAGCTTCCGTCTTGCGCGCGACCTCAGCGTCCTTGCTGGCAAGCTGCTCTTGAAAGCGACGGCGCGTTTCCTCGATCAGAGGCGCGGCTAGCGATTCCGTCAGTTTGATCTCATGGTTGCAGTTGGGGCAGTTGAGGGTGGGCTCATGCGCAGCACCGGCCGCAGTTGCTTTCAAGTTCATGAGCCCCCCTTACTTTGTCGCTACGTTGCCGGAATGAAGGTAATCCGGCCAGCCTCGCCGCGCTTACGATGCGGCTTTACCGTGATTTCCACATCCTGGTCGAACGCCGTGAGCATCCGCAGCAGCTTTTCCACCGAAACCAGCTTCAATTGACCCCGAAGGAGCTTGGATAGGTCAGGCTGCTTCATTTCTACAATCTTGGCGGCAACGACCTGGGACAGTTCCCTCTCTGTGATCAACCGCTTTAACTGCACCACCAGTGCAGCTTTGAGTTGGTGTTCCTCAGCATTTGGCAAGCCGAGATCAGCGAAAATATTGCCCGATCCCTTGGTATGGGCGGGCAGCTTCTTCTTGGTGCTCATCATCGGTCTCCCTTTGTTGCTTTGTGGATCGCCTCGGCATCGCGCAGGCGCTGCCGTATCAGGTCCATATGTCTCTGCGGGGTAGCTATCCCGCTCGTTGATTTTTTTTGAAACGCGTGCAGGACGTATAGGACGCCCTCGAACCGCGTGGTGTAGACGGCCCGGTAGGTATCGCCGTCAAAGTTGTCGCGAATCTCTAGAACCCCGCTAAAGCCTTTCAGAGGCTTCGCATTCCGCGGGTGCTGACCGATTTGCACCTCAAAAAGAGACTGGCCGATCTCGCTTCGAACGGCCGCGGGGAAGGCCCGCAGGTCCTTTTGGCTTGGGCCCACAAAAACGGCGGGCCTGATCGCGCGCAGTAGATCATTCACGAGCTTATAGTAATATGCCTATAGGCCTTCTGTCAATGCTCCTGACATCCTGCTTCAAGACGCGAGATCAAAGCGATACTTCCGACTACGCAGGTCGAAGGCTTCGCGTCCGCCCTCCATTACGGAAGTGATAGCCGCTCCGACCGAGGGCGTCTCAATCGCGCCGTCACAGTCAATCTGTACCCTCGGTGCATTGACACTGGGATTCGAGGTCGGCTCGGGCGATTTGAGCGTAACAATTTTGTCGGCGTCGCCGTTGACGACGATGTTGGCATTGTGTGTCGTGAAAATAAGCTGCCGGTTTGCCTTGGATCTGCGCAGAAGTTCGACGATCCGCATGATGACGCGATTGTCTAGGTCATCCTCGGGCTGGTCGATTATCAACGTACCTGCGGCTTGCTTCAGCAAGAGCTCCAACAAAGCCGACGCCTGCTGTCCGGGCGATGCCATCCTGAAGTCGATGGCTCGGCCCTCGTCAATGTACGACATGTTGATCGTGTCTTTTGGCGTTGCTGAAATAACTCCTGCAACGACCGCGTCGGTTAGATTCGAATAAATCTTCTTTTGTTGCCGATCGGTGAGATTTCGGCTGCCTTTGAAGATGACAGATTGTAACGTGGACAGCAGGCCGTCACTGGCATCAGGCGGCGACCCTGCCATGATCTTTGCTTCATAAAGTCCCAAGAATGATTTTCTTAAAGTAGCCCAGCCTGAATCCTCATTCTCCGCAAGAACCGCTTTGATCCAGTCTTGGCAGCTTTCCTCGACCTGCTGAGTGTGCGAAGCCTCAAAGAGCTTGTAGAGAGATGCTAGGTACTCCTCGGGCATCTGGTCCTTGCGAATCCTTGCCTTAAGCAGGTTGCTAGACTTGCCGGCGACCTTGTCGGCCGCGGCTTTTAGGATCTTGCGGCGATCCTGGACCAATGCGTCAAGTTTGACCAAGGCCTCCTCGTAGGCCTTCTCGGCTCCGGCTTTTCCGGTCTCATCTGCTCTTGCCTTGGTAAGGGAAGTTTCCGCAGTTTGCAGTTCCCTGGTCAGGCGAGTGACCTCGTCGATGAGCGTTTTGTGTTTGCTCTGCTCGGCCAGCGCGGTCGCGTATCTCACGTCAAAGGCGCTGCGCTTTAGGGTGAACGCCTCACTGGCTGTCTTTTGATGATTGAGCAGCGCAGTCCCCGCCAACTTCGCCTTAGCGAGATGCTCCGCAATAGTTGCCTTCGTTTCGACTAGCGCCTTTTGCAGCTCAGCGATTTCTTCGAAGTCGACGACTCCCTCGTAAGCGCTGATATCGATATTAAGAACAGCCGCGTCAAGTTCTCCAATGCCAGTGATGGTTTCTTGGGCCTGCAATGCGACACCCGCGATAAACTCTCCAGCTCTTGCATACTTGGGAGCTTCCTCGATCGTGGTTAGAGCTTCTGCCGAGACTCCTTCTTGCTCCATGCGCGCGGATAAGGCCATTAGGCGCTGCCGCACGTCCTCGACTTTGTTCTTGGCTTGTTGTGAGTCCACTCGAGCCTGCCAAAGCGCAGCCAGATTTGAAAGTGCCGTTCTGGCATCACGTTGGGCGTTCTTGATCGAACGCTCGATATTGCGCTGTTGGTCCAGTTCTTCGGCGGCAGCGATACTGGTGATTTGCTCTGAGGCGGTAACCGGATCATTCATCGTGCTCGACAGACCCTTCTGCCGGAATGCCCGCGCGCGGAAACGTTCTCTCGCGGTACTGGTCGTCACCTCAATGGTGCCTTGCGGGCTCGTTATGGAAATAGCTTCCTGATTAGAGGTGGCCCGCTTCCAGGTTTCGCGCACTCCTTCGCGTTCGAGTACGACCTCCACGTAACCACTTCCAGATAGAGTTTGCTTTATCAAATTCACTTCACGATCGTTCGCGGGATCGGCGACGGTATTGAGATCTTTGTCCGTGCGTCCCAATCCGAAGCGAAGGTACTCAAGAAAAGCGCTCTTGCCGGAGCCACGGCCACCGATTAGGGCATTGAACCCGTCATTGAAAAGGATCGTGACCGGCGTGGGTCCGGTAAGGCTGCTCATCACGCGTAACTCGACGAGGTATTCGGTCGGTGTTACCGGCAGTTCAAAGGCTATTCTCGCTTCGTCGGCAAGGAGGGCCTGCCGCAGGGCTTCGATGGAATGCTCGCCCAACTTGATCCAGCAGTCGTGCTTTCCGAGTCTCTGCCAATCGGCCGACCGATTGTCACCGGTTGCGACAATCGCCCGTCGCCTCTTGCCCCAGTCGCTGATCTTGCCGCGAACCTTATCCAGCGTCGTTGCGTCCAGGCCGCTGTAGGGGCGTTCAATGTAAACACCGTCGATCGGTAAGCTGGCAAAACGAGGATGATGGCCTGGTTCGTTGAGACTCTTGTGATCATCCTCAGTGCTGAAGTGAGGGAGGACGATGCAAGAATCCTTGAGATACTGCTCGTCTTGGATCGCTGCCACAAATTCCGCAACCGTGGCTTTCGTGGGCTGAATGGTGCAGGTCTTTGGCGCTGCCTCTGACGACATCAGAACATTGCCAGCAGCACTTAGGGCGAGTTTCTGGGTCTCAATGCCCGTAGACGGGTCGAAGATCGCTATGCACTGCGCATTGTCGGAGCATGTGATCTCAACGGCGGGGAATATTCGGACCGTCGAACCGAGGCGCTTTGCTGCCTCACTGACGTACGCCGACATGCACACGTCGTGATGGTCGGATATGGCGACCGCGGTGAGCTTTGCCGCTTCAGCCGCCGCGATAAACGACTCCGCCCAGGCGTTGCGTGCGTTTTCCGCTGCTGCGTCTCCGCCCGGCAATTCAGGCGAACCAGACCAAGCGAGGTCTCTGGGCGTATGGCACTGGAAATCGCACTTGTGCCACGTAGTTCCTGGATGCATTCCGATTGAAAAAGTCACGTCGCTCCCCCCATCTTCATACTCTTCTAGGTTGCGAGGAGAGGCAATACCTGCGTCCAACATCCTTTAGTCGCTGTTGAAAGATTTGGTGCGGGCGGTCGGACTCGAACTGGCACAGGCCTTGCGGCCCCACGGATTTTGGTACCACATCGGTTTCGCCGCCGCACATCTGGCGTTCCGTGGCCTGGACTATCCCTTCACCCTGGCGCTTGTCCGCTGTATGTGCTGCCCGTCTAGTCTCTACACCTTCCCCCAGGAGGGGGCATGGTTCGGGATTGCCAGTGAACATCCCCCCGACTTTGAACAGTTCTGCTCCTGGGGTTTCCCCCCGTGGCACTCAATGGCTTGTGCTGCGTGCAGGCGCCTTGCCCGTCCGCGAGGTTTCGATCCGATGCACGCGGTATTCCTGCGCTCTGCCCGGCGTAATCTCGGAAAGGGCCATGTCGCCAAAAAACGGCAACAGGTGAAGTCGGAGGCGATCACGATAGCCTGAGATCCACTTGGGGCTTCGCTGCCCTTCAGTAATGATCTCATACTCCTTCAAGAACTGGTCGGCCGCCTGCTTGAAGGTTTTCTCGTTCTTCAAAATGCCCGCCTTGGACTTGCCGCGTAGCGCCAGGAACCAGTCTTCAGCAGCTTGCTTGGCGAGAACGAGGTCGTCCTCGCCCGTGGTAGCGCGATATTGGCGGCCGTCTATGGACGCGGAGCAGTGCCAAGTACGGCCACTGCGCCTGTAGACCTGAACCATTCCTCCGAGCAGTTCGTGGCGGGACATTTCACACCTCCTCAACTCAGGATAGCGCGAAAAAGGGAACCAGTCGAACTTTGTGCTAGCGTTGTGCTAGGCACTTTTCCAAAAACGAAAGGGTTGGCCCTTCGACCAACCATTTGATTTCATTTATAAATTTGGTTGCCGGGATAGGATCCTATGACCTTCAGGTTATGAGCCTGACAGAGTCTTTGATGGCCTTACGGCTTCCGATAGCTGCAGAGATCATATCTAGAGCATGCTGTTTTTATACGGAAACATCGCCTGAATTTTTGAGATAGCTGGCGCACTCCTGCGCGGAAAAGAGGTCGAGCAGTTCACCGACCTTGCGCCAGGTTGCCTCGACATAACGCGGCTCTGCAGCTCGCATCAGATGTTTGAGCTTGGCGAAGACCTGTTCGATCGGATTGAGGTCGGGACTGTAGGGCGGCAGGAAGAGCAGATGCGCTCCGGTGGCGCGGATGGCATTACGGGCGGACTTGCCCTTGTGACTGCCGAGATTGTCGAGGATGACGACCTCTCCTTTTGCCAGCGTTGGCGCCAGCACCTTCTCGACATAGAGGGTGAAGAGTTCGCCATTGATGGGGCCGTCGATGACCCAAGGTGCGCTGATCTGGTCGTGCCGCAGCGCTGCGATGAAAGTCATGGTCTTCCAATGACCGAAAGGCGCGGATGCTTGGAGCCGCTGTCCACTCGGACCCCAGCCGCGCAGTGGCGCCATGTTGGTCTTGATCCAGGTCTCGTCGATAAAGATCAGGCGTGAAGCGTCAATCTTGCTTTGATGGGCCTTCCAGCGCGTCCGTTTACGGGCGATATCGGAGCGATCTTGTTCGGCCGGCAGGATCTTTTTTTTGAAACTCAGCCCTTCGGCATGCACAAACGTCCACACGGCCCGCACATCTGTCTTGATCCCGCGGGCCGCCAGCTCCTGTGTCAGCTTCCGCAGGGTGAATGGCCCCGAGAGAACGCGCTCGCGCAGCCAGTCGGCATTGGCACCGGATAGAACCGGCTTCTTGTGACCACCAATCTTGCCGGGCGAAACGCCTCCAGTCTCCCGCCTCAGATTCTTCCACTTCGTTACACAGGACGGGCTGATCTCAAGCGCCTCTGCAATCGAACGAACCGTCTCTCCAGCATCAGCCCGCGCCAGAGCCCGTTCACGAAGATCTTCCGAATAGGGTCGCGTCATCCATGCTGGCCTCCGTCCTCCAGCATAGAGTTTGAATCAGAAATCGGCCCCGCTGGGAATCTTGAGGGTTCTGTGAGGTCGCGCTCACGCGAGGGCGCGGCAAGCGCTTATAACGCGACCTCATTGAAGCCGGATTGAACGAAGGCGCGGGAGAATATGCACGGTGGTGCGGCTATGGGGATAGTTTGAGATCGCGGGTTGCTATCGGCAGACTGCGGAGCTGACGCGGCGACGTTTTGGTTGCGCAATGGCGGGTAAGCGGAGCTTTTCTCCCATTTGATTGACTGGTTTCGCTTCGGCTTTCGCTCTGCGATCCTTGGCTTGTCAGAGAGCCGAGAGGAGACTGAAGGCGATGGAACAATCGGGGGAGGAAGCCGAAGCTGATGGCTTTGTGGGGAAGCTTACGCGCCGGACGCGTTCTGGAGGCCGGTTATGGTCTGCGGAGATCAAGGGGCGCGCTGTTTTCGAGAGCATGAAGCCCGACGCCCGGGTATGTGATGTCGCACGGCGTTATGGTGTGAAGGCCCAGCAGTTGACGACGTGGCGCAGATTGGCGCGTGCTGGCCGGCTCGCATTGGTCACGGACGACGCGGCGGATTTCGTGTCGATCGAGCTGAGCGATCCAGTGGCGTCAGGCAAGAGCGAGGGGCCCGTCGAGATTACGATTGGCAAGGTTTCGGTCCGCCTGGATGCGGACGTGTCGGCGGTGCGGATCGCGGAGATCGTGACTGCGATCGAGCGCGGCGCATGATCATTCCGGCGCAGGGACTGCGGATTGTGCTTGCTGTGCGTCCTGTTGACTTCCGGTGCGGGCACGACGCGCTGGCCGGTCTTGTGCAAAACACGCTTGGGCTCGATCCGCATTCGGGCCTGATCGTGGTTTTTCGTTCGAAGCGCGCCGACCGGCTGAAGATTTTGCTATGGGACGGCACGGGCCTCGTTTTGGTCTACAAGCGCCTTGGCCGCGATGGTCGTTTCGAGTGGCCGCAGATCAGCGACGGCGTCATGCATCTGACGCGCGTGCAGTTCGAAGCGCTGTTTGAAGGGCTGAACTGGAAGCGAGTGGGCGAACGGATTGTCGCGACGCCAGCTGCGGCGAACTGACTCAGACCCGACAACCTGTTTCGCGCGGGGCTTTGGGATGATAGCTTGCGGATGTGCCGCCGTCCCCCATTGATCCCGCCCGTCTTGCAGCGCTGCCCGCCGATTTGCGCGCGCTCTTCCGCGCGCAGGAAGCGATGATTGAAGCCGAGCGTCGTCGCGCAGACGATGAATGCTCGGCGCGCCTTCATGTCGAGAGTGAACTGGCTGCGTCCAAAGAGAGCGTCGAACGCCTCGAACTGCTCGTGAAGGAGTACGAGCGCGCACGTTTCGGTAAACGCTCGGAGAAGTTCAATCCCGATCAGATGCAACTGGTTCTCGAGGACATCGAGATTGCCATCGCCGAAGTCCAGGAACGCCAGGACGATCGTGCGCGCCGCGCCGGCACGGCGCCGTCCAGCCGCCGGACCAGGCGCGCTGCCCGTGCCTTTCCCGCGCACCTGCCGCGCATCGAGCAGGTGATCGAACCCGAGAACCTCGAGTGTCCCTGCGGCTGCGGCCGGATGGTCCAGATCGGCGAGGATCGCTCCCGCCGTCTCGATGTCATGGCCGCCCAGTATCGTGTGATCGAGACGGTGCGACCGCGCTACGCCTGCGCAAAGGGCTGCACCGGTGTTGCTCAGGCGCCGGCGCCCGCCCATCTCGTGGAGGGTGGCATCCCCACCGAGGCGCTGCTGGCGCAGGTGGCGGTCGCCAAGTTCAGCGAGCACATGCCACTCTATCGTCAGTCGCAGGTTCTGGCTCGGCATGGCATCTTCATCGATCGCGCCGTTCTGGCAGACTGGATGGGAACGGTCGCCTTCCACCTCGCGCCGCTGGTCGAGCGCATGAGCGTCGTGATGAAGCAATCGGGCCGCTTGTTCATAGACGAGACCAGGGCGCCTGTGCTCGATCCGGGCCGGGGCCGAACGAAGACCGGCTATCTGTGGGCTGTCCTGCGCGACGATCGCGGCCACGGCGGCGCTGATCCACCAATCGTGGTCTACCACTACGCGCCAGGACGCGGTGGTGACCATGCTGAGCGCATCCTCGAGGGCTTCGACGGCATCCTTCAGGTCGACGGATACCAGGGCTATCATCGGCTCGCACGGCCCAAGCGCAAAGGCGGCGTGCCGCTGCGGCTGGCCGCATGCCGAGTAGGCGGGGATGTTGCCATCCCCGCCCCTCACAGACCCGGACGAGCGGATTACCCGCATCCGGTTCTTCACGCGTAAGCTTCGCTCACGGGACGGCATATTGGTGGACGATCTTGGCTGTCGGCAGCGGGTGTCGCGCGAGCATGGCCCGGAAGCGCGACCACGGCAGATTGCTGTGGCGGCCACGCCGCGCGAGCCATTTCTTCCATATCCGCGTGATCTGGTGGTGATACCATCTGATCCGTCGGCCGTTGCCGGAGATGCCGTAGTAGGCGCAGTGCCCCCGGATCACCCGCGACAGGTGCGCGTGCTGCGCCCGGAACGGGCGATGCAGGTTAAGCCGACACCATTCCGTCACGGAAGCCAGCGCGCGGGCGTAACGGTCTTTCGCCGTTATCTGTCGGACGACATTCTTACCCTTCCTCGATTGACCCCACACATGGGTGAAGCCAAGGAAGTTGAATGTGGTCCCCGCCGTCGCGGGGTGACGCCCACCCGGGCGCTTGAACCGGAAGTCTACGAAGCGGGTCTTGGTCGGATGGAGTTGAAGCCCATACCGACCGAGCCGCTTATCCAGCACGTTCAGCAATCGCTTGCCGGACAGGTGGTCCTCGAAGGCAATCACCGCGTCATCAGCGTATCGGGCCAGTTGGCATCGACCTTTGAGCCGCGGTCGCGCCACCTGCTCGAACCATTCATCCAGCACGTAGTGCAGGTAGATGTTTGCAAGCAGTGGCGAGATGGCTCCCTGAACGCAAAAGATAACTTCCGCTTTGAACGCGTCATCGTCGGCTGGCGTGATAGAGCCGTTGTTGATTTGAGACGCAAAAGGTAATACCGTTATGTCATATGATTCGATCGACGCAAGCGCAGAAAGCCGAGCGGCTGAGGGCGGCGCGACGCTTGCTCGCGAAGAAAATCGGCATGGCGGAGGCGGCCTTGGTGCTGTCGCGCGAAAGCGGCTTGTCGCTGCGGCAGGCCTATCGCTATCTCGAAGTGGCCAAAAGCAGGGAGCGGCTCCTTCCCGCGCCGCAGCCATCAGTGACGCTCTCCCTGAAGATGCCGGCCGATCTTGCCCAAAAACTCCAGACGCATGCGACGGCTTCCAGGCTTTCGGCAAGCGAGGTGATGCGCCGAGCGGTGGCCGCTTATCTCGCGTCTGTCCGCGAAGATGGCTGAGCGGCGAAAAAAACGCGACGTTCGACTCGAATTTGCGTTCGATCGCCTCGTCGCCGTCAAACTTGAACAGGTTTACGAAATTCTCGTTCCAGATCAGGTGCGCTTCGCGCGCGCTGGCGCCGATGTGACGGGAGGCGAAGATGAAGACCGCCGCGATTTACGCCAGAGTGTCGTCGGACAAACAGAAGGAGGAGAACACGATCGCCAGTCAGACGAGCGCGCTGATCGCTTTCGCGCGCGAGCAGAACTGCGACGTGCCGGCGGAATGGGTGATCGAAGACGACGGCTATAGCGGCGCGAGCTTGTTGCGCCCCGGACTTGAACGACTGCGCGACCTCGCCGCAGAAGGGCGGATCCAAGCCGTGCTCGTCTACGCTCCCGATCGGCTGAGCCGGCGCTATGCGCATCAAATCCTTCTTATCGAAGAGTTCGCGCGCGCCGGCGTCGAAGTCTTGTTCATTCGCTCGAGACGGGCAGCGACGCCGGAAGACGAGCTGCTGCTGCAGTTTCAGGGCATGATCGCCGAATATGAACGCGCGCAAATCCTGGAACGGTCGCGGCGAGGGAAGCGCCATCGCGCCCTTCAAGGCCAAGTGAGCGTGCTTTCCGGCGCTCCGTTTGGCTATCGCTACAAGCGCAAGACCGATCACTCTGCCGCCTATTATGAGATCGACGAGCGACAGGCCGGTATCGTGCGCTGGGTCTACGAGCTTTACACCGCAAAAAGCCACAGCATCGGCGCCATCACGCGCCTGCTCAATGAGCGCCAGATTCCGACAGCCAAAGAAACAGGCCGCTGGGAGCGCTCGACGGTCTGGGCGATGCTGCGCAATCCCGCGTATAAAGGAACGGCCTGCTTTGGCAAGACGCGGATCGCGCCGCGCATGCGTGTGACGCGGCCGTTGCGATTGCGCGGCGGCGTCGCTCCTCGCAATAGCGCAAATCATGAGCTTCCTCGCACAGAGTGGATCGAAATCCCTGTGCCGACCATCATCAGCGAAGAGACCTTCGCATTGGCGAACGAGCTTTTGGAAGCCAACAAGAAGCATGCCCCGCGACGCACGATCACGCCGAGCGCCCTGCAAGGATTGTTGAGCTGCGCCAAATGCGGCTATGGGCTCTATCGCACCTCGACCAGGTCGAGCGCTCGAACCATCCATTACTACCGCTGCTTGGGCTCGGATGGCTGGCGCCGGCTCGGCGGGCCGGTCTGCGACAGTCGCCCGACGCGCCAGGATTTGCTGGACGAGGTGGTATGGAAAGAGATCGCGCGTTTACTTGAAGACCGACAGCTCATCGAAGACGAACTTGAGCGCCGGCTCAAGGCGGCGCGCAACTCCGATCCCACACAGCGCCGGGAGGAAACGCTTCGCCGCGATCTTGCGCGCTCCCGGAAAAGCATCGAGCGTCTCCTCACGGCCTATCAAGAGAGCCTTCTCTCACTTGAAGAGCTGCGCAGTCGCATGCCCGATTTGCGTAGCCGCGAACAGGCTTGCTTGTCGGCGCTGCAGGCGATCGAAGACCAATCGCAGGAGCAGGAGGTTTGTCTGCGTCTCGCTGAATCCGTGACTAGCTTCCTCGAGCGCCTCCGCTCGTCCGTCGGCGCGCTCGATATAATCGAACGCCAACGCGTGCTGCGCCTTCTCGTGAAGGAAGTCCTCGTTGGCGACGACAAGATCGTCATCCGCCACTCCATCCCCCTCCCACCCACCCCTCCCGGTGGAAAGGCGCCCGGCGCCGCCAATAGCTCCGTGACCGCTCCCCCACCGCAAAGTTATCTTTTGCGTTCAGGGAACCATCACGCCGCCTTGGGGCGTTCCGCCAGTCGTGCGGCGTAGGACGCCCTTTTCGAGCACCCCTGCCTTCAGCCATTTATCAATCATCCTCCGGACGATGCCGTCCGTGACTCGCTGGTCGAGGAATCGGCGCAGGTGCGCGTGGTCGATGGTGTCGAAGTATTTCGAGATGTCGACGTCCACCACCCAGCGCAGCCCTTGCTCCATGAACCCATTACGCAGGGCATGTAGGGCATCATGGGCCGATCGTCCCGGTCGGAAGCCGTACGAGCACGACAAGAAGTCGGTCTCGTAGATCGGCTCCAGCAGCAGGAGAATCGCCCGCTGCGCCACCTTGTCTTCCAATGTCGGGATGCCGAGTGGCCGTTCGGTCCCATCCGCCTTCGGGATGTAGTGCCGTCGCACCGGCGGCGCGATGTAACGTCCGGATTTGATGCGCGCCAGGAGATCACCGAGATTGGCCTCCAGATTCGCTTCATAGTCCGTCGCCATCATGCCGTCGATGCCGGGCGCGCCATCCTTGCGCGTCAGGCGATAGGCCTCGAGCATCCATTCACAGTCGATCAGGTGATGCAGCGAGGTCAGCACCCGCTTGGGATTCTTCCTCGCCAGATCGGCTATCCATTGTCGTTTCGTGGACAGGTTCGTGGGACTCAGCGTTCCCTCCCGTGTTTCTCGTCAATGGGTCTTAACGCGTGACGGCTCCCTTCCCTCGAGCGGGTCCCGGTGAGCCCAGTTCCCCGCCTTCCTCGGTACTACGAAGCCGCTACGACTCCCCGCCGCGCGCGTCCGTCGGCTTATGTCTTCACCTCGGGATTCCACATGCCTTGGTGTTTTCGTGTTCGCGTGCGCGCTCCCGATGCTCGCCAAGTCGGTCATCAGGCCTGGAGCGTTGCTGTGGCCGGTGCTCCGTGCCGGCTTTCCCATGTGGGCACAAACGGGACCTCTCAGGTTTCCTGGTGTCCCATCCCGTACCTTTGCCCTGCTCAGAGACCCCGGCCGAACCGGTCAGCCTGGCCATAGCGGCTTTCCCAGTGCTGCCCCCGGATCCAACACGGCGAAGGCTTCAGCACGACCGTGATTTCGAGGCTGGTCACAGGGCTTCAGTACCCGCTGTCTACGCTTCACGAGTGACGTTGCCGTCACCCATGCAAGACTCGCTTCCGGCTGGCGGGCTCCGCCTTTGCCGGGAGGGCGTCGAACCCTCTGGGTCACGTTGAAAGGTTTCAGACTACATTCTTCCTCCTTTCCAGGACTTATCCTGACGCAAGTTGGTCCCACTCAAGGCGCAAGATCATCGCAGCGACTCCGAAAGCCGGCTCACCCATCGCCGAAGCCGTCCTCGCGCGCATCGCCGCACTCTATGCGATCGAGAAGGAGATCCGTGGCGCCGACGCCCCGGCTCGGCAAACGACCCGTAACGAGCGATCACGGCCGCTCGTCGCTGAACTCGAGAGGTTTCTGCGCGAGCAAGCCGCTCGCCTGTCGCCGGGCAGCGAGATGGGCAAGGCGATCGCCTATCTCCTGAACCATTGGGATGGCCTCACCTTGTTTCTCGACGATGGTTGCGTTGAGATGGACACCAATCCCGTCGAAAATCAAATCAGGCCGCTGACTCTGACGCGTAAAAATAGTTTATTTGCTGGTCACGACGAAGGTGGTCGTTCATGGGCGCGCATAGCTTCGCTCATCGCCACCTGCAAAATCAACAGCGTGGAGCCCTACGTCTGGATGAAAGCGACGCTCAAAGCGATCGCAACCGGTCACCCGCAGTCCCGGATCGACGAGCTCCTGCCCTGGTCGTTCGGCCGCACCTCGTAATTCTCCGTCGTTGCCGCCTCCATACCCCCCGCCAACGATTTGCAAACACGTTGATCAACAGACTGCAATCCCCACGCCAAACCTTTGCGAATGGGACGCGAACGTCGCTTACAATGGCGGCAACTTGAGACAGAGAGCATTTTACCGGCTGTAGCGATCGATGGCCCGCTGCATCGAATAGTTTCCGGCGCGCTGTTTGGCCGCACGGATTCGGCAGCGTCTGCGATGATCGAGACGATGGGATCATAATGACGAATGATGATCTTCGTGCACGGCATGAATTGGCTCACGATGTGTCGCACCGGAACGATTGGGTTGGTGCGCCGGAACGACTGAAGCTGTGTCGAAAGCGCTCGATGATGCGCATGACGCCACCACAATCAGGACAGGCGGAAACCTTGGCCCACGTCAGAGCGTCCGAATCCACAGGCGACGGCTTGCCATCGTTTGGCGGTGTCCGCTCACGATCGAGAAGTTTGCGGCAGAGGGCGAGTTTGGCAGCGCGATGGCCGTTGGCCATGAAGCCGAAGTGGCGGATGCGATGGAAGCCATCGGGCAGCGTGTGAAGAAGGAAGCGGCGGATGAACTCGTCGGCCTCGAGCTTCATGATCTTTGTCGCGCCATTCTGGCGGTAGTCCTTCCAGGTAAAGGCGACGTGATCCTCGTCGAGGGCTACGAGCCGGCTGTTGGCGATTGCAACGCGATGGGTATAGCGGCCGAGATAGGCCAGCACCTGCGCGGGGCCGCCGAACGGCCGTTTGGCGTAGACGACCCAGCTGATGCGCCGCATAGCGACGAGGTGAGCTGCGAAGGCAGCAGGCTCGGCCAGGGATGCGAGATCGCCGAAGAAGTTCAGGGTGCCGGCGTCGAAGGCGGCGGTCAAACGTTCGAGGAACAGGCGTCTGAACAGCCGGGCGAGCGGTTTGACGGCCAGGAAGAAGTTTGGTCGGCTGGCGATCCAGTGCGCGCTATCGGGCGAGAGGCCGCCGCCCGGCACGACGCAGTGGACGTGGGGATGGTGCGTCAGCGCCTGCCCCCAGGTGTGGAGGACGGCGACGACGCCGATCCCGGCGCCGAGCCGGCGTGGATTGGCGGCGAGCGTCGACATTGCCTCGGCGGCGGCTTTGAACAGGATCGCATAAACGATGGCCTTGTTCTGAAAGGCGATCGCGGCGATCGGAGCCGGCAGTGTGAAGACGATGTGGAAATAGGGAACCGGCAGCAGGTCGGCTTCTCGCGCGGCGAGCCACGCGGCTCGGGCTGGCCCCTGACACTTCGGACAGTGCCGGTTGCGGCAAGAATTATAGGCGACGCCGGCCGCCGAGCGCCTCGGTCCGGCACGCCACGATCGCGCTCATCACGCGCCGCTCGACCCGACCGAGATGACCGGCATGTACACGGCGATAGGTGTCGCCATGCCGGCGCAGAATATCGGCAATCTCGATGGCGGGCCTGTTGCAGCGGCTGTCGGGGCGGATCATCACCCGCATCCCGCCGCGGATCATCTAGGTGGCGTCACCTCCAGCGATAGGCGGTCGAGCGGGCTCTGCGTCGCCCGGATCGTATGGGTGGCAACCTGCGTGTAGCGCGCTGTCGACGACAAATTATTGTGCCCGAGCAAGACCTGGATGATCCGGATATCGGTTCCGTTCTCGAGAAGATGCGTCGCGAAGCTGTGGCGCAGCGTGTGGAGCGTGACGCGCTTGGTCAGGCCCGCAGCCTTCACCGCCGACCGACAGGCGGCGTGCAACACGGTCTGATCGATCGGATGATCTTTGTCACGACCAGGGAACAGATAAAGCCGCGGCCGGGCGAGCCGCCAGTACGTGCGCAGGATGCCCAGCAGCTGGGGCGACAGCATCACGTTGCGATCCTTCGCGCCCTTGCCATGGCGCACCTGGATGACGCCGCGGGCGCTGTCGATGTCTTCGATCCGCAGTCCCGCGACTTCGGAGGCCCTGAGTCCGGCCGCATAGGCCGTGGTGAGCGCGGCGCGGCTCTTCAGGCTGGACACGGCCTCGAGGAACTGAACCACTTCGTCGGCGCTGAGCACGACCGGCAGCTTGCGCGGTTCTCGCGCATAGGGAATGCGCTCCGGGATCAGCGCCTCGCAGAGCGTAACGCCGTAGAAAAACCGTAGCGCACAGACGATCTGGTTCAGCGCCGGCCATGAGATGCCGGTCGAGACCAGATGCACCTGGAAGGCGCGGACGTCTTCCAGCTCTAACCGGTCAGGCGATCGGCCAAAATAGCGGCTGAACTTCGAAACCGCGCTGATGTAGGATCGTTGCGTCGCCGGCGACAGATTGCGGACGGTCATGTCTTCGATCATGCGGCGGCGAAGAGGGCTCAAATCGGCCATCTCGATACTCCTGTCTGAGGGGGATGGGCTCCAACACCCACATCCTCTCAGCCAGGAGGCGATCTACGCCACCTTGCCTCTCACGCCGCGGCAGCGGCTTCGTTCAATCCCGATTCCGGTAAAAAACAACGTGCTCTAGCTCGAGAATACCTGACCTAACCTATCTGATCCGCTCATCGCCTCGTGTTTTGTCGCGCCGGTCCTGCTTCTCGTCTCGCCGCCGGCTACTGGCCAGCTCCGAAAGCTCTTTCTTCAGCGCATGCCGGCGAGTTTCGATAGCAGGCATGTCGTCAACGAATTGCCTAACCTGGCGGGCGAGCTCGTGATCTCCTGCAGCTCCGGAGCGCTGTAGCTCGGCGGCATAGTCGAGATAACGCCGCCGGATCGCGTCCTGACGTGACTTAATCTGCTCGTCCCATGGATGTTTGGAATTCCTGCCGCCCCTTACCTCCGAAAGCACTTCCTTACGGGCGAGCCGATCGACATCGGGCGTGATACTTCGCTTGCGCATAGCGAGGACCGCCCCGCGATCTGCCTTTCGGACCCGTCCGCGGGTTCGCCGCGGGGTTGCCTCCGCCGCGACTCCGCGAAGCCGGAGTTCGCCAGCAAATCGTTCCCTCCAGGCCTGAAGATCCGCCTTGCGCGGGTTGAGGCGCTTGCCGTCGTGGCCCAGCGATCGAACGGTCAAGTGCACGTGAGGATGCTTGTCGTCGAGATGCTGGACGAAGACGTAGTCGTGATTATAGCCGAACGTCTCGATGGCAAATGCCCGAGCTGAATCCTTGACCGCGACGGCATCGGTACCAGCCGGCATTGACAGAATGATGTTGACCGAAAGCGACCCGTCGCGGCGGCGCTTGTCATCGAGGCCAGCGTCATCCTCCCAACGTTGCTGCAGATCCTTCAATCCGGAACGACCCGCGAGCGTCGCGCCCTGCTCTGTTTCCGCATCGAGCTCGCCGTTTCGCGTGATATATGCGAGGTGCGACTTGAGATGTGCCACGTCCTTGGTGCGACCGGTGATCTTGACCATCACCTCTGGTGCTCGGCGCACGATGCGTTCGAGCTTTGCACGCATCGCCGGCGTAAGGCTGCTCGGAGCGACCGGATCTGTGATATCCCACTCGGCTCGCCGCGGGCGCCGATTGGGCGTTTCCCAGACATACGAGATCGGCGGAAGGTCGGAGACCAGGTCGGTCGGCCGCGACGAGGAGCGCCGACTCATTGCCGCCCTTCCCAATAATCCGCGTTGCCATTGAGCGCATTGCGCAATTGTGCAAGCTCTGTTTCGATGACCGATCTGGCCTCTTGAATTACCGATAGATCGGGCTCAACCGCCCTGCCCTGCAGCACACTGGTGTTTGCGGCCCGCGCGATCTGGTTGATGTTGCCGCCGATCCGGTTGAGCTCGCGCACGATCGCGCGAAGCACCTCATGCTCGTTTGGGGAATGCTGCACGGGCGACCCCAGCCGTGAGCGCACCAGCGCGACGATCCAACCGGTTCGCGTCATGCCACGCTGATGCGAAACTTCCGCGAGCTGCCGCATCTCGCTCTCGCGAAATCGCACCGTCACCTTTTCCGGCCGTCCGACCGGCAAGGCCAAGATACGCGGCGTTGGTGCACTCAGTGCATCAGCAATGAGACGCCGCAGCAGCGCGGATTTGCCGCCCTGGGTGGCTGCAACAGCTGAGAACGCCGCCGCGACTTCGTCGGAGACGCGAAGCGAGATCAGAGCCATGCACTCCAATCCCAATCGCGATGTAATACATCGCTGGCGCAAAGCCTATCCTGCACTAAAAAGCGCGAAACTTTCCGTCCCCTCCATGTTGGTTCAAACCAACGGGCTCGACATTCAAGGCTCGGGCGTTGCTGCCGATGAGATCTAACCCAGCCGCCGATCGATGAGGAGACCTCCTCTAGCGATGACGCAGCCGTCAACCCTAATGCTTCTTCTCCAGGGACGCCGGGCGTGCAGATCGGCAATAGGAGCACTGAATATGCGGACCGCGGCTTTCCAGCGGCCTCCGGCCTCTCTACAGCGCTGTGGGGGGCGCGTTCGGCCTCCGGCTGCTGCGCCAACGCGCCATCCTTCGGATGGGAAATCCGCTCCGCTGGCGCACCAACCGGAACAGTGTTTCTGAGGAGGCTGTTGAGCAGCTTCATGCCGATTGGATCTCTTCGATTGTGATGGTCGATGCTGGAACCTCTTCCGCCTCCTCTGCGCCATCGATCAGCAGCACGGCATGGCGTGAGCCCTGAGACGCGAGTCGATCGATTAGGAGACAGCCCGTGCGATCTTGGTGACGCACTCTGATCGTCAGCGATGTCCTCATTCGCTCGTTCCGATCGTCCGAAGAGTTGAGGCGCTTTTCCGCGATCGCCGTCACGCGGGCTCTCTCCATGGGTCGCAATTCCACTTGCGGTGCGATCGGGTTTCGTGCGGGTTGAATTCCAGGCGGCCCTTCGCCATCAGCAGGAGAGCCGCGGACTTCGCTGCGAATTTTGCGGGCCAGCTGACGGGCGTGTGCGTCGGTGAAGCTCTCCTGGGCTGCGCATAAGGTCTCGACGGCGTTGGGCTGCTCACGCCAAGCCTGGTAGAGCTCATACACAGCCCGGATTGATGAGCCGGCAAGCTTCGACCGAAGGAACTCCGGCATATTCTGGACCGACGCGTAGCGAGACACCCAGTCCCTAGGCTTCCCGAGCTTGCGCGAGATGTCGGCTTGGTTATCACCCTGTGCCAAGCGGTCCGCGATGAACGCCGCAATTTCGGGGGCATTGAGGTCATCGCGCTGGATATTCTCGATCATCTGAACATAGCGATCCGCAGAACCAGCGGCATGAATGAAAGCCGGCATGTCACGGAGCCCGGCGCGCTTAGCAGCACGATACCGCCTCGCACCCATGACGATCACGTACCGGCCTTCCTCGGTCGCTTGCCGCAGCACGATCGGTTGCAGCACTCCATGCTGAAGGACCGATTGCGCAAGCTCGTCGAGCTTCTGTTCATCGAAGCTGCGACGGGGCTGGTCCGGATCTTCGTCAATGCGGTCGATAGAGATGCAGGTCGGTTGCCCGATTGTGGCGGCACCATCTTCCGCAGCCGCGATGAGCTGCTTGAAGCTGAGATCAAGCGCCATGGGCCGACTCGTCCATCTGCGCGACGATCTTGGCGAGAACATCGCGGATTTCCCGACCAGCCTCCTGCGCAGAGCGGCGCTTCAGCTTCCAGACCGGCAGGCGTTCCGCGACGGCTTCAGCATAGCCGTCCCTTGCAACGATCTGACCTGGGAACACATATTTCCCAGCCTCGCGCAAAAGTTGCTCAAGATGCATCCTTTGACGCGGCGATTTCGTGTTGAAGTTCGAGGGCAGCAGCCCGAGGAACTTCGTATCCTGGCGGCCATAGCGCCTCTGCACGCCGATAACGGTTTGCATCAGACCTTTGACGCCCTTGATCGAATAGTCCTCCAGATAGATGGGGGCCAGCACATGCGACGCCACAACCAAGCAGCCGACACTGCGAAGTCCAAGTGACGGCGGCGTATCGATGACGCAGGCATCGAACTGATCCGACGCGATGGCGAGGTTCCTTTGCAGAGTCGTTATGGCGGCTGCATCGCTGCGATCGAGATCAGTCAGTGAGCTATCGGCCGGCGCAAGTGTTAGGCTTTCGTCGTCTCTGGGTACGACCCGCATTCCCGGCTTGAACAAATCCGCGGCTAACGTTGAACCAGCGTAGTGCCTCAGCGTATCCGACGCATTGCTCTGCGCATCAACGTCGATCACGAGAACGCGGAGATTCGTTTCCGCCATGTACCAAGCTAAATGCACAGCGACGGTCGTCTTGCCGACCCCGCCTTTTTGATTGTTGATGACTATGGTCTTCATATTAAGGTCCGAAATGGGTCTGATGGCGCGAGAGGCATATCCTCGTCCGTCATGACACAGGGGATGTTGGTTTGAACCAACAGCGACTGCGAATCCGATCGTGGGAACGATCCCCAAATTCATCCAGCGAATCCCCTGCCAGAAGAGTCAGGTCGGTCCATAGGCATCGGGACGAGCAAATTCTGGCAAGCGAGACTGGGCTCATGCTCGTTGCTGAGGCACGGTCGCGAGAGGATCGTCACGCGAATGCGCGGAGACCGCTTGTGGGCTCCGGGAGCGTCGCCGCGGCGGCGCGAGTAGAGCCGTCCCCGAAGGGGCTCGCCCAAGCGGACACTGCTGTAAGAGTGGACCCGCTGGATACGAATGCTTTTATGCGACGACTATCTGCATCGATGGGAAATACGTTCTGCCTATCGCGAGAAAGATTCGTGTCGACCGTCCAGTGAGGCGACAAAAGTGCCGACACTGCGCCAAGCACTGCCGCAGGACGCTTTGAATCAACGGCCGATCTCTTATCGCCTGCTGTTGCGATAAAGACCGGCGCAATTGCAACCTAGTCATTGTGACGCACGCGTGCCGATAGCGAAGACTCCGTTGAGGAGAGGTTTAATCCGGCGACGGGTCCCAGCATTTCCGGCGTAATTGACCTATCGATGATCTGCCCGCTCTATTCATAAAACTCATTGGACGGCTCTTGAAGGAAGCAAGAATCCGTCCGTGCCGAAACCCGAACCAGAACCGCTTCATCTGCGCCGCATCGATGCCGCGCGCAATATGCGGCGGTTTCTATGCGCTGTCCCCGCAGCCGACCATGTTCGGAGAAATGTCGCTAATGCGCCGTTGGGGCCGGATCGGCACGAATGGCCAGACCATGGTGCAGACCTTCGATGGCAGTGCAGAGGCAGTCGACGCGTTCCGACGGCTGGAGCGTGCCAAGCGGAGGCGCGGTGGACGAAAAGCGGCCATAGTCTGGGAATTGTTCGGGGACCACGGCTCCGCCTGTGATGTCGGCTCTATCTGTTCCCGTCCCTAGATGTCAGACCGAGCAAAATCGAAACAAGATGGAGCTCATCCCATGACGACCGCCAATGAGATCGCCGAAAAGATTGCAACCGAGAACGACCTGACCAAGGCTCAGGCGAAAGCCATCGTCGATAGCGTGTTCAAGGCCATCGCTGATGCGGCCGTGAGCGGGGCCGAGACGAGCCTTCCCGGGTTCGGCAAGTTCAAGGTTAAGGAAAGCTCCGCCCGCGAGGGCCGCAATCCGTCGACCGGCGCAACGATTGCGATCGCAGCTTCCAAGAAGCTGACCTTTACGCCTGCCAAAGCTATCAAGGACGTTCTCAATGGAGCAGCTGACCCTATCGGCGGAGCATCGTAATACGTAAGACGAGGGAGCTCATTCCCCCTCCTCGGCTGCGAAAGCTTCGTTGCGTGCGCGGCGGCGATCAGGGTGAGACTCCGCATTGCCTCGCCTTAATTGTTACCGGATGCTGAGCCGTTGCCTCACGTAAATTGCTCCCCTGGATCGGGGACGAGCGGGGGCGCAGATGGGGCGGCTGAGCATGGCAACGCGGAAGGAACTGACGGCGGCGGCAGGCGTGCGTTATCGGCATTCGGATCGCGCGAAGAAGGCGCGAATATTAGACGAGTTCGTCGACATCACTGGGTTTCATCGCAAGCATGCGATGCGACTACTTCGAGGCCAGGAAGACGCACGCCCAGGCCGACGGCCGCGACGTCGGATCTATAATGAGGCAGAACACAACGCGCTCGTGCTCCTTTGGGAAGCGTCGGACCGGATCTGCGGGAAGCGGCTGAAGGCGTTAATGCCTGCGCTGATTGAGGCGATGGGACGGCATGGCCACCTCGATCTTGCCCCGAGATCCGCGCCAAGCTTTTGGCGATGAGCGCCGCGACGATCGACCGCGTATTGGTGCCGATCCGAGAAAAGTTGGGTCGCAAACGCCGGCGGCACACAGCGCATTCTCTGCGTCGCAGTGTTCCAATACGGACGTCGGCGGATTGGAACGATCCGGCGCCAGGATTCGTCGAGGCTGACCTTGTAGCGCATAGCGGACCATCTGCGCGCGGCAGCTTTATCCAGACCCTCGTGCTCACGGACATTGCTACCGGCTGGACAGAGTGCGCTCCCCTGATCGTGCGTGAACAGACGCTGTTGAGCACGGTGCTGACGGAATTGCGCAAACATTTGCCTTTTGCGCTGCTCGGCCTCGACACTGACAATGATACGGTGTTCATGAACGAGACGCTGAAAGGCTATTGCGAGGCAGCCAACATTGTCTTCACGCGTTGCCGTCCCTACCGGAAGAATGACCAGGCGTTCGTCGAGCAGAAGAACGGCGCGGTCGTGCGCAGGATGGTCGGCTATCGTCGGTTCGAAGGCCTGGAAGCGGCCGAGCTGCTGGCAGAACTCTATCGAGCAGCGCGGCTGTTCGTAAACTTCTTCCAACCCTCGTTCAAGCTGATAGCCAAGCAGCGCGGTGCTCGTGTGCGCAAGACATACAGCGCGCCGGAAACACCCCACCAGCGCCTGGCCGCCGACGCCCGCACGCCTGACGCAGTCCGCCACCATCTCCAAGAAATCTATGCCGCTCTCGATCCGGTCGCGTTGTTGCGCGACATCCGCGACGCCCAGGAGCGCCTCGCGGCCCTCGCGGATACCCAACCAATCGCCCATCCTGCTGCGGCATGGCAATCGACCGATCGCTTCCTGGCAAGCCTGCGAACGGCCTGGAAGGACGGAGCTATGCGACCGACGGATCGGCCAATCGTGAAGGCGAAAAGAGGCCGGCGTCGTCCCGACCCGCTCATTCGCGCAACGCCAGATTTGCGAAAATGGTTTGAAGCCGAGCCCTGGCGGACTGGCAGCGAACTGCTCTCCCGTCTACAGGTGGAATATCCTGGAGCCTACCCGAACAAGCTTCTTCGAACGCTTCAACGGCGGCTTAAATCCTGGCGCAGCGAGCAAGCGAATGCGCTGCTGTTCGCTCCTACGGAGAAAATGCCGCCAAGGTCAGAGGTCACGACAGCGCAATGATGTACCGGCTGCCAGCGGAGGAGGCCGGGGGCTCCGAAACCCCGGCCATCTCCGCACCCGGCCTCCTCCTCAACCCAAGCCAGGAGCAAAATAAATGAGGCAACCGATCGGGCCCGGGAGCATCGATACGTGAGGCAATACGCGCTCTCATCCTGATTGTCGCGCTATAGTTGCGTTGGCGGATGAGTTCGGCTAGCTCGCGTTCGAGCGCCTTGCGTTCCGCTGGCGTGAATACGCATTCGCGCAGCTCGGCGCGCAATTCTTCAATGGTGTCGATGGTCATGAACGCATCTCCTGTCGAAGGGAAGCAGGCTTCGCCTTGCGGCGGAGCCCGCTAGTTGAGCTCAGTCCCGGTTCGGCCGGGACCAGATCAGTTGGAGGCCTTCCGCACCCTCGACCTCGGTCAGGGTTGCGTAGATCGGTGCGGGGAAGCTCGGATCGTCCAGCTTGACGGAGAGGTAGTCGCGCTCGGTGTCCTTGGCGGTCTTCTGCCAGGCCGCACCCAACTCAACGTTGCCCGAGTAGATGCGGAAGTGCGGTCCCTTGTCGGAAGGATTTTCGACGCGGATCAGTTTGGCCTTGACGTTGAGGTTGAGCGTCTTGATCGCGCCGGAGAAGCCATTGCCCGTGGAGGTGAAGGTGCCGATGGTAGCCATTGTCTCATTCCCTTGGTTTTCTCGGGCCGCGCCTATCGCGACCTCGATGGCGGTCGTGAGACCGGAGGCGATCGACCTGCACCCACAGGGCCGAAATGAAATGGAGGGCGGCCGGCAGCGACTTTCTTGAACCGCGAGGAATGGCGCGCAGCGCCAGGGGAAGAAAGTCGAGGACGGGCGTTGCGGGGGCAAGATCGAGAGCCCGCGAAGCGGGATCGGCCTTCGGTCAGACCAGCCTCTATCGAGGACGCAGATGGGCGCGCCCGTCGCGAAGAAAAATGGAATGAAGACAGGCGGCCCCAATCGGTTCAGTCATTCGGATCTCAATGCAACGGGCGTAGGCGCAAAACGCAGTTCACTTTAAGCAGGCCAACTATCTGATGCTTCCTCTCGTCGATCCGGCTTGCCCCGGTCCGCCAGCATGAGGAGAAGCCGCCGACAGGATCCCGCCCCCGCGTCCAGTCGCTGCCGTCCGCGTCGAATCCGTCTGCAGCCCCGGAAGCGTTCCCTGCCCGCCGGGGGCCAGGCGCCAAGCCCCATGAGCAACACGAGTAACTGTGGATCTACTCGCGGCGGGGTTGACGACAAGCCCTGCCGAGGCCGAATGAGTTCCATCCTAACCACCCCCAAGACAATCGAGGTGAGGAATGAAAGTTTGGCACTCGGTCTGGCGGATCGCGCATTCGTTCATTCTCTTGGTCGTGTTGGCTGGGATGATCGCCATCGGCGTCTTCATCGGCCGCCCGGGGGAAAAGGGCGGCAACCAATCTAGCCTCGCCGGCGTGGATCAGCAGCAGCAGAAGCGCTTGGCGGTCTTTCTCGACGGTACGTGGAATAGCGTCGACACCAACACGAACGTGTGGCGCATGCGCTCTCTGTGCGCGCCGACGGGCAAGGACGGCAAGCCTCAATTGATCTACTATTCCGTCGGTGTGAACGGCTTTCTGGGCGGTGCCTTCGGGCAAGGACTCGATGATAACATCCGCCTGGCTTACGAGTGGCTGATCGAAAACTACCGGGACGGAGACGAGATCTTCATCTTCGGCTTCAGCCGCGGCGCGTACACCGCCAGAGCGCTGGCGGGCCTGATCGCCATCGACGGATTACTTCAGCAGGGTTCGCCGATCGGCGTGAACGAACTCTTCGATCGTTACAAAAGGGGCGATGAGGAGACGATCTGGAAGCTGAAGGAGATCGAGGCGGCCGGCGACATCGCCAAGATATCTGACCAAGAGAAGTGGCTGCTCAAATACGCGCGGCCTGTAAACGTCAAGGTGGTGGGCGTGTGGGATACCGTCGGCTCGATAGGCATCGCGGCGGGCGACTTCACCGGCATCAGCACTTCGCAGTTCGACTATCTGCAGACAGGATTGCGTCTTCCCATCCAGAACGGCTATCACGCGCTCGCCATCGATGAGCATCGCGCCAAGTTCGCGCCCACGATCTGGGATGTCCATCGCAGCACCGCCAAGCCGCGACCACTTTCGAGCGTCGAACAACGTTGGTTCGTGGGCGCGCACGCCAATGTCGGCGGCGGCTACGAAACCGATCTGCTCGCGCAGCCCCCGCTGCGCTGGTTGATGAAGAAGGCGGAGTCGCAGGGGCTGGCTTTCCGGTCGGAAGTCGATCTGGACGGCGACTCCGTCACCGCGAAGATTGCGAACTCCTACAGGGCGTTCATGTACGGCGCCTACCAGATCATCTCTCCGCGGCCATTTTATCGAACTATTGGCGCAGTATAGCGCGACGATCTGGGTCGGAAGAGCGCGGCGATCAGGATGGCGAGTCAGTGTCGCGGCGCGATGATGATCGCCGCGATGATTGTCGCGCGCAAGAGTTTTGTTTGCTTTGATTGTCGCGGAGCGTCAATCAAGCGAGCGTTTTTTGTGTCGCGTGCTCCGGTGGCCGCCCTGGACCACGCTTTCGCTCGAGGGCAGTCCGCCTGCGATAGCTCTCGACGTTCATCTCGACGATGGTGGCGTGGTGAACAAGGCGATCGATCGCCGCGAGGGTCATAGCTGGGTCCGGAAAGACCTTGTTCCATTCTCCAAAGGGCTGATTGGCGGTGATCAGCAAAGAGCGTCGCTCGTAGCGTGCGCTGATGAGCTCGAACAGCACACTGGTCTCGGCCTGGTCCTTGGTGACATAGGCAAGATCGTCAAGGATAACGAGATCGAAGCGATCGAGGCGGTTGATGGCACCCTCGAGGTTGAGTTCGCGGCGCGCCACCTGGAGCTTCTGCACGAGATCGGTGGTGCGGGTGAAGAGGACGCGCCATCCGTTCTCGATGAGAGCCAAGCCGATTGCTGCTGCCAAGTGACTCTTGCCGCCACCGGGCGGACCAAACAGCAGCAGATTGGCGCCCTTGTTCAACCAGCCGTCGCCGGCGGCGAGCGCGGTCATTTGCGCCTTGGAGATCATCGGTACGGCTTCGAAGTCGAAGCTGTCAAAGGTCTTTCCGGTGGGCAGCCGCGCCTCGACGAGATGGCGCTCGATGCGGCGACGGCTGCGTTCAGCGATCTCGTGCTCTGCAATGGTGGCGAGGAAGCGCGCCGCCGGCCAGCCTTCCTTATCGGACTGCTCGGCAAATTGCGGCCACAGCACCTTGATGGCGGGCAGCCGCAGCTCGTTGAGCAACAGATTGAGGCGCGCGGTGTCGACTACGTTGGTTGTGCTCATGCGGCACCTCCGATCTCGGCAGTACCGATGAGGCATTCATAGGTGGCGAGCGGTGCGAGGCGCACCACGACGTTCGGCATCTGGGCGGGATCCGGGGCGAAGTGAGTACGTAGCCGGTTGAGGTCGGGCAGCCGGCCGTCGTTCAGGTCGGCCGTGAGCTGATCGGCGAGTTCGGCCTCGCAACCGCGCTCATGGGCGAGTGCGAGGAGATCGACCATGATCCGGCAGGCCTTCTTGTCCGGTAAGCGTTTGCGCAAGACGTCGAAGGCTCGGCGGTAAGCTTCCCGGGGGAACAGCTGGTCGCGGTAGACCAGGTTGAGGAGCGCCATCGGCTTGCGCCGCAAGGAATGGATCACGTGCCGATAATCGACGACCTGATCGTGCTTGCCATTGGGATGCGGCCGCCCGCGCGGCAAGGTGAGGAGATGCGTGCCGCCGACAAACACGTCGAGGTGATCGTCATACAGGCGCACCCGCAGCCGATGGCCGATCAAGCGCGACGGCACCGTGTAGAACACCTTGCGCAAGGTGAAGCCGCCGGACGATGTCACGTGGACGATCACCTCTTCATAGTCCGACGTGCGGCGGTCCGGCAGATCCTGAAGTGCGGTACGTTCGCTGTCGATCCGCTTGGCGTTGCGGGCATTGCGGCGGCTGACGATCTCATCGATGAAGCCACGATAGGCAGCGAGATCGTCGAAGTCGGCGGTGCCACGCAGCAACAGCGCGTCGCCGACCGCCCGCTTGAGATGGCCATGCGAACTCTCGATCGCCCCGTTCTCGTGGGCGATGCCACGATTGTTGCGGGAGGGGCGCATGCCGTAATGGGCACAGAGGTCTTCGTATCGCCGCGTCAGATCGTCTTTGGCGTCGCGGTCGAGATTGCAAAAGGCGGCCGACAGGCTGTCGGTGCGATGCTCCCGTGGCGCTCCACCGAGTGACCACAAGGCATTCTGCAGGCCTTCGGCCAGAGCGATGAAGCTCTCACCGCCGAGCACGACATGGGCGTGCTCAAACCCGGAATAGGCCAGCCGGAAGTGATAGAGACGATGGTCGAGCGGCACGCCCGCGATCGTGACACCCAATTCGCCCATGTCGGTGAAGTCGGACAGGCCGCGCTGACCGGGTTCGTGGGTCTGCCGGAAGATGACCTCCTGCTCCTCGCCGTGGATCGCCCGCCAGGCCCGGATCCGGCGCTCCAGCGTGCGACGGATGCCGGCGCCGAGCTCAGGATGGCGTCGGAGCAACTCCTCGAAGATCGTGACCGGCCGCACACCGGGGGCGGCCTTCAGCATCGGCACGATCTCTGTCTCAAATACGCGGGCCAAGGGATCTGGCCGGCGACGGCCGCGAGGAGCCTTCTTCTGCGACGGAAGGCGTCGATCCTGCTCGATCCGGTAAGCGGTCGAGGTGCTGAACGACGCCTTGGCGGCGGCCACGGGCGGGCTATCGGTCTGACGGTACTTCATGTAGAGCCTCATTTGGTGATCGGTAATGTGTCGGCCTGGCACGCGAGTGATTCCTCTTGGCGGAAGAACCACTTGCATAACCAGCCGGCCGCGATCACCAGTCGGCGCGGTCCGCTGTGGATCGCGCCGACGCCGGGCTCGTAACTCCGGTCGGGCTACGCCCTCCCTGCGTCACGAGCCCGGCGTAGCCCTCTCATCATGGTCGACGCTCCACTTCCATCCTGTTCGCCGCGCGGCAGGCGCAGCGCCGGACGTGCGCGACGACGGAACTCACACCAACATTAACGAGACCGTCGACGCCAACGTCTTCAAACGATGGCGGGCCGATCCGACCTACCGGCCGCAGAACCTCGTGGAATGGGCTAAGCGCAAAAACGTGGATCCGGGCCAGTTGCAGAGCTCGGTCCGCGCCGACGATCCCAGCGTAGCCGTGCCCGATCCATAGCAGTTCGGGGCGGCAAAGAGATCGCGACGTGCACGAGCGGCTTCCCGGAGTTCCGGGAAGAACCCGCTAGGCCACCAGGCCCACGCCTTCGACGATAGGCGCCGAAATCTGTCCGGTTAGGTCCCGATCGCTTGATGGCGCAGCCAGTCAGGATTGAAATTGAGCCTTCAGTGAAGTTGCGGGGGTGGCGTCGTGGAAGAATTTCTACAGGGGCTTCGCGCAGCGGGCGAGCGATTTGGCCGAGAATGCGGACCCGTTCACCAGGCGGCGGCTACTCGACCTGGCCCAGCGATACGACCTGAAGAGCAGACCAGGATCCGGAGCCGTCGGTCCATCCCGCCGCCGCGTGCGACGCCGCCGACCCTCCTGTTTTCCGGCTCCGGCGAAGCTTGACCAATCCCATCCCGGTAACTTGGTTCGATCGCGGCCGGATCGTCGGTCTTCCGTGTCTTCCATCGACCGAGGCGACGGTTCACTAACTGTCTTAGTCGGTCCAGAGGCCACCTCGCCGCCCACGCTTTGCATTCTGCTGGGAGGCAGATCGTTCGCAGCGTCGGCCTGACGTTTCTTGAGGCGCCACAGCCATCCCCGCGGGTCCCGGTCAGTCGGCAGAGCGGCGTGCTCGGTAAAACAGCTTCGCGATCCGACCCCGCCGCCGGCGCATGACCCGGGGGTGCGCAATCGCCGCACGGACGATCTCGGGGGCGCCAGTCTTCTGCCCGGCGCTTGATGGGGACTGGACGCCGCTGCCAAGGCTCCATTCGACCTTAACCGCAAGCTCAGACCACGACGCGTCAGCCCGAGCCGAGGCGATGGCGCACAGAGACGCTTACCCATCCGTCAGGCCGTCCGTTTTTCATGGAGCCGGGTGTTGATCTGCGACATCAGGATCGGCCCAAGGGAAAATTCTCCAGCCTCCGCTTTCCGCGTCAGCCCGCGCAAGTAGCCGCCAGCCGATCTAATCGCGGTGCCACGCTGCAGGATGCAGGCGACAACGACCGCCGCCTGCATTTCACCCAGGACGGTTTGCGCCTCCTCCCAGGCGCTTGGGCTGATCCCCAGCGACGACCGCACAACAGCCGCCGTGGCGAAGAAATCGCGCCAGTTCGAAATCCCACCTTTCGCATAATCGACGATGTCTGGGCATGCACTCAGGACCATTCCCAACGGATACGAACCCTCGGCGACTCGCGATGGTTGAGGTTTAGGCTCGGCTCTCGCCGCCCTGCCTTTTCGGAGGCGAGGTTCAAGATCAGTAGAGGCATCTGTATTTGAATTCTGTATGTGGCGCTCAGAATGGGACTCATTGGCGCTCGGATTCTTGGATTTGATATGCGTTTCCAGAAGATTGAGCACATCGTCAGCAAGTTGCGACAGCTCGTCGGCGATCGGCTCGAGCTCCTGGCGCGTCGCGGTGCGCGGAATCTGGGCGACCATTGCGCGGAAGGCGGCATGCACCTCCTGCCAGTCGGCAGGCCCCCCCTGCCCTACCCTTCGCGTCGGGACACCTTCCTCGATGCCAGTTGCAATCATCTTCGCGATGTCGCGCCGGCACAGCGTAATCCGCTCACGCACCAGTTTGAGGGCGCGGGCTTCTGCTTCGATATCGGCCGCCAGGTTCTCGAACTCTTCCGAGCGCACGACGAGCGGTGACAGATCGAAGCCGAAGGCAAGCACGATTTCGCCGGCATCGTCCTTCCGCGCATAGCGCTTGCCATTAGGGCTGTCGCGCCGAACGATCAGTCCCGCGTCGACCAGCACAGCCAGGTGACGCCGCAGCGTCGATGCCGGCATGCCGTGCGCCCGCCGACTGAGCTGATGGTTCGACGGGAAGACGATCAGATCATCCTCCCCTGTGAGCGCGGTCTCGGGATGGAAGGTCAGGAGCGCATTTAACACCGAGAGCGAGCGCTCCGACACGCCAAGGCGCGGCCGTGCCGTGCAGATGGCGTGGAAGATCTTCCATTTGTGAACGATCTTTTCGGGAGGGCGTTCGGTTGCGACCATCTGGCTTGCCACATGGGCAAGCGTCAATGATCGCCGCCCAAAGGGCGTCGCTGGAGAGTGTGACTGCATGTCTTTGCCTCAGCTGGGCAAAGGAAACCTGCTCGCCGAAACGACGATAAAATCGCGTAGAAACTCTTGACTGCGATTCGCGAAAGTGATTCTCTGTCAGTCGCCAAACTTGAAGAGAAGGGCTTCCGGAACTCCGTTTCGGGGGCCTTTTTCTTTTGCCTTGTCTGCTCCTGGTTCGTGTTTACGGGACGAGGCCGTCAGGCCTCGGTAGTTTCCTGACCACTGCTCGTCTTGGAAAAGGCCTCGAACAGCGCCGGGAGCTGGTCGACAAGAAATGCCGCGAATGTCGCCGAGACATTCTTGTCAAGGGTAAGCTTCAATTCGCGCTCGGCCTGACGCACGTGCGCAATCTTGTCGCCGGATACGGAAAAGACCGGCTTCTCTTCGGAAGCCTTCGATGTCCCCGCAGAGGATGGACGGCTTGCCGCTGTGAATGCGGCAAGAAACCGGGCGTCGGTTTCTCGCTCTGCAAATTTCGGTTCAGCGATCGCCGTTCTGACACGTTTGAGCGCCGCGGCATCCTTGATCAATTCAGCGAATGACTGCCAGCGACCGCGGCCAACTTTCGGAGCCTTCCCGATTGCTTGAATAACATCGGTTGGAACTGACCGGGCCACGGCAAGGAGTTTCGAGGCCTCCGCACGATCGATCGACAACGCATCTTGCACGATTGACCGGCTATGCCCGGCATCTTCGATATGCATCGCGAAGGTGGCGCGCTCAATGAAACTCAGATCTTCGCGTGGTGCGTTCTCGAGTCCTTGCGCCACGACGAGCGCTTCATCTGACAGCGCTCGCAGGATCGCTTTGACCGAAATGCCTAGTTCGCGAGTGGCGCGGACGCGGCGGTGACCATACGCACTCTGGTAGCGCCCTTTTGCTTCAGGATGCTCCCGAACGAGAACGGGCACCTCTTGACCACGCTGTGCGATCGACTGCTTAAGTGCCTCGAACGAGCTGTCATCCTGGTCGCGAAACCGGTCGGCTAGCGGTGACGGATCGATAAGCGAGGGGTCGATTTCAAGGATCATCGCCCCGGAGGCAATCCTTTCACGCAGCTCCTCGTTCTCTTTCTCAACTCCGGAAAAAGTGTCCTTCAACGAGCGGACTGAGCCGGACGAGACCCGTGGCAAGGCTCCCGGCACGTTGTCAGCTGACAACGCAGGTGACTGCGGGGCCGTGAAAAGGCTCTTGATGGTGTCAGTACGTTTGCTCATCGACCCCACACCTTCTTGAGAAGTTGCGCGATTTCGGCATTGACCGCGTCGACCGATTCCAATGCCCGGTCGTAGGCGCCCCGCCCTACGGCGCCGCGCTCCAGCTCGTAAAGTGATTGCTTGGTGAGACCAGCATTGGCGATCGCGGTCGATTTCCACACTGTGGCCTGAAGCACATCCGATCCAAAAAGAGTCCGGAGGAGAGCCACGATTTGAGCTTCGGGCACGTCATTGGGATCGTGACGCGTGATGACGTACCGGATGAAATCGTGATCGAGTCGCCCGCCAGCTTCCTCGATGACGGACATGAGGTCCGACGTCATGAGGAGAAATTGGCTCATGGACGCAACATCGACCATCTGAGGATGGATGGTCACGAGCATCGCGGTCGCCGCGTTTAGCGCGCCCATGGTCAAGTAACCAAGTTGGGGTGGGCAGTCGACGACCACGACGTCATAGTCGTCGGCGACCTGGTCGATCGCGCTGGCGACGCGACGAAAGAACAGGTCGTGCCCGCGTTCACGCCGCTCGACCATGGCTCGAGGTGTGGTGTGCTCGAACTCCATGAGCTCGAGATTGCCGGGCACGAGACCTATCCCGTCAAAATAGGTCGGCCGAATGACCTCGTGCATTGGCCGCCGGTGCTCGTCATACCGTATGGCGCCGTAGAGGGTTTCGTTCGCTCCGATGTCGAACTCGGGTTGGTACCCGAACATTGCTGACAGCGAAGCCTGCGGATCGAGGTCAATCGCGAGGACCCTAAAGCCGGCAAGGGCGAGGTATTGCGAAAGATACAATGCCGTCGTCGTCTTGGCGGAGCCGCCTTTGAAGTTCGCGACGGTGATGATTTGGAGCTTGTCGCCCGGGCGCCGGCGCGGGAGAAATTCCAGTGCTTCTCGGGGCCGCGCGGTCGCCAGATACCCGCGCAGCTCATGAATTTGGGCCAGAGTGTAAGACCGTCGCCCCCCGATCCCCGTCGCTGGGGTCGGTCCAAGTCCGTCGAGAGAGAGCTGGCGAAGGTATCCATCGGACACGCCGGCAATTCGCGCAACCTCCCCTGAGGTGAACGACCGGAGCGATTTGCTTGCTGAGGGCGGGAACAGTGTCGTCGCGAGCGAGCGAAGCTGGCCGGAAAGAATGCCGGCATGCCGAGAGATCCGCGCAGACGCAGTCTCGCTCATCGTAACCGTATCTTCCGCTAAGGTCGTCATTTGCCTTCTCAAGACGGTTTCTGCGCGTCAGACGCCTAATATCCGTCTTGAGAGATGGCCACGATTCTATGATTTGAGCAAGAAATAAAGGGTTAACGAGTTCTTAACGCTCGATGGCGTGCCCAACTGCGAGCAGCGGCTTTTTGGACGCGTCGCCCTGTTGTCAGCTGACAACAATGGCCCCGGCCAGCCGGGGGAGCCTCTACTATAGCGCGATTCGGCGAGGCCGCCTGGATTCCACAAGCGTCATTCGTACGATGCCAGCCGCTGCTCCGATCAGTGTTGCTATCGTGCGGATGCGCCGGGGCCTCTTTCCATGCGCGGCAAACCCTCGCTTCTGGGGTCGACTCAGCGTGCACCAGCGCTTGAAGAGCGGTCGATCCATGCCGCGTGGGTATCTCTATTCCCCGTGCCAGCAAGCCGTTGCCCCCGGAGGATCGTATCCCTCGTAAGGCAGGGTCGTTCGCACCCGATACCCAGAACCGACGGCTCCCCGAAAAGCGTCCTCCCCGTCAGGTTGAAGCGCCGGAGCCGGTGGTGAGCGTCCGGATCTTGTGGGGCTGGTTCGCCAGGTCCCGCAGCGCGCCGGGCCATCGCAGTGTGGATCGACGCGCCACTGCGGCACTCCGCTGGGCCGCCGCTCGCCAGGTCAACAAGCAAGCCCACACGGTAATAAGTCTCCGCCAATCAGCCGAACGAACAAGCATAGAGTAATCGACGGAGGTGCACTCCGGTCATTGGCGCTCGCTGTTCCCGGATCAACAGCCGCAAGGCCGGCCACCACCCTGCGCTGCGGGGCCCCTCCTCATCGGCCGCTCGTGCGACCTGTTTCGCCGAAGGGGGCCAATGCGCAGTTAGGCCAACACCTTCACCGACGCGGCCGTGCGGCAGATCGACCTCGCGCCGGGCCGGAGCCCAATCTTAACGTCTGGCGTCCAGCTGCCCGCGATAGCATCCCGACCTTCGAGTTCGAGGCAAGCGCGCCGCATCGGATCTCTCCCTAAGCGTAACGTTTCGATCGCAGGGGGAAGTAGTCCCATAGGGGACGCCGCACAGACTGTTGTCAGCTGACAACATCCTCTTAGTCCAGACCTGCGCAACAGGCTGGCGGCTCACGGTCGGGCAGGCGGAGGCGCCGCCGGACCTTGCGTGATCACGGCCGGCATCGGGGTCGAGCCATGGCCGTAGATCGTCGGGAAGAACGAGCCGAAGAGCAGGCTGAGCTCACGCCCCGATTCGGCCTGTCAGGAAGCTGATCCACAGCATCCAGTTCAGGACGGCACTCCATCAGCAGGCCGCAAGGCGGATCTATAATCTAATCTCGCGGGTTCGCGTGACTCCCATGAGGCCGATCGGGAGCTGAGAGTCGCCTCGCGCTGCGGTCTCAGGTCGCAACCGGCCCTGGAGGATTGTTGTCAGCTGACAACAAGAGCCTGGGCCTACCAAGCAAATGGATGTTGTCAGCTGACAACAATCTGTGCCGTCCAGCCGTCGACGCGCGCCTTTCGGGCCCTCGTTGATCCGCGCGCTGATGAATTCAGGAGCCGGGACGAGGTCGTCCTCGGCCCCCCGTCCAGATGATGGCGTGGTCTTGATGGGAAAAAGCGCCCGGAAGGCCCGAGGATGGCATTCACACAATGCTAACCATAGAAGTCTACGGCCTCCGTGCGCTCTTACAACCTTCTCCATCAGATTTCCGAGAGTAACCAGCCTTCACGCGGTGTATCCGGAATGTTATATAGGGATACACGATGCGCGCTAGAGGAGCGCCGGATGGCCTTCCATATCAAGAATCCCGAGACCGACGCGCTGGCCCGCAGGGTCGCGGCGTTAAAGAAAATCGGACTGACCGAGGCCGTACACACCGCGCTCGCCCATGAACTCGAACGCGAGCAGGGCAGGCCGTCCTTGGTCGACCTGGGCGTCCAGTTTTGTCGCGATTTGAGGGCGAAGGGCAACCCGCAGAGCGGCAAAGCCGCCGACAAGGCGTTCCGCGACAGCCTGTACGAGGATTCCTGATGTTCATCGACGCTTCGGCGCTCACCGCGATGCTGACCAACGAAGACGAGGCGCGCGAGTTGCTGGCGCGCGTGCAGCAAAGCACAACGCGGTTGACCTCGCCGCTGGCCGTGTGGGAGGCGGCGATTGCCATCGCCCGCGTGCTCGATCTGCCGATCGCCGCGGCGGCCGAAGCGGTCGAGAGCTATCTCGCGCTGATGGAAATCAAAATGGTGAACGTGGCGCCCGAAACAGCCCGCATCGCGCTCAAAGCATACGACCGCTACGGCAAGGGTCGACACCCGGCACGGCTCAATTTTGGGGACTGTTTCGCCTACGCCTGCGCCCGCCATCTCGGTGAACCGCTGATGTTCAAGGGCGCCGATTTTCCGCAGACCGACATCGAGGCGGCCTGACAAGCGCGACTATCGAAGCGAGCCTGAGCGTGGCAGAAGTAATGAACGTTGATTCGCGCGAAGCCACCGAGCCTGCGCTCGGAAGCCAGCCCGATAGCCACGACGACAGTCGACCTGGCCGACGAGGACTCTAAGCGGACGGCGGTCGACGGGGTCGGAAGAGGGCAGGGGAGCTGACCAGCGGCGCATCTTTCTCGGCGGTTTGGCGCCGACCGGTGCTAGCCTGGCTTGACCTCGCCAGAACAGCTCGTTGAGTTGCAAGCGGACAGTCCGCAACCGACGTCGCTATGACGGAAGCGAAAGCCATGTTAGCTTCCGTTTCGCTGATTCCCAATAAGGTTATCAGGACCTTGCCGTCCACCTACAAAATCCCCGATCCGCTGCCCTGGGTCCAGCTCGCCGGGCCGCTTGCCGCCGCCGAGGATGCTGTGGCCCGCTTCGACGAGCGGCTGGCCAAAAGCCCAATCCGCGACGGCGCAATCAGTCGGACACACTTCACCGATGCCTGCGCCAGTCTGTGGCTGGACGGCGAACTTGTCCACCTCGATGACCTCGTCCTCCACGATGCGGGCATGGACGTTCGCGCTCCCACCCATGAACTGACTCGCGCTCACGCTGTGCTGCGCGCCCGTCGGCGCATCGCCGAGGCGAAGCCCGGTTGGGCGCTGTCGGCTCCGGGGCTCTCCAGCCTCCGCGGGCGGGGCGAGCGAGAAGAGGAGAGGACCAATCGGAAGGAAGGTAAGGGAAGTTTTGAGCTCGCCGAGGACGGCGAGCGGGACGAGGTGGATCTCGAAGAGCCGCTCGGTGCCATCGAGGCTGATCCCCATTTGGCCTCCGCCTTCGCTGCCGTCGACGCCGCAAACGCCAGGGCTGAGCGCAGGCTTGCCGACGAGACTCGGTTTCGGCCGGAGCGGGATTCTCTCATCTACGATCCCGACTGGGATGAGGAGGAACGCCTCGATCACTGGCGCGATGTGATCGACCAGACTCGCGGCTTGCCGCCGACCCTGGCGGGGGCAATTGCCGCCGACGCCTGGGGTGAGATCGAACCGCTCGAGCACACGCCTTGGCTCGGCCGCCTGCTCGCCGCGGCATTGTTGAGAGACCGCGGCAAAACGCGATCGCATCTGCCGTGCCTGCATGCTGGGCTGAAAAGCATTCCGCGTGAGCGCCGGCGGCCGCGCGACGTCGCAGCGCGTTTGGTCGTGCACCTAGAGGCCATGACGGCCGCCGCCGAGTCTGGCCGCAAGGATCACGACCGCTGGCTGATGACCAGAAACCTGCTCGCCCGAAAACTCGCCGGCCGTCGCGCCACTTCAAAACTGCCGGCTCTCCTCGATTACGTGCTGACGAGGCCGATCGTCTCGGCGGGCATGATCGCGGCGGAACTCGGGATCACTCCCCGTGCTGCCCAAAACCTGGTCGCCGAGCTCGGCCTGCGCGAGGCGACCGGGCGGGGACGCTACCGGGCGTGGGGCGTCCTGTAGAGGCGAAAGTCCGTGCTGTGAACGCTCGGCTGAAAGACCGTCTCAATAAGGCACCAACAAAAATGCCGCGCGGTTGAATCCAGCGCAGCGGCCGTTCCCAGCGCCCGAGGGTGACGAAAACTCCGGTCACGCTCGAGACGCTGACCTAGGCCTTTATTCGCCCGGCACGCACGCGAGACGAAGGCTTGAAGATTTAGTTTGATCGTACTTATCGTAGCCAACCTACGATATAAGCGATAAATCGAAACTTGCTCGTCCAGCTGGTCGCACGATACTGTACGGAGCCGCCTCAATCGTCGTTGGTAAGTTCGTCAGGCCACATCTGCGCGCCATGGAGCACGCGCAAGATGCGAACGGTATCGCCGTCGACCAGGTACGCCGCGACATAAGATGTACGCGGAATGACCAACTCGCGCGTCCCAGCGACACGGCCCGGCCGACCGCTATCCGGAAAGTCGAGCAGGCGCCGCGCGGCATTCGCAATCTGTTCGTCGACATGGACCGCGGCACGAGGATTCTCGGCCTCGATGTAGCTGAAGATGCTGTCGCGATCGGACAACGCGAAGCGCGACCAGACGAGTTTCACCGTTCCTGCTCCGGCGCTTTTCGAAGCGCAGCGGCACGGCGTTGTGCGAAATGCGCTTCGACCTCGGAATCATCGATATCAGGCCGCGTGTCGGCCAACGCCTGGCGCACCTTCTCACGAAACCAGGTATCGTAAGCTTGGCTGTTGCTCACGAGCTCCAGCGGAAGCATCCCTTCATTGGCCGTGCGCGTCAGCAGGATCCGCACGGCGTCGGATACCGTGAGACCCATATTTTCCAGAACCGCAGTGGCCTTTTCCTTCACGTCCGCATCGATGCGGGTTTGGACCAAGGCATTCGAAGCCATAGCGACCTCCTTATTCGTAGCTAGATGTAATACATTTGAATGACATGCACCAGGGACTATCACGGCCCCGTGAGCCGAGGCTGTGACAGCGGGCAAATGGCCCCGCCTTTCGGCGGGGCCGTTGCGTGGGCCCTCAATCCCGATTCGGGCGGGACCAGATGAGCTGTAGGCCGTCCTGGCGCTCCACCTCGATCAGGGTGGCATAGATCGGAGCCGGGAAGCTCGGATCGTCCAGCTTGACCGAAAGGTAATCGCGCTCGGTGTCCCTGGCGGTCTTCTGCCAAGCCGCTCCCAGCTCGACATTGCCGGCGAAGATGCGGAAGTGCGGTCCCTTGTCGGAGGGATTCTCGACCCGAACTAGCTTGGCTTTGGCATTGAGAGCGAGGGTGCGAACCGTGCCGGAGAAGCCGTTGCCGGTCGAGGTGAAGGTGCCGATGGTCGCCATTGTCGTGTCCTTTCAGTTTTCCGGGCCGCCCATCGCGGCCTCGATGGCTGGCGACAGACCGGAGGCGATCGACCCGCACCCCGAAGGGGCCGGCACGCAGTAGAGGGCAGCCCGGGCACGACTTTCTTGGCTTGCGCGAGGAATGGGCGCGCAGCGGCCAGGGGAAGAAAGTCGTAACCGGCTGTTGCGGGGATAAGAGCGAGGCGGCGCTCAAGCGACGGCGCCCTTCGGTCAGACATGCCAATCGAGGACGACGTGGGTGTGCCAGAAGAAATGGCCGAGGAAACCGACAATGGCGACCATCGAAACCTTGACCGACGAAACAACCCGATCACCGCTCACCGCACACATCTTTCAATTCCTCAGGCTTGCGGGTCGAAGCCCGAAACGGGTAAGCGCGCTACTCTGCCGTCAAGCGAGCCTCGCGGCCCGAAAGTGAATCCGCAGGCCGCGAGCGAGATTTGCTCGGCACAGCGACGACCTGTGCAAAGTCAGAACGTCGTCTTCCTCGAACGACGGCACGCAAGGCCACAATCAGGTGGCGCAGAACGAGGAATGAACGGACACTGGCCCTCGAGCGGCCAACAAGGCCGGATCTCTGCCCTGAATCACCGGATAGCTAAGCGCCGGCGCCAATCACGTTATGCGCTCATCATGTATCATGCTGCCTCTTCGACTTCAGCGGCGTTCGGCTGCTGGTCGTGCAGATAGGCGACGGCGCGTTGCGCATGCGCGGCAGCCGAGAAGATAAAGCGCTTCTCACTCGATAAAAATTCCAACCACGATGCGAGGTAGCTTGCATGATCAGGTCGCGGTTCGAGTTCGGGAGAGATCCCGAGATCCGCGCAGAGGAAACAGCTCCCGAGTTCGGCAATCAACTCTTCGCGCGCGCGTTCGCTCCGATCCTTGCTGTAACGGCTGAGATCGCGATTAACGCGGTGAGCGGGAGCGGTCCAGTGCACGGTTTCATGGGCTCTGACGGCGACATAGGAGGCGGTGTCGCGAAAACTTTCGATCGTCGGCATCTGAATGTGATCGGACGAGGGCGCGTAAAACGCCATCGAGCCGCCATGCCGAACAAGCGCGCCGGTATTGGCAAAGAAAGCGTCGGCGCTCGCGTTACGCTCGATCGTTGATGCGACAGCGGCCGGCCGACCGTAATAATGCTCGGGCAAGCCATCGATCTGGTCGACGCAAAACACGGTATAGGCCTTCAAGAAGGGGATATCCCTTTCGACTTCGTCGCCGTGAGTGTCGGTCTCTGTCTTGGTGAAGCGGCTCGCATAAACCACAGTGCTGCCGGTCTCGCCCTTACGGACGTGCGCGCCGAGTTCGCTGGCCTGCTTGAACGTCATCCAGATCGAAGAGCGGAAGCCGCGCGCGACGGCTTCTGACCAAAGCAGCACGACGTTGATGCCCGTATAGGGCTGTCCGTTGTGTCGCAGCGGTCGCGTGATGTGGCCTGCCATATTCGCGGTGGCCCAAGGTTGAACCCAGGGGCGCACGCCGCGTTCGAGCTCAGCGACAATGCGGTCCGTGATGCGGGCGTACAGGTCGCCTCGCACCTTTTCTCCATTCCTGTTCATAATAATGACCTCCGTTCGGGAGACCGCGCCCATCGCGGCTCCTCACGGGGTCCGCCACTGCCGAGCCCAAGGTCCGCGCACCCGCAGGGCCGAAGCAACGCGAAGGACGGAGAAGCCGTTGCGCGGGCATAGGGTCCGGCACAGGACCACGGACCGGGAGGAGCCGACGATGGCGCGTAGGGCGGGGAGGCGCCCTTTGTTGCAGCGGCGACACGAAGTTGGGCCGGTCTGGCAGACCGGCCCGCGAGGTGGCTGCAGTGGAAGAGGCGCGGGGCCGAGGCCCCGCGCCGACGGTTAGTCGAACGCCGACATTTGCGCCTTGGCCGCCTTCCGCCCGACGGTGTCGGTCGTGTTGTCGACAGGACGCTCGAAAGGCTTCCAGGTCTCGCCGACGACTTTTTCGTAGGCGGCGACGGCGCCCTCGGCAGCCATGCGAAGCGCGTGAGACTGCACGCCCATGTCGGCGGCGAATTCACGCTTGCGCTGTGCCTGGCTATCGAAGCCGACCGGACCATCGAGGTCCTCATCGCGGCCGTCATTGGCGAGCTTGGCGGTCGCATCTCGCGCTTCGGTGACTGCGCGGGTGTAGAACTGCCCAGCGCCATGCGCGGAGCCGACGTAAGCGCCGACGATCCGTTGAAGGTGAATCTGCATTGCGCGTTCACTCAGGCCGTCCTTGAGCGCGTCAGCGGTTTCGATGATGAGCCTCTCATGCAGATCGCGGATGCCGTCGCTGTCCAGGATCGCAAGGCCGAAGCTTTCGGAGATTCGCTGTGCCTGTGCCGCGTCGGGACAGGCGAGCCGGACCATTTCGAGAGTGGTGCCCTTGCGAAGCGGGATGACACGGGCGCTGGCGCGGGAGGAACGAACAGGTTTGGTCATGGTGAATTCCTTTCCAAGGTTTCGCCGTCAGGTTCGATCCGGCCCCTGCCGGACCTCCCTTCGGGTGCGGTCGCCCAGCGCCGCCGGGATGAGGGCCGCTTCAAGGTCCGGGGACCGCCAGGCGAGCGAGGTCCGGCTGCGGGCCAGCAGGGTCCCAGCTTGCTGGGGCCCTGCGCCGGACGCGGTCGGGCCTTGCCGAGATCGGCGGTTCCTGGTCGCTTGCGACTTGGCCTTGAAGCGGACCGCCGGGGGCGCAGACCGCAGCAAACCCGAGGGGAGGGCCGACAGGGTGCGGGCCGGGTTGGCGAATGCGGAAAGGTTCGAGGAGCCGATCGCAAGCTTCGCGCCGTGCCCAAGACGTTCGCCTGAGCGAGCCGCAAGGTCGGCTTCGGCCCCGCTAGGCTGCAGCGCCTTGCCGATTGCCCGGACGACAATTGGCCGGACTGCGACATTCGTCCTTGCGATGCGCGAGCTCCGGGTCGTCACGAGCGGGTCGAGACTCCGGCGCGGATCGAGCCCGCAGCGTCTCGATCGCGGCATCCTGCCGGGCGAGCTTGCGCGAGAGCGCATCGATCTCCGGCTGGCGCTCTGCGGTGATCGCCGCAAGGTTCGAGCGATAGCGTTCGAGGAAGGCGCTCGGGTCAGGCGGCTTCCCGCGACGGTATCCGGAGCGCTTGCGGCCGAGCTGCGGGATCAGCGTCGTCATGCGGCGGATGATCTGCCGGTCGATCATGTTGAGTTGGCGCTGCGTCTGGCGGCGTGCCTCTTCCATGCGCGAAAGCTGGGCGAGGCGTTCGGATGAAGCCTTCATGGCGACTTCCTTCCCTGCCAACCGATGAAGCTCGATGGTCCGGAATAGACCGGGTGGCGGGTCTCATCGACGACGAAGCCGAAGCGGCCGATCCGGTACTCCTCGGACGGGACGAGGAAACGTCGCTCCTCAGTGCCCGCGCCGCGTCTGCCGCCCGGAGTGGCGACGACTTCAACAAAGCCCGGCTGCTGATCCGACGTGATCGCCGACACGACGATCCAGTTGTCGGCGTGCTCCTTCTCGAAGGCGCGCCGATCCTTCTCACGGGATTCGCCGGGCTGCAGCACGATCCCGAAAATCGCCTCCCACCCATCGGGCCAGCTATCCTTGATCGTGCGCTCGGCGCAGCGCCGCTCGTAGCCGGTGAACAGATGCGGGAAGGTGATCGCCACGATCGCCCAGGCCTCGTCTTCCTTATATGATGATTGGTCAAGCCATCGGCTCTCCATTGTTTTGCTCCATTAGTTTGGCCTCCAGTATCCAGGTGAACCCAGGTCTTTCCTCGACCGGTAAACAGCCGGGACAACCTTATATCCGGTCGCTGCGCCAAGCAGCGGCACCACATTCCCGCATTCGATGGGCTGGGCTCAGGAAGGCGCTACCATCCTCATACTCGGCTGTTTAAGCCAAAGAAGACTTCCGGTTCGCCCGCCTGGATCTGCTGAAGCTGATCAGGCTTCAGTAGATGACGATGTGGAGCAGTTTCTACGCATTCTTCAGCTTCGCCCCGTCAATCACGACGCCAACCGTCACATATTTCCACAAAGCAACGAGTAGTTTGCGGGCGAGTGCGACAACGATTTTCTTGCGCTGGGCAGAACCACTCGATGCTGCTCGCTGCCGGAACCAGCGGGTTAGCGCAGAATCAGGCTGATGGCGCAGCCAGAGCCAGGCCAGCTGTATCATCGTGGTGCGTAACCGCGGGTTGCCAGCTTTCGACACTCCTTGATCACGATCAACGGATCCGCTCTGCCACGGTGTTGGTGCTAATCCCGCGTAAGCCGCGATTTGTCGGCGATTGTCAAAGTGCCTGTAAAAGCCTTCCGTCCAGAGCAGAGATGCGAACTCAGGTCCGATACAACGCACGTTCTCGAGCATGGAAATGGCGCTATTTGCCTCTTTCCGTTCGGACGCCAGAAGCTTATCGCGCTCCGCCTCGATCACTTTGATCTGCTCGATCACCAATTCAAGACGGTCAAGTTCTCGCGATATCTGGGCTTTCAAGAAAGGTGCGAGCGGCCGACCATCGCCAGTGCGAAGCTCTTCGAGGCGAGATCGTCGATCGCGATTCAGTGGTCGGTAGCCCGAAATACCTTGTGCGAACAGAAGTCCCTCAATCCGGTTGACGTGCGTCAGTCGCTCGACAACCAGGGCTTTCCTTTCCCGGACGAGCCGACGCCGGTCTTCCTCGTCATGGGATGGAATCCGAACCATCGCACATGTTCGTGGCTCACCCCGTTTGAACGACATAAGTGCGCGGACGAGTGTTTCTCCGTCGATACGATCGGTTTTAGCTCGGCGTGCTTTTCTGGGCACCGCTATCGATGTCGCATCCACCACATGGCTCTCAACACCTTCGTCGGCCAAGACGCGATGGACCCAGAACCCATCAAGGCCTGCCTCCTGGATAACGATCACGGGGAGCCAAGAATCGGTCTTACGGTGCGCCCTGGCGCGGAGCTCGTTGAGCAAGCTGAGCAGCCGTCCGATCTGGCCGGCTGGGAGACCCTTCCGCGCCATCTTGGTATCGATGGCCGGCACGAATGAAGTCACCAGCCAAGTTGACTGGCTCAACTCCACCGAGACGTAAATTGCCTTGGCTACATCCATCCGGGTTTCCGCTGCTTGCTGAGACATCACTTTCATCTGTACTCGCTCCCCATGATTACGACTTGCCCAGCCTTTCGCCGGCCGGCGCCGACGTCAATCATGGGACTCGTACCAGCCGTCCGGCGCGCGCAGTACAGGATTGACCTTGCGGTTGCGCTCGGCCGAGAGATGGAAGCCGACGTGGCCCGCCGTCGAATGGCAGATGACGCCTTCCGCATAGATGGTTGCACCCTGCGACGGACCCCATGGCGTGTTCGCATTGGAGCCGGTGTCGCGACGGCCGAGCGCACGCTTCTCGCGCTGATGCTCGGCGTTCTCCACGACCTTTGTCCGGAAGGCCGCCTCGTCGGCGAGCCCACCGGAATGACCGTAGAAGTCAGAGCGCTTCCATTCGGCAATCGGCCGGTTGATACGCCAGCCGGTCGCAAGATAATGGCGGGCGTCGCGTCCCGGCAACATGGCGAAGGCCGTCTCGCCGACGCGAGCGACGAGATAGCCGTCGCCGCTGCGGCCGAACTCGACCTCGGGAAATCCAGAATTCGAATCCGGCTCGGTGGTGAGCGGTGAGGGCGTCGTCATGCGGCCGTCCTCCCCTCTATGACGTCGGCTGCCGGCACATCGGCTGTCACCTCGTCGAGAACCGCATCCGGATAGCCGTGGCTCTGCAGCCAGGTTTCGGCGTCGGCGCGGCTGCTGGCGAGATAGACGAGTTCAGCGTCCTCGCCGGGTCGGCTGAGCACGCGGACCGAACCGACCCTTGGGCGTTCGGTCGCGACGAACCTCAGGTCGTCGCTGTCCACCGAGAAGGTCCGGTGGACGCGAAGCACCACGACACCGCCGCCGCCATAGTTGCCGGCGTGCAGTGTGATGCTGGCGCCGATGACGGTGTTGCCGACGCGGCGTTCTGCCTGCTTGCGGATCAGCCGGCCGCCGCTGTTGCGGTGTTCCCAAGCCGCAAGCTTCTTACGGTGCCGCTCCGGTGGCCGCGGCGTGCCGTCGGAAAACCGTATAATCGCTCCGAGCGGGACGAGATCGTAGATCAACTGCGCGGACATGGACGTCCTCCTGTTCATGGGTGTTGGAAGCGAAGCCGCCGCCGGCTGGGCCGGCGGCGGGGCGTCATTCGGATTGTCGATGGCGGGCGGGCTATTCAGCTGCCTCACGGAACGCCTCGTCACCTAAGGCTTCGCCGCTGTCCTCGTCGCCAGCGTCCGGCTCTTCGACCTGGTCGTCGACGTCGTCGGGGGCGGTGACGACGTTCTTCGTCAGCCAGGCCAGCAGGTTGACCTTGTCCGGAGCGAACAGCGCTGCCGGATAGACGAAGCGGCCTTCCTTGAAGTGCTCGACCAAAGCGGCGCGGGTGTCCTTCACCTTTTGGCGCGGGAAAACAGAGGCGTCCTTGCACGAGCCTTCGAGCGCGGCGCGCGACAGGCACGACAGGAAGTCGTCGGTTCCCATGTTCGGCAGGAAGCTGTCCGCACCGACAACCTCGCCGGCGACGCGCGCAACGATGCCGCTGTCGGTACGGTTTTCCCGGCACGAGAGAACCTCAACGAGGATCGAGCGCGCCGCGACGCGCAGCGTGTCCATGTCGAGGACGAGCTTGCCATCCTGATCGAACAGCGTTGCGGTATAGCGCGCGATGCGCCGGTTGCCATAATAAGTGCCGCCGCTACCGGAATCGACCGAGACATTCTGGCCCGCGAACGCGAGGATCAGCAGCGCCATCAGCGCATCGTCCTCGACGGGCGCGCGTGCCAGCGCCTCATGGAGGGCGTCGGTTCGGAAGTCGCCGATGATCTCGATGCCCTTGCGCGTCACGTCGGGACGCGGCTTCGAGACCGCTGTGCTCTCGTCGGCAGCGCCAGTGCCGGGCGCCGTGCCCTTGTCCTTCGACTTCTTCGCCGCAGGCATGCGGTAATGCACGCTCTGCACACGGCCGTCACGGTCGAGATACATCGCCGCGCAATCCGACTTCGACGGCTTGCCGTAGACGCGCTCCGCCTTCGGCGGCAGCTTGACCTCGCCCCAGTTCGTCGTCTCGGCGATGATGCCGCGCTTCGGCAAGTTGTTGGTCATCCACTCCTGCTGCGCGCCAAGGAACGCTTCGACATCCGCGGTGTAGCGGCTATCCTCGTCCGCCGGCGCGAACAGGTCCTCGACCCACTGGATGCCGTAGGCCTGGGCGAGGTCGTCACCGAAGCTGGCGTGACGTGCGTACATGCGGGCCTTGGTCAGGGCCTGCGCCACGCTCCCCCACGACACCTGCGGATCCGCCTTGGAGGGCTTGTGCTTCTTCCAAACCTCCTTCTGCTCGTCGAGCGACGCCGAGGCGATGGTACGAAGCTGCCGTTCGTCTGGCACGTCGCCCTTGGCCATGTGATCGAGCATGATCGGCAGCACGTTGGCGAGCAAGCGGAGCTTCCTGATCTGCCGGACGGGCAGGGTCAATGCGACGCCGATTGCCTCTTCGGTCCAGCCGAGCGCGACGAGGCGTTCGATCGCGCGCCACTGGTCGACGGGATTGAGCGCTTCGCGCGCGATATTCTCGATCATCGAGCGCATGGCACCGTTGTCGTTCGCCGCCTCGTCGACGAGGACATCGATCTCCTCGAGGCCCGCGGCGATCGCCTGCTTCACGCGGCGATTACCGGCATTGATCACATAGCCGTTGCGGCCACCGGTCTCGGGCGTGATGACGGGTGGCTGGACGATGCCGACGGCCTTGATCGTCGCGAGCAGCAGGGCGTCGGCCTGCGGCGTCGACTTCGTCTGGCGCATGCGGTCGGGATTTTCGTTCAGCGCACGCGGATCAATTTTGATGAGCTGCATGAGATTCTCCTGTTCGGGTTCGCGGACCGCGCCTTGCGGGCCCTTCCTCGTCTTCTTCCCGAAGACACCCCCGGGCCCCGCGGCGCGGTCGGGCCGGCACAACTGCGGCCGAGCATCCCTGCCAGGCCGGACAAGCAGGGCTAACAGCCCTGCGAAGGACGACGGGCTGGGATCGCGCAGGCGGCGGTTGAGCGTCAGCGTTGCCGGCCTGGCCGATCTGCGAGCAGGCCTTCTCTTCCTCCTTCATCACGCTGCAATTGCGCTCTCGCCCGCGCCCTCCACATCCGTCGCAAGGGCTTTCTCTACCTCCGCCCACTGCCTGCGCTTCTCGGCGAGATCGGCTGCGAATACGAATTCGCCGTCCTCGCGCGACCGGTACGAGGCGAGCCGGCGATGTGCGTCGGCGAGACGCTGGCGATAGCGCTCCCGCTCGCCCTCGAAATCGTCGAGCGCGTGCTCGAGACGGGAGATTGCGCCGAGCGGCGTCACTGTGAGGGGCAGCTCGATCTCATGCGCTTCCCCGGTGCGGATCAGCATGGTGCCGTAGCGATAGCCGTCACGGCCGTAACGCTCGCCGGTGTACGCGAGGTCGAACCCGCCGATCGTGGTGATGATGGTCTCGCCCTCCTGCTGGAGCTGGACGAGGGTCAGAATTTCTTTCATCAGGGCGCGGCCGGCCTCCTTGCGCTCGACATAGCGCTTGCCGGCCACAGTCGCGGCGAAGGCGTCGCCAACGGTCGGAACAAGGCGCTCGATATCCTTGCCGACCTCCGCGATCCGCCGCGTGCAGAACTCAATGTCGCGTCCCGCGTCTCGGATCTGCCGACGGACGGCGTGCTGATCGTCGATATGCGCCGCGCTCAGACGCTCGAGCCGGGCGATGTCGGCTTCGAGCCCAGCCTTTCGCATCAGCCGCTGGTCGCCGCTCGCGATCGCCTTGGCCATCGCGAACTGGTTGGCTTGGCCTTCACCGAGATCCTCGAGCCGACGGATCGACGTATCGCCGGAGAGTGCCGCGGCGATGAAGCGAGCCTTGCGCTCGTTGTTCTGCCACATGCTCGCGTCGAGCGAGCCCTCGGTAGCATAGGCGAAGATGTCGATGACGTCGTGCTGGTTGCCCTGGCGCTCTATCCGCCCCTCGCGCTGCGCGATCTGCGACGGCAGCCACGGCACGTCGAGATGATGGAGAGCCTTCAGGCGAAGTTGCGCGTTGACGCCCGTCCCCATTGTATCTGAGGAGCCGATCAGGAACCGGACCTTGCCGGCACGTACGTCACCGAACAGACGCTGCTTGGCCTCGGACTTCTTGAAGTCCTGCATGAAGGCGATCTCGGACGGGGGCACGCCCATGCGGACGAGCTCGTCCCTGATCCAGCGATAGGCCGAGAAGCCTCGCGTCTTCTCGACGCTGACCGTTCCAAGATCAGAGAAGATCATCTGCGCGGCGCCCGGCAGCTCGTACGGCTTGCCGTCGGCGCGCACGTAACTGTTGTCTGACGTCTCCTTCCAGATGCGGAAGGCGTTGCCGACGAGAAGATTCAGCTTGTTGTTCGGCTCATTATCGTTGTCCGGATCGACCAGACGCAGGTCAATCGCCGCATGCCGCCCATCGGTGATGACAGAAAGCAAAATATCGTCACCCGGCGCCGGCGGCCGGTCGCGCGTCTCGATCGCCTTGATCCGCGCGTCGAGCAGGGCTTGATAGCGCTTGAACGCCGGCGTAGGCTTTGCCGTCAGGATCTGGCGCTTGCCCGTCGAGATCGCCGGGACCTTCACGTACTGCCGCAGGTCCTCCGGCATCACCACGTCGGCGAAGGACCGGAACATGGCGATCAGCTCGGGGACGTTCACGAAGGTCGCGAAGCGAGTGACCGGCTTGTACCTGCCGGACGGCTGGAGCTCGAGCTCCGTCGAGACGTCGCCGAAAGTCGAGGCCCAGGCGTCGAACTCATGCAGGCCCCGATCCAGGAGCGCTGCGTAGCCGAGGTAGCGCTGCACCGAGAACATCTCACCGAGCGTATTGGTGATCGGCGTGCCGGAGGCGAGCACCAGCGCCCGCCCAGGATTCTTGGTCTCGATGAAGCGCGTCTTTACATAGAGGTCCCAGGCGCGCTGCGAGCCGTTCGGATCGACGCCCTTCAATGTCGACATATTGGTAGCGAAGGATAGCTTGCGGAACTCCTGCCCCTCGTCGACAATGATCTGGTCGACGCCGATCTCGGAGATGGTCAGGAGATCGTCCTTGCGCGTGGCCAGCGCTTCGAGCCGTTCCTTCAATCCCTCCTTCAGGCGCTCGAGCCTCTTGCGCGAGACGCGGTCGTCGCTCTCGACCTTGGTGAGCAACGTCTCATAGAGCTCGAGCTCGTCCTGGATCATCTGCTGCTCGAAGGCGGACGGCACGCCGATGAAGCGGAAGGCCGAATGGGTGATGATGATCGCGTCCCACGTTGCAGTCGCGGCGCGCGACAGGAAGCGGTGCCGCTTGTCCTTGGTGAAGTTGGTCTCGTCGGCGACGAGGATGCGGGCACCGGGATAGCGCGCCAGGAACTCGCGCGCCGCCTGCGCCAGGCAATGGCCGGGAACGACAAGCATGGCCTTAGCGATCAGGCCGAGACGCCGCTGTTCCATGATCGCGGCCGCCATCGTCATCGTCTTGCCGGCGCCGACGGCGTGGGCGAGATAGGTCGCGCCTGAGGCGATGATGCGCCAGATGCCGCGCTTCTGATGTTCGTAGAGAACGAAGGCGCCCGATGCGCCCGGGAGCTTCAGATGCGAGCCGTCGAAGGCGCGCGGCACGATGTTGTTGAAGCGGTCATTGTAGACCCGCGCCAGCCGGTCGGTCCGATCCGGGTCGGACCAGATCCAATTCTGAAAGGCGGTCTTGATCTTCGAGAGCTTCTCCTTCGCCGCCTCTGTGTCGACGACGTTGAGGACCCGACGTTCGCTGTCGCCGTCTTTGATCGTGTCGAAGATCTGCGGGACGGAGGAGTTGAGCGCATCAGAGAGAAGCTGCCCGGCGTGCCGCCGCTCCGTGCCCCATTCCGAGGTGCCGGCGGCCATCCAGCCGAGCTGCCGGGCCTCCACCGTCCACGACGCCAGTTCCGGCATGTGGTGAATCCTGATTTCCGCGCCCATCGTTTCCTTGACGAACGCGACGATGTCGGCGGCGGGAATCCACGGCGCGCCAAGGCGTGCGGTGATGTCCGAGGGCCGGAGGTCGGCAGGCTGCATCTCCCGCAGGGCGGTCACGTTCCGCGCATAGGCGGGGTCGAGCGCAGCCGCCGCTTCCGCAACCTTCAGCTTGTCGCGCACAGCACCCGACAGATAGGCGTCGGCGGTCTGCCACGAGCCGCCGCTGGGATCGCGGAAGATGGCGCTGCCGAGCTCGGCGATGACGCCGTCCGCGTCGCGGTGCACGAGCTCCGCGATATGGTCGGGGTCGACATGGCCGCGCTCGTTGAGAACGACGGCCAGCGCGTCGGCGGCGCTGGTGATGACGGGCGGCGCCGGCGGCGCTATCACCCGCTCGGTGAAGATCGGGCCCGGCTTCGCCGTGTCGGACGCGAGATCGTAGTCCTCGATTGAGGCCACCAGCCAGCAGTCCGGATCGTCCAGGAATGGCTGGAGGTTCGGCCTGCGGTGCGTTTCGCGGACCTCCCCGGTCTCGTCATCCTCGACCGTCGACACGACGGTCGTGTTGATCGGACCGAAGGCGCGCACGAAGTTCGACCACACGATGCGCAGCCTGACCTGCGCGTCCTTCCACGGCCGATCGAGCTCCTGACACTTCAGCACCTCGCGGACCGCGTCGCGGATGGGGATCAGCTTCTGGATGATCCGAGCGTGCTTCTCCGGAACACCGTCCGCGCTGCGGCCCTTGCGCAACCTGACGGCGACTGACCGTCCATCAAGGATCTGCATCAAGCCATGCCGGCTATCGAGGAGATAGCTGCCCTCGCGCGCCGTGAGGCTCGCCGAGCTCTCCGACTTCGCCGGCACGGCTTCGTGCTCGCCATCAGAGACGATCGCCTCCGGTTCGCCGTCATAGATTGCGACAGGAAGGTTGGTGATCGCATTGTCCAGCGCGGTCGCGAGGTCCTCGCCGTCACTTGGCAGACAGGTGTAGGTCTCGCCGAACGGGCCGGAGGTCAGCGCGTGCGCGCCGAGCACAAGGCGGCCATGGAACGCGAACCAGCGATTGACCCGGATTGCGCCCTCGTCGTCGGTCGCCGGACATACTTCCTCCAGGTCGAGCCATGACAGGTCGCCTTCGGGCTCGCCGTGCTTGCGCCGCCGGAAGAACAGGATGTCGACCACAACGTTGGTGCCGGCATCGGCGCGGAAGCTACCTTCCGGCAGACGGATGGCACCGAGGAGATCGGCGTGCTTCGCGATCAGCGCGCGCGCCGAGCCATCCGCCTTGTCCATCGTGCCGTGCGATGTGACGAAGGCGGCGAGCCCGCCCGGCTTCAGCAGCTTGATCGCCTTGATGATGAAATAGTCGTGGAGCCGCAGACCGAGCGAGCGCAGCGCGCGGTCCGAGCGAACGGTGCGATCGGAGAAGGGCGGATTGCCGATCACGAGGTCGAACCGCGCCGGCAGCTCGGTGCGCGCGAAATCGCCGGTGACGATCCGCGCCCGTGGCTGCAATAGCCGCGCGATGCGCGCCGTGACGGGATCGAGCTCGACGCCGGTGACGTGGGAGACCTCGCGCAGAACCTGCGGCATCAGCGCCGGAAACATGCCGGTGCCGATGCCGGGCTCGAGCACGCGGCCGCCGCGCCAGCCGAGGCGCAGCAAACCCGCCCACATCGCTTGGACAATGAACCCCGGCGTGAAATGGGCATACTGCGTACAGCGTGCCAGCGAAGCGTAGTCAGCCTCATCGACCACATCCTGCAGGTCGGTCCCGATCTCGTCCCAGCCCTTCGCGAATTCGGCTTCGCCCGGTCGGCGGAAAACGCCATTGGCGAGCTCTGAGGCGCCAAAGCCCGTAAAGCGGATCAGTTGCCGCTGTTCCTCGACCGTCGCGGACCGCTGCGCGGCCTCGATCTGTGCCGCAAGCCGAACTGCGGCGATGCTGTCGCGGGCGCGCTGCTTCCAGCCCTTTGCGAGGCCGCGCTCGCCGGAAAGATAGAAATTGTCGCCGCGCCTGCTGTGATCGGCCTCGGAGCGCTGCGCCGATTCGATCGCCGGTCCTACCGAGGCCGGCGTCGACGGGGGCGGATCATCCTCATGGTCGTCAGCGCTGCCGAAATCGGTAGCTAAGCCCGTGACGCCAAGGCCAAGGCTGGATGAACGGGCGGTATTGCCGAAGAGGTCGAGGGTGAAAGGATCGTCATGCGCCATGGGAAATGTTCTCCAGTTGGGGCGCGCGCGGCCGTCCGCCGGCGCGGGCTGAGACGGACGGCACGGCGTTGCGGGAATTGATGAGTGGGCCGGCGCCTGGCCGGTTGCTGAAATGCGACGCCCGGGGGGCCGGGCTGCCGCGGGGCGGGGGGAGGTCGGCTAGGCCGCGGCCGTGTCCGGCAGATGACGGAACTGCACCGGCAGCTTGGCCACGATCTCTGCCTCGGTGAGGTCGTCGAGCAGCTTCAGGACTGTGCCGCTCTGGCCGGCATAGACGAGTACGGTGCGGCGGCCGCGCATGCGGCCAGCGCTCGCCGGCGTAGCCGCGATAATCGTCATGCGTGCTCGACCAGATGTGCTCGAGCCGCTCGTCGCGCGTCATCGCGCGCACGGGCCGTGACTCGCGCTCGATGATCGCCGCCTTCATGCGCTCCGGCGACAGCCGATCGGAAAGATCGCAATAGCCATGGAACCAGCGCCGCCTTCCGTCGATGGCAAGCGCGAAGAAGATGCTGGTGACGCTGCCCGTCATGAATTCGCGCATCGCGAACATGTCGGCGCGCATGAACAGCGGTGGCAGGATATCGAGCATGTAGTCGTGCTCCCGCTCGTTGACTCAAACCACTCACCGGCGAAGAGATGTTGGCCTTCACCATCGGCCATCGCGGGGTCACCACGATGGCGGTTGAACAAGCGGTGCATCTCATGGCGCGTCGCGACGCCTTCCAAGACTTTGCGGATAATGGGTAAGGTGTGCATCGGCGGCTCCTCTTGGCCTAGCCGGACTGAAGCGCGAGCGATCCGCCTGATCTCTTCGTCACTTCAGCCCTTCATCACACCTCCTCGCCGGCCGCATCGAAGGTCCGGCGGGTCAAGGGCCGCGGAACGCGAGCGAAGCTTCACCCTTGATGCGCCGGCCGCGCATGCGGCAGCGCTCATTCCCATTTAATCTTCCCTCCCTCATTGTTCGATCGCCTTTTCCTTCGCTCAACGCCGAGGGATCAGAGACCCCACTCACGCGGTGGCCTTGGCGCGGTGCCACCACGCAGCCTGCGCGTCGCCCTTGCGAACCACATCAACAGGAAGCCATCAGGCCCTTAAATCCTCATTCCAGTCGCCGGCGCACGGCCGTAATCGGGCATACCGCGCACTTGCATCCGCGGCGATGGCACGAACACGGTCGGCGTAGATGTCGCCTTGCCGATTGTTGTCGGTTGCTGCCACGAGGTGGACGTTGGCGCGCTTGGCCAGGCCACGGATGGCTTCATCCGTTGCCGGGGACCAGCCGCCGCCAGTGCTGACATAAAGAGTGTCGGAACGCAGGTCCTCGATCGCGGCAAGGCTCATAGCGTCGATGGCCGCTTCAGTGATGCAGATCCGCTCGAACTCGGCTGGTCCGAAGCGGAATAGCTCCTTGGCGCCGTCCGTGGCGAAACCGCGCCATACAGGTCCACGCTCCTCCCAACCCGTGATCGCTCCGGCAGAATCGCGGTGCGCCGCCCACATGCTGCCCTGGGGGCCGTCTCTCAACCGATCGCAGGCGACGGCCTTCTTCAGGATGTCGGCCGGGAGCCCGCGCTCGCCGGTGAGATAGCGCCAAGCTGGCGAGCCGGGGCGCGGCCTGAAGCGATGTCCCCACCGCTCTACAATGGACGCAAGGGTCTTAGAGTCTGACTCAAAATTCATGACTTAACGTTGGCCGATCTGGCGATGCGGCGCAGCAGCTGTCGGGTTGATGCGACAAGGAGCCATGCTTCAGCCGAGGTGACGGAAGCCTCCCAATCCTTGGCGAGACGTCGGCAGCGGTTGAGCCATGCCAAGGTGCGTTCGACGACCCAGCGTCGGGCAACAATAACGAAGCCTTTTGCGTCATCCGGGCGTTTGACAATTTCAATCGTGGGCCCGTCGATTTTCCGGAGTGTGTGTTCAAGCTTTTCTCCGGCGCAGCCGCCGTCAGCAAACAAGTGTGCAATAGTCGGGTAACTCGCACACGCCAAAGTGACGACGGCCGGGGCACCGTCCCGATCCTGAACATTGGCCGGGTGCACGATGGCGCTCAGCAAATTTCCTTGTGTATCGGTGACGATGTGGCGCTTGCGACCTTTGATCTTCTTGCCCGCATCAAAGCCGCGTGGCCCTCCGCTCTCGGTCGTCTTGACTGATTGACTGTCGATGATCGCCGCCGTTGGTTGCGGCTCCCGTCCAGCAAGTCCACGCGCGATTTCAACCAAGGCTTCATTGATCAAATCCAACGCCCCGCTGTCGCGCAAGCCATAAGAATAGTACTGGACCGTCGTGAAGGGAGGAAAATCCTTCGGCAGAAGCGCCCATTGGCATCCAGTCGTCGCAATGTACTGGATCGCATCCCATACCGATCGCATGCAGGTCTTGCGCGGGCGACCGACCTTGCTCGGCCTTGGCATCAAAAGCTCGATCAAGGCCCATTCCGCATCCGTACAATCGCTTGCATAGCGGAGCTCTCGTCTGTCATGCTGACAGCGGGTGATTTCGGTCCAGGTCATCTGCTTCTCCGATGGCTTCGAACACCTCGAAGAATCACAACCTGCTGAAATCACCCAACTTTAGTTTCCGGTCGGCCTCTTAGGCTTTGCCGGGCGCTACCACGCTGGTGCAGCAGCAGGAAGGAAGCCAACCACATCAGCAACGCGCTCACATGCCTCGACGAAACCAAGGGCACCGAGGTGCGCGGCTAACGAAAACACGTCCCCTTTCGCCGGCGACAGGGGATCGAACCAGCCGCGGCCTTGGTGAATGACAATGACGATATTGCTCTCGCGGCGATATTTGATCGCGCGCCGGCTGCTTTCCTTGACGTCGACCTTCCAGCCGTCCTTCTCCAGCAGGGCGGCGCAGCCAACTTTTTTGCGCAGCTCTTCAATTTCTCTCTTGTCCATTTGTCTGCACCGGAGTCGCGCGGGCGACATCCGGCCCCTTCATCTGTTGGTCTCACTTGTTCCTAGCCTTGCGGCACATCCCCGACCGGCCGCGAAGCCTGCCGAATGCAAGGGCGCGCTGACCAACCGTCAGTCGCCGCATCATCGGCGCGGCGAAGCCTCCCTTGCAGCCGGCATGGCGCCAGCGGCAGCCGGTCACCCGGCTCAATGAGCCGGGCACCAGGGGGCGTATTCATGGACGATAGCGTCCTGATCGCCGTCGTATTCGCTGGAGACCATCACGCCGAATTCGCTCTCAGCCTGGAAAAGGATGACCGGCACCATCAGCGTGCGGCCCAGATCGAAGGCGTGGTTCTGAGCGAGGGTGAGATTGTGCGACATTGAAAGGCTCCCGTCTTGCGGCGGGGACCATCCCCGCTCGACAGGCGCCGAAGTGTTCGGGGGCGGCTGCGGTCACCTCGTAGGCGAAGCCGAAGAGGTCGCACGCTTGCGTAGCGAACCCCTTGCGGGTTGATCGTGGAAGGCCGCACCAGAACCAAGGAAAGCCCATTCGAGAGCGGGGTCGGTCCTTCACCGGAAGCATGGTGTGCCGAAGCGCACATGTTTCTTCCCGCGGATATAGTGTTGGTCTGATTGACACCGAGAACAGCCGCCGACGTTTTTTCCGGAGCGAAAGTGAATTTGTCCCACGTGAAGTTGCTGCGCGAAATTGGCGTTTCCGTTCGATGTCCTCAAGGCCATAGGCATCGCCTACATTTAGGGGTTAAAGCCAGACCGAATAGGCGGGAGCTTCCGATCGACTCAGCAGCTGTCTTGTACGGGGACTCGGGCCGTTTCGCGTCAGGGATGGCAGCCCGTAAGGGGGAAGACCCGCTCGCGCGGCTTCAGCGCAGCCTCCAGCCCGGCCCGCAGGGCGACGCCCACCTTCTTCGCAGTCAGAGGCGCACAACAGCCAATGCATTTTCCGAGACGGGTCGCGGAGCACCCTCAATGACTTTCATCACCGGTATTAAACTTCTGAATCGGGAGGCCTGATGGATTCGATAAATTAATTGGACGGCGATTTCGACAGTTGCGATTCTAGCGCATGTCCGAACTCACAGTGCCATACCTCGTGCTCCAACGTTGCGATCCGGCCCGCAATATGGCCAGGTTCTATGTACTCACGATCGAACCGACGCTGTTCGGTGATACGGCGCTTTGCGCGAATGGGGACGTCTCGGCCAACGCGGCCGCCGGCGGATGGATCTGTTTGCCGGGAGAGTTCAGGCCGTCGAAGAGCTCGACGCTTGGCTCGTACGCAAAACACGCTGTGGCTACGTACCAAAGAGTCCCGCGCCCTAGGTGCCAACGCCCAGTCTCCCAACCTGATTGAACAGTCGATCTTGGGCACATCTTACAAGCCGGACGGCTGTTTTGCGCATTACGGGAGCAATCCCTGCCGAAACGCGAGCGCCACAGCGTGCGGGAGGGTTAATGCAGCAAGATTTCGCCTGGCATTGTCCAGATGAAACTTCACACCCCGCGAGCTAACACCGAGGAGCTGGGCAATATCCTGCATCGTCTTGCCATCGGAGACCCAGGCGAGACACTGCCGCTCGCGTTGAGTCAGAGGGCAAACGATCTCGCCTGCTGCCGAGGTGCGTCCAATCCTGGCGCTCACATGCGCATGATAGGTGAGACCCACCATTTCCAACATCTCTTGGGAGGCCTCAATGAAACGATCAAGTCCCAGGCTGCGCTCGTCGACCGCAAGCGTAAACGCCGCGAACTGGTTTTGGCTCGAGGGAATGCGAACCGTCAGGCCGGTCCTGATCTTGAAACTCAGTGCATCGTCAAACAGACGGCGCTCTTTCGGCGACCTTGCGCTTCGCGCCTCACGGCCATCCCACAGGAATACTCGGCTCGTATTTCGCGGCTCCTGAAGAACGGGGTCGATGTTGTGATAGCCTTCCCGAAAATAGTGGCTAGTCCAGCTCTTTGGATAGGATGAGATCAGATTGGGGCCATTCGCGCGCTGACCAAAATAAGCGAACCATCGGAACCCCAAAGCATGCGCAGCTCGTTCCGCAACACGTCGAAAATCATCTTCTGTTTGGGCAGTGTGAAGACAATCGACAAATTCATCGCATGCTCTTTTGACATCTTTCATTGCGCCACTTCAGTCGTTTCTTAGTTCCCACAACGCGAATATTCTGACGATTCGCGTTTCACGTGCAGGTATTTATTGCTACGTTGCGGCAACTTTGCGGCACGAACAATTCGATATCGCGCTGTCGAAACTACAGCAGCAACGCGCACGTACGCCGGAGGAGAACAATCTCTGACTGCAGCCCTCAAAGCAAAATATTTTCTCCACTTGGTGGAACCCAAGGAATTTCATTCCCTGCGCTGTCAGACCTGCGCATCACGGAACTTATACATCGCCGCGCCATGCGAATACGGTTCGCGACCCAACAGATCCATAGCGCCCTGTCAGAACTGACAGCGCAACGCAGGGACCGTGGCTGCTTTCTTGATCTCGAAGCTGTGATTCGTAAGTTTGAGGTTAAGAATGAAGGTCATTGTGCGTAGCCGTGCGTCACTCCTGCACGACTCCGAACTAACGCTAGGAATGCATCGCCTGCGAAGGCGCGTGTTCAAGGATCGGCTCGACTGGGACGTCTCTGTCCGCGACGGATTAGAGATCGATCAGTACGACACCTTCGATCCGACTTATCTCCTGGCGCTTGAGAAGAGCTACGTTGTTGGTTGTGTTCGCCTGCTGCCCACCACCGGACGCAACATGCTGGCCGATACGTTCCCGGTGTTGCTGGATGGCAACCCGGCGCCGAGGGCGGCCACGATTTGGGAGAGCTCGCGCTTCTGCGTTGACACCAAGAGTGCGGCGGCAACAGTAGACAATGGTCTGCGCAAAGCGACTTTTCTGTTGTTCGCAGCCATGATCGAATGGGGGCAGCAGCACGATCTTCAGGCCATCGCAACGGTCACTGATCTGCGCATGGAACGCATACTGCGCCGGGCCGGATGGCATCTCGATCGCCTCGGCACGCCTCATCAAATCGGGACGACCAGCGCCGTCGCTGCATTGTTGCCGATCACCGAAGAGGCTCTCGGCGCGATCCGAGCGGCCGGGCAGATTTCGGGGTGTGCAATTGACGCGCCATCAAGCCTGGCGATCGCGGCCTAACATCGAACGTCCTCATCTCCCGACAAAAAGGCTCTCACAATGGATCCCGCTGCATTCGCGGCTCTGGTCGAACGATGCGCCCCGACCGCAATGGCTCGGCCGCTGACGGCCATCGTGCGGCAGGCGAGCTCGTTTGAGCCGCTACTCATTACAATTGAAGGGCGCAAGCCGATTCCTATTCAGGCCACTGAACGTGACGAAGCCATCCAGCTCGCGACCGAGGCCATCGCTAGCGGCCAGCAGGTCCGAACCGGTCTCGCCCAACTCGATGCTGAGGAAACAAAGAAGGCCGGGCTGACAGCTAGCACCACCTTCGATGCGTGCCAGCATATTGCTGGCCTCGGCAGATTGTTCGGTGTGCGACTGCAAGCGACGAACATGAAAAGCGCAGATCGCGACCAAGCGATCGCCAAGGTTGTCGCGAGCTTCGCGCCCAAGGCTTCCGGTCAAGTCTCCGAGCCCCGTGTCGAGCCGATGGCGACCGCCGGGCGTGATCGTCCCACCGGCGATACGACAATCAATCCACCCGCCGCCTCTGCCAGCGAGCGCCGGCCCTGGGACGTCTATCGCTCGGGACTAGGCACGTCAGCCTTTGTTTACGAACGATGAGAACGCCGTCTTTTCCTCTCAACTCAATGCTGAGGTCCGGGCTGGTGTCCGGCTGCAGTGCCAATCGGAGCCGTGCCATGACTTCTCCTCTAAAACAATCCGCTGCCTTGCTTTGCATGGGGGCCGTTCTCAGCATCGCGTTGGTTGAGCCGGCGCTGGCGCAGACCGCGAACATCGAAGGCGTGCTGCAAAACATCGTCAACATGCTGACCGGCAACGTCGCTCGGCTGCTGGCGACGCTGGCGGTCATCATTGTCGGCATCGGCTGGATGTTCGGCTATCTCGATCTGCGCAAGGCGGCCTATGTCGTGCTCGGCGTCGCCATCACGTTCGGCGCCTCCGAGGTGGTCTCGACCTTGACCGGGGGGCATTGATGATCGAGGCCACCCGTCTCACGGAGGACACCTTATTCCTTGCCTGTACGCGGCCCGCCATGGTCGCTGGCGTCACCATGGAGGCTATGGCGCTCAACGTGATGTTTTCCTGCATCCTGTTTCTGGCCGCTGGGAGCATCGTCTACGGCCTGGTCGCGATCCCAATCCATGGGCTTTGCCGCATCATCTGCCGGCACGACCCTAACATGTTCCGGATTCTGCTCGCCTGGATCGAAACCCGCGGGCGCGCGCGCAACGCCACATTCTGGGGCGGCTCGTCCTGCACGCCACTTAGACTCCTCCGGCGATATCGAACGAGGGGCCTCGGCTATGCGTAATAGGGCGCTTAAAACCCGGGAGATCGAGCCCGAAGCCTACCTGCCGTTCGGCCGGCATGTCACCGATACGGTGATCAGTCTTACAACCCGCGCCCTGCTGACGGTGATCCGGATTGACGGCACGTCGTTCGAGACCGCCGAGACATCGGATCTGAACGATCTTCATGGCAAGCTCAATCTCACCCTGCGCAATGTTGCAGATCCGCAACTCGCGCTCTGGACCCACTTGGTGCGCCGCCGAACGTCGGTCTACCCGGACGGTGCCTTCCGATCGACCTTTGCGGCGGGACTTGACGCACAATATCGCAAACGGCTTCAAAAAGAGGCGCTGTTTCGCAACGATCTCTATCTCACCCTGGTCTGGCATCCCGGCCGCGCCGCCACCGATACGGCGGCCGCCTTCTTTCGGCGGCTCGGCCGAAGCGCCGCGAATGCCGCCGAGGTGGACAGCGGGGCGCTGAAACGTCTGGACGATGCAACGCGAGATATCGTCGCGGCACTCGACCGCTATGGCGCCCGTGCGGCCGGATTGTTTGAGCGCGACGGCATCACCTTCTCAGAACCGATGGAGTTGCTCCACGCGCTCGCCTCCGGGGAATGGATTGCGATGCCATTGCCGCAAGGGCCGATCGGCCAGGCACTCTATTCAAACCGCGTCATCTTCGGCCGTGAAGCCCTCGAGATCCGCGGCGCCGGCGGGTCGCACTTCGCTGGTATGTTCGGCCTCAAGGAATATCCGGCGTCCACCCGGCCTGGCCTGTTGAACGCCCTTCTTTCCGCGCCGTTTGAGCTCATCGTCACGCAATCATTCGCGTTTTTGGCGAAGGCGGACGCCAAGACGGTTCTGACGCGCAAACAGAACCAATTGGTCTCAGCCCAGGATCCTGCCGCCTCGCAAATCGACGAGCTCTCTGACGCACTCGACGACCTCGAATCCAACCGGTTCGTGCTTGGAGACCATCACCTCTCGCTCCTGGTCTATGCCGATACGCCGTTGCAGCTGCAGCATCATATGAGCGTGGCACGGCGCGCACTCGCCGATGCGGGAGCCGTCGTCGCACGAGAAGACCTTGGACTTGAAGCCGCCTACTGGGCCCAGCTTCCCGGGCTGTTCAAATACCGGGCACGCACTGGCGCGATCAATTCAAGGAATTTCGCTGCGTTCTCGCCGTTCCACACCTATCCGACCGGACAGCCTGCGGGCAACCACTGGGGACCGGCGGTTGCGATGCTCAAGACCGCGTCCGGCGCGCCCTTCTATTTTTCCTTTCATTATGGCGACCTCGGCAACACCTTCATCTGTGGCCCTTCAGGGTCGGGCAAGACCGTCGTACAGAACTTCCTGCTGTCGCAGGCGGAGCGGCTTGGTGCGTCTTACGTCTTCTTCGACAAGGACCGAGGCGCGGAGATTTTCGTCCGCGCCGCCGGCGGCACCTATCTGACGCTCCACAACGGCGCCCCGACTGGCTGCGCGCCGCTCAAGGCGCTGGAGCTGACGCCAGCAAATCTTTCCTTCCTGGGCGAACTGGTCCGGAAATTGGTCACGCCAGACGACCGCCCACTGAGCGTGATCGAGGAGGAACGCATCGATTCGGGGCTGCGAGCGCTCGGTCAACTGCGGCAGTCGGAACGATCGTTCGGGACGCTGCGAGCTTTTCTCGGCCAGCAGGATCGCGAGGGCATTGGTGCGCGGCTCGAGCGATGGTGCCGGGGCGCTCCCTTCGGCTGGGTGCTGGATGGCGATCACGACGCCATCGGCCTCGACGCCCGGTTCATTGGTTTTGACATGACCGATCTCCTGGATCATCCCACCGTGCGCACGCCACTCATGATGTATTTGTTTCATCGCGTGGAGCGCCTGATCGATGGCCGGCGCCTGATCATCGACATCGACGAGTTCTGGAAGGCGCTTGGGGACGAGGCGTTTCGTGATCTCGCCAACAACAAGCTCAAGACCATCCGTAAGCAGAACGGCGTCATGGTGTTCGGGACGCAGTCGCCACGCGACGCGCTGGCCTCGCCGATCGCGCACACCATTGTCGAACAATGCCCGACCCAGATCTTCCTGCCGAACGCGCGGGGAACACGATCGGACTATGTCGACGGCTTCCATCTGACCGACACGGAATTCCGCCTGATCAAGGAGGAGCTCGCCCCCGAAAGCCGGCGCTTCCTGGTCAAACAAGGCCACAACTCGGTCGTGGCGGAACTCGACCTCGGCGGTTTCGACGACGCGCTCGCCGTCTTGTCCGGACGCACGGAAACCGTCGAGCTGCTCGACCGCATTCGCAAGCAAGTCGGCGACAACCCCGCGCAGTGGCTGTCGGTGTTTCACGCGGAGCGGAGGAAGGCCCAATGATGGTTCAGCGCATGCCGGCGGCTCTCGCCTGCCTCTCGGTTGTCACCCTTTTGATGGCCTCACCGGTCGGGGCCGAGATCGTATTCGACCCAAGCGTGTACGCGCGGCAGTTCGAGCAACTGACCGAACTGAAGAAGCAGGTCGACACCCTGACGTCGCAGCTCAAGGTCGCGCAAGACCAGTTGAGCCAAGCCAAGCAGCTCTACGACAGCTTCAACAAGCGGACGAACGCCAACGACATCGGCGCGCTCTTGAACACGCCACAGTTCCGCAAAGTCTTGCCCCAACAGTTCTCGGACATTGAACGTCTCGTCGCGGGGCAGGGCGGCGGCAACTTCGCCGACGCCATCAATCATTATCTATCGCAGAACCGCGCTTACGCCGGCAACAGCGGCAACTCGTACTACCAGAGCGAGCTCGATCGTATCGCCCGGCAGACGGGTGCGAAGCATTCAATGGGCCAAGCGGTATACGACACCGCCTCGCAGCGCATTGATGCGCTTGAGGAGCTCAGAGCACGCATCAGCTCGGCTACCGACGCCAAGGAGACCCTCGATCTGTCAGCACGGCTGCAGGCCGAACAGGCGCTGCTGCAGAACGACGTGCTCCGGATGCAGGGTCTGGCGATGATCCAGCAGGCCCGCGTGGACATGGATGGACAGCGGGAGCGGGAGAAACAGCGACAACTGGTCGATGAGATCAAGGCAGCCCTGCAATGAAGACGATTACTTCTATTCCGCTGTTGCTCGCCGCAACCATCAACCTCACGGGCTGCAACGAGGCCGACACCAGTCGTCCACCGAAAACAGTCGGCTGGTTTTTCGAACATCGCGACGAGCTTGCCGTGGCTCTCAAGGCGTGCCGCGACAACCCGGGTGAACTCGCAAAGACGCCAAACTGCGTCAACGCAAATGAAGCCCGCAACAAGGTCACCGTCCAAGAAATGAAAGACGCCCTGAGATAAGGATTGCCGCGATGGCCGTTAATGTCTTCGACAGCTTCTTGAAAGAGTTCGAGCAACCGATCACGGCATTTGTGTCGACCTCGGTTTCGAATCTTGCCTCCTACATCGATGGTCCGCTGCGCACCGCCGTGATGCTCTACGTTATCCTCTACGGTTTTGCTGTGATGCGTGGAGCGATTTCCGAGCCGATCATGGAATTCGCCTGGCGAGCGACGCGGATCGTGGTCGTGGTGCTACTGGCGACGAATTCCAGCGCTTTTCAGCAATACGTCACGAGTCTGTTCTTTGACTCTTTGCCGAAGGAGATCGGCAATGCGTTGGCGGGCTCTGGAGTGAATACCAGTTCCGGCGCTCCGTTCGATCAGCTTCTGTCCAAAGGGATTGACGTTGCCAACAAGATCTACGACCAGGCCGGCCTGACCAACATCGCGCCCGCACTGATTGCGGCCATTCTCCTGGTCTTTGTGGCCGTCGGATCGTTCCTGCAATTCGCAATTCTGCTCTACGCCAAAGTGGGTCTTGGCGTCGTGATCGCGCTCGGCCCGGTCTTCATTGCGCTGGGATTATTTGAGGCGACCCGCCCGTTTACAGAGGCCTGGCTACGGCAGGTCGCCAATTTCGTGATCCTGCTGGTGCTGGTGGTCGCTCTGGTCGGGCTGATGCTAACTACCGTCACCGGCTTCATCGACAGGTTCGCGGCAAACGCGGGAACGGCGGGCGAGCTGGTGGTCGCCTCGGTCGCCATCAGTGCCGTGCTGGGGCTGTCCGGATACATCGCGCTGCAATTGCCGATCATCGCAGGCGGTCTCGCCGGCGGTGGGGCGTCGCTCGCAAGTCGGTTGGTCACAAGCCCATTGATTGCCAATGCCACCGCCGCAGCCGGGGGGGCATATGCCGGCGCGCGCTGGTCGGCCAGCCGGGGTCTCGCGGCGATGAGAGCTGGTCGGCAGGGCGGCAGTATGCGGCGTACACGCTCACAGGGGACTACGGCCGCGTAAGCAATAGTTGCCGGCATCAGGCGACAGAAAATAACAGGGGCATCAGAATGATGTGGCGACGACTGTTCATCATTTGCGTCATTGCATGGCAGCTTGGCGGCTGCGCGAACTGGTCAAAGGGGCCGCCGTCATGTGATGGCCTGGCTCGGCGGCCGCTCAACCGCTCATTGTGGGACTGGGAGTCCGGCGCGCCATCAGCGACACCCGAGCCACCGGCTTCGCCGTCTGCACCCATCATCCGGAAGGGCGAAGCCAACCCGTCCGCAGCCTCGGCCCCTCTCGCCGCGTCCGGCCGCTGGGCCAACATTACGGCCTCTTACCACGCCTGCGGCAAGGAGGCCTGAGATGGTCGGGCATGATGACCTGAAAGCCTACTTCGACAATGCGCGGCGATGGGAACAGGATCTGCTGCTGTCGGCCCATCGCTCGCGGCGAACAGCGTGGGTGGTTGCCGCGGGCGCCAGCGCCTTGGCGATCGCCTCGGTCGGAGCGGTCGCAGCGCTGGCGCCGCTAAAGACGGTCCAGCCATTCGTCATCCGGGTCGATAATGCCACCGGCATTGTGGATACCGTGTCAGCTCTCAATTCGACTCCCGCGCGTTACGACGAAGCCGTCACCAAGTATTTCCTTGGACGTTACGTTCGCGCACGCGAGGGTTACAGCTACCCGGAAGCCGAAACCAATTTCCGCACGATTTCGCTGCTTTCAGGGCAGAGCGAACAGGCCCGCTTCGCAGCCTGGTACCGCGGCTCCAATCCCGAAAGCCCGCAAGTTGTCCAGGGCCGCTTCGGAGTCGCGACGGTGCGCATCAAGGCGATTTCGCTGCTCGCCGACAACGTCGCGTCTGTGCGTTTCATGAAGGAGAGCCGCAAGGGCGAGGAAGTCCATGTGACCCATTGGGTCTCGACCCTAACCTTCACTTACGCCAATGCGCCGATGTCGTCCGCCGACCGTCTGATCAATCCCCTCGGCTTTCTGGTTTCGGAATATCGCGCCGATCCGGAGTTCGTGCCATGAAACGTTTCGCGCTTTTGATGACTTTAGCCCTCGGCTTTGCCGGGCCCGTACTGGCGCTGCAGCAGCCAGCGCCGGGGCAACACGATGCGCGCGTACGCACTGTGACCTATGATCCAGCCAATGTGGTCCGCCTAAATGGCGTCATCCGCGCCTCGACCCAGGTCGTGTTTGCCGATGACGAGGAAATCGCGCATGTCGCGATTGGTGATGCGATCGCATGGGAAGTTGCGCCGGCGGGTTCGATCCTGTTCCTCAAGCCGCGCGAAAAGCACCCACCGACCAATCTGCAGGTCGTCACCACTCGGCCCGACGGGCGCAAGCGTTCCTATCAATTCGAGCTGTCGATCGCCGAGACGACGCTGGCGGACAGTTACTTCGTCGTCCGCTTTGCCTATCCCGGTGACGAGATCGAGCGCCGGCGCGTCGAGGCAGCTGCCCGGGGCGCCGAGCGGGAAGGCGCGCTGATCGACCAGACGTTTGACCTGCACCATGCGTATGGTGCCCGCAACTGGCGTTTTTCGGCCCAAGGCTCGGTCGACCTCGAACCCGAAGCCGTCTTCGACGACGGCAAGGAGACCACGTTCCGCTTCGCAGGCAATCGCGAGATCCCGGCGATCTACCTGATCAACTCGGATGGCTCTGAAAGTCTCGTCCCTAAGGATGTCCGAGGCGAGCTCGTGGTGGTCCACGCCACGGCTCGCGAATTTCGACTGCGCAAGGGCGACATCGTGCTCTGCATCTTCAACGAAGCGTTCGATGCGGTCGGCGTCAATCCCGGCACCAACACCACGAGTCCCTCGGTCGAACGGCGGGCGAAGAGGTCATCTCCAACCCTTAAGGCACGATAGGCGGGCGCAACATGACCGAGCATGAGAATGAGACGCTTGCCGGCGAACGTGGCATTACCCCGGTGGGAGGAGGGGACAATGGTCGAACAGCGATGCTCAAACGCGGCTTCGGTGCGCTCGCGCTCACCGCATTCGCCTTCCTGATCATCTGGGGGACTTGGAAAAGCGACAAGCCGGTGAGCGAGTCCGCCCGCAAGCTCATGATCCGCCAGGCGGCCGCCTTCGAGCCGGCCGCGGAGCCACCTGCCGCACCCATCACCACCGCGTCCATTCCGGTCGCACCCATTGCTGCCACACCGGCGGCCTCCGTGCCCGCCGCGGATCAGATGCTCGAAAGCGCGCGGCGCGCGCCAGTGCTTGCCTATAACAGGCCGCTCGCATCGGGGCGACCGCCCCGTGATGGCCTGACCGCAAGCGGTCCCGTCGATCCCTATGATTTTGGGCGGGCCGAGCCACGCAACGAGCTTGCCGATAAGCTGAAACCCACGCCAATCGAAGGCGTGCGCGCAGCCCGACTTCCCAATCGCAATCTTTTCGTCACCCAGGGCACGTCGATCCCTTGCGTGCTCGAGACCGCGATGTCCTCGGATGTGGCGGGGTTCGTCTCCTGCGTCGTGTTGCGCGATGTGATGTCGGATTCCGGCAACGTGGTGCTCATGGAAAAGGGCACGCAAGTCGTCGGGGAATATCGCGGCAATGTCCAGCGCGGCTCCAAACGGATGTTTGTGCTATGGGCTCGCGCCAAGACGCCGACGGGTGTGATCGTGGCGCTGGCCTCACCCGCCACCGATGCGCTCGGCCGCGCAGGGTTCGACGGCGACATCGACACGCATTTCTGGGAGCGCTTCGGCTCGGCGCTGTTGCTGTCGATCGTCAGCGATGCCTCCTCGATCGGGCGGCAGCAATTGCAAGACGGCTCGATCCAGATCAACAACACTGCTGGTGCGAGCAACACCGCCGCCGGCATCGCGGTCGAGCAGTCCATCAACATCCCGCCGACGTTGAACAAGAACCAGGGTGAGCTCGTGAATATCTTCGTCGCGCGCGACCTCGATTTCTCGTCTGTCTACCAACTCAAGCGGATCGAAAGCCGCACCCAGATTCTCGACCGTACCCTCCCCGGAGGCATTGTGGGCCCGGCTGTGGTGACGAAATGAGCGCAGGCGCATCGGTCAATCACGATGGCGGACGGTTGGTGCTGGCGCGCTACCTTGAGCCGCTGGCGCCATACCTCGCCGACAACACTCTCACTGAAATCATCGTCAACCGTCCAGGCGAGGTTTTCGTGGAGGGGCCTGACGGTTGGACCCGGCATGAAGCCGCAGCCCTCACCCAGACTTACCTCTCACATCTTGCAACCGCGGCCGCCAGTCACACCCGACAGGATATAGGGCCGGAATACCCGTTGGTCTCGACCAGTCTCATCGGCGAGCAGCGCTGCCAGATCGTCGTGCCGCCCGCGGTCCCCGCGGGCACGATCAGCCTCACGATCCGCAAGTCCTCGACATTGACCATGAACCTGGACGCCCTTGAGCGGGTAAAGTTGTTCGATGAGGTCCGCTCCGCGAGTGACGAGCTGGACGCCGACGAGCATCGACTGCTCGCCCTGAAGGAAGCCGGCCAATGGCGCGAGTTCCTTAAGCTTGCGGTGCGCACCCGCCGCAATATCCTGATCTCGGGGGCGACGGGTTCCGGCAAGACCACACTGTCCAAGGCACTGATTGCTGCGATCCCGGCGCACGAGCGCCTCATCACGATTGAAGACACCGCCGAGCTCGTCATCCCCCATCAGAATTGCGTCCGGCTCCTCTATGCCAAGGATGGGCAAGGTGTGGCCAAGATCGGCCCCCGCGAACTGCTGGAATCGTCCTTGCGCATGCGGCCTGACCGCATTCTGCTGCAGGAGCTGCGCGACGGCACCGCCTTCTTTTATCTCAGGAATGTGAATTCGGGGCACCCAGGATCGATCACGACAGTTCATGCCGATAGTGCGCGCCTTGCCTTCGAACAGATGACCTTGTTGGTCAAGGAAAGCGCGGAGGGACGTGACCTTCATCGCGACGATATCCGCTCGCTCTTGCTGCATCTCGTCGACGTCGTCGTCCAGATGCAGAAGCGCGACGGCCGTTACCGCATCTCGGAAATCTACTATGACCCCGTTCGCAAACGCGACCACGCCCATTAGGGCGGTGCAGGGCACGGCGCTTGCGTTTGCCGCTGGCGCAGTTTTCCTGCTGGTCGCCTCGAACGTTCTGCTGCTCGGGCTCAGGCTTCACGATGGCGGCTTTCACTGGTCGGAGATCGCCACAGGCTGGCCGCGTTATGGCGCGGACCCGCGCTTCGACCGTTGGCTGACGCTGTCGACCCTCACTGGTCTGATTGTGGTCTTTGGTCTGCTCGGCGCCATCCTCCGGCATCGTCCGCCACCGCTTCACGGCAAGGCCAGCTTAGCCTCCGAGCGCGAGATCAAGGCCGCCGGCCTGCGGTCCAAGGACGGTCTGCTGCTCGGCCGCAAAGATGGGAAAATGCTCTGCTTCGGCGGATCGGAACATGTCCTCCTCTATGCTCCGACGCGTGCCGGCAAGGGAGTTGGCTATGTCATTCCAAACTTGCTCAATTGGCCGGATTCGGTTGTTGCGTTGGATGTGAAGAAGGAGAACTGGGATCGCTCAGCCGGCTTTCGTGCGGCGCACGGGCAGGAGGTCCATTTGTTCGACCCGCTCGACGAAAACGGTCGCACCGCGCGCTATAATCCGCTTGGCTATGTGCGCAGCGATCCAGCCGACCTCTACGACGATCTGCAGCGGATTGCCGTGATGCTGTTTCCTGCCGAGAGCCGCGGCGACCCGTTCTGGTTCGAGGCGGCTCGTTCGGCCTTTGTGGCGATTGGCGGCTATGTTGCGGAGACGCCGGGTTTGCCATTGACGATCGGCGAAACACTGCGTCAGCTATCGGCCACACAGGATCTCAAGGCCCACTTCGACAGGATCATCGCCGACCGCAAGGCGGGTCCTTCACCGCTGTCGCGGCACTGTATCACGGCGTTGAACGACTTCCTCGCCGCCTCCGAGAACACCTTGAACTCGGTCCGCAAGACCGTGACGGCTCGGCTCGGTCTCTGGCTCAATCCCCGCATCGACGCCGCAACCTCGACTAATGATTTTGACCTGCGGCAGCTGAGACGGCGGCCCATGTCGATCTATCTCGGGGTGACGCCCGATAATCTCGACCGCATGGCGCCGCTCCTAAACCTGTTTTTTCAGCAGGTGGTCGATCTCAATACCCGCGAACTACCCGAACAAAACCCCAAACTCAATCGCAAGGTACTGCTATTGCTGGACGAATTCCCGGCGCTGGGCAATGTCAGCGTGCTGGCAAAATCGGTCGCCTTCATCGCCGGATACGGCATCCGCCTTCTCACCGTAATCCAGAGCCCGGCGCAGTTGCGGGCCATCTACGGGATTGACGCGGCCCGCAACTTCATGACCAACCACGCCGTCGAGGTCGTGTTTGCCCCGAAAGAGCAAGACGTGGCGAATGAACTCTCGGAGCGTATCGGCTACGACACCGTGAAAGCGCACAGCCGCAGTGGACCTAAGGGGCTTGCGATGCGCTCGACCAGCGAGACAGTCTCCGAGCATCGTCGCGCCCTGATGCTGCCGCAAGAGCTGAAACTTCTTCCGAAATCCAAGGCCTTTATCCTCGGCGCGGGTATTCCACCCATCATTGCCGACAAGATCATCTATTACGAGGACAAGGCGTTCCTGCAGCGATTGCTGCCGGCCCCGGTCCCGGAATTGCCCAAAGGGCGCTCAAATGCACTGCTCGACGCCGAACTCAAGGAGCTGCGCTCCGAGATTGCCGAGCTTCGCGCCGTATTCCGGGCTCGGCCCATGACCGACGACGATGTGGCCGACCCCTCCACGATTCCCGACAATGCCTCCTTCGACTTTGGTGACGTGAATGTCGACCTCGAAGGTCTCTCCGAAGACGACATGAAGGCCTGGACCCTGAACTACATCGATGCCCAGACCATCCCGCCGGCGCGACGGTCCGGCCGCAAGAAAAACGAGCCGCAGCATGAACGACACGCGTGACGAAAGCTGGGACTTCAGCCTTAGCCGGCAACATCGCACGGGGCGCGGTCCCGACGCGGACCGGGGAGGGGAGGACTCAGCAGCCAACTCAGCGCCGAGCGACAAGCCAGACGCTGCGACGGTCCAGCACAACCCATTGCCTGATCGTATCCGCCGCAAATACTATGTAGTGGCCAACGAGTCCGGCAAAGAAGGGCCGCACGGCGAAGCGCGGTTGTACGCGGATGAACGGGGCGAGTATCTCGCATTCAAGGTCACAGAAGATCGGCTGGTCACGCGGCTGGCCGCCGCCGAGGTCATCCGCGACATGGTCAATGTAGCGCAACATCGACAGTGGGACGCTCTCCACGTCCGCGGCTCCGTGGAATTCCGGCGCGAGGCCTGGCTTGAAGCCGGCGCGCGCGGTATCGAAGTCCAGGGTTATCAGCCGACTGTTCTCGATCGGCAGGCACTCTCCGATCGGCAGGAAGCCTTGGACCGAACACATCGACATACGCACGAGGTGGAGGTTCGTTCGGGTTCTGACAAAGACCGGCGCGGGGAGCGACTTGACTACGACAGAGGTGTCTCAGGACAATTGATCGAGGTCAGCCGGGCACCCTATCGCAATCGTGACGATGCCGAGACATCCGCCTACCTAGTCATCGAGCTTGACAACGGTCGGCAACATCAAGTGTGGGGCGTCGGGCTGGAACAGGCAACCGCCGATAGCAGGGCAAGACCCGGCGATCGCATCCAGGTGCGCAGGGATGGTGTCGACCGCGTCGCCAAAGACATCAAAGTCATAGACGCCGCGAGCGGGAGTGCGCGTATCGAACGACGGCAGGTGCCGCGCAACCGTTGGCGGGTGACGGCAGAGAAATTCCGTGCGGCAGATCGAAAGACAGCCGCACGTGATCCCGACCTCGCCGCAGCGCAATCACAACTCGTAGTCATTGAGAAAGCTTTAGAACGGGCATTTCCCGATGATAAGCGCGCCCGTCATAGCATCGTCGCAGCGGCCCGAGATCGGATTGCAAAACATCTACAGCAGGGGCGTTCGTTTCATCGAGCGTCAATCTTCGAACCCGCTCAAGACCAAGACCGATCCGGACGCGAAAAAGGTGACGCTCACCATAACCAGAATAGCGAGCGTGTTAGAATTCAGGAACGAGAACGCTGAAGCCGGCGACGGGGCCGTGGGAACGCTTTAGTCCCTTCGGTTCATAGAAGCTTAAATCCTGTCCCCGCCCGACCGCACTGACTTCTGCTGACCGTTGTCTGTATTCAACGTCAGCTGGACCGGCATTCCCCCGCCCCATATGTGATTGTGACGCGAGTGGCAGGGACGAAGATTCAATGCGTACAAGGTCTGAGAGCATGCGAGGCCGTCATTATGAAACTTCAGGGGCCTCGCCGCCATTGTCGCGCGGACCTACCAGACGAGTCCATCCAAAGCCGACTTCGGGCGGCAAGCAGAGTTGCGTCGATGTCTTCGAGGGGCTTGTTTGCCCCCGTGGGGAGGTCGACATGAAATCGGCGCCGGGGACCTTTCAGGGCTTCACGAACCGATAGGCAAAGCGATCGGTCTCGCCCTTCGTCGAGGGATCGAGCACCTTGATCGAGTGCGGATCGTCCTTGTTCGCGAGCATGGTGCTTTCCGCGTCCAGTACGAAGCCGGCCGCCTCCACCTCCTCGCGAACGGATGCAGACTCAATCCGATGCAAAGACTGGGCGTCGCTCGTGCCCGCCCCGACGGCGGCGGCGTCGGCCACGATGACGTAGGACTCACTGGGCTTCAGCCGCTCGTAGACAGTTCGATTGAAGTGGGCCGCCGTCGGTTTGCGCATCTGGTCCATCTCGACGAGAAGGAGGTGCACATTCTCGCAAGCACCGGTACCGGGATGGCGCATTGACTGCAATCCAACTGACGCCTCGGCTCCGGCGTCGCGCCCGCCGACGCGATGGCGCGCCTCGGTGGTGCCGTCTCGCTCGGTGTTGACGGAGCAGCCTCCAATGAAGCGCCGGATATGCTCTGCGAAATGCACAGCGCCTGGCACACCCACCGCGCAGTGAAGGGTGCGGGTGTCGTGACGGCCGAGGATGTCGTCCGCTGGGCGACCGCGGGCGGTGCCCGCGTGCTCGGCGTGCCCCATGTCGGCACGCTGGCGCCCGGGCAACAGGCCGACATCGCATCTTTAGTCTTGATGAGCCCTGGCACTTCGGCATGCACGACCCCTTGATTGCGCCGGCGACCTGCGGCGGCTCGCCCAAACTCCGCTATCTCCTGGTCGGCGGACGGATCGTCGTCGAGGACGGGGCCATTCCGGGGCTCGATCTGCAGACGATCAAAGCCGATGCCGCGCGCGTAGTCACGCGCCTGGCCGCCTAAGCTCGGGGGAACACCATCATGTTGAGCACCAAGCAGCCCGTGTTGCGCCGGTTCTGGTATGCGCTGATGCCGGTCGATCATCTCAAGGACGGGCCGAAGCCGTTCACATTGCTCGGCGAGCCGATCGTCCTGTTCCTCGATGCCAACGGCGAGCCCGCCGCGCTCGAAGATCGTTGCTGCCATCGCACCGCAAAGCTGTCGAAGGGCTGGTGCAACAACGGCAATATCGTCTGCGGTTATCACGGCTGGGAATATGATCGCGACGACGAGCTGTTGATGATCCCGCAATTTCCATTCGAGCAGCCGATCCCCGACGCGAAGGCGCGTTCATTCCGTGCCAAGACGCGATACGGCTGTGTATGGGTTGCCGTTGACGAGCCCTTGAGCGATATCCCTGATGTTCCCTCGTGCGCATGGGTAACGAGCGCGTACGTGCGATGATGGAATCGGTTGCCGCCGGAGCTGAAGAACTGAACTTCGGTGCGCGAAGTTTCCGAGGCGGATGATGCTCGGCTGCCTTCGAAAGCATGCCTGCGTCGATGCGGCCGACCGGCTGCCCCGCATCGGCCATCACACCACGTAACAAAGTTTGCAAATGCTGCGTCATGCGGTCGATCTGCTCCGGCGCCATCGACTGGCATCAAAATGCCAGCGGAAGCTCCCATCCAGAGCGCAAACCTCAAAGGTCAGCAAATCGCCGCATAGGGCTGGGCCAGCTCTGTGGCTCGTCATCAGATCGCCAGCGACGCGCCATCGCTGATTCCAAGGAAGTCGGGCGATCAGGTGAAGACGAACCGCCAGGACGTCATTTCCCTCGCCCGGCGCTTGAACCTGACGTTACGTCACGTCGTATGGAGATTGGCCTCTGGGCTTACAACGCGCGTCGGTCCACACATGCAGCCAGACCAACCTTCAACAACTAAGGGGTTCAAACGATGCTATTCTTCTTTTTGCTGTCGATCGCTTTCGCTGTCTTCGGCACAATTTACACCGTCAGCGCATGGCTCTCCCGCCGCCCGCGCAGCCGCAACTTCGTTCGTCCGACACAAACGCCTAAGCGGAGAGCGTTCTAAACTGACAATCAAGCAAGGTACCTCGTTGCGATACTCTCGATAAGGGAAAATGCCATTGTTGCCTCCTCCTGAACATTCCAGTTCGTGGTCGAGCGGGTGCTGTCGCGTGGCAGGTCGCGGACTGAGTCTATCACAATAAGCCGGGCAATCCGCATGTCCACCTCATGACGACGCTGCGGCCTCTCGGACGGATTCGGGCCAAAGCGGGTCCTGGTCATCAGTGAAGACGGGGCAGCCGCTGCGCATGAAATCCGGCAAGATCGCCTACCGGCTTGGGGCCGGCGCCAAGCAGGAGTTCCTCGAGCAGCGCAACGCTTGGCTCGACCTGCAGAATCAGCATCTCGCCCTGAACGGCCACGAGATTCGTGTCGATGGACGGTCCTAGGCCGAGCGCGGGATGGACGTCCTGCCGACCACCCATATCTGCGTCGCGGCCAAGGTCATCCAGCGCCGGGCAGAGCGCGAGGGACGTGATCCCAAGCTCGAGCGGCTGCGTGTCTTTGACGAGAACCGGGTCGAGACGTTGAGGCGGATCCAGTGTGAATCGACACCGAACATTGCCCCCGCACGCGCGAAGTCAATCAGGCACCACTTGGGACGCCGATCGGCGTCCGGACCCCACGCAGATTCACACCGTGACTCACGATCGTCTGAAATCTCTGCTCACGATCCCGCGAAACATGCAAGCTCCTCCGAATCGCTTGATTGCGAGAGCTCGACGATAACGGAGCTAGAGCTGGCCCCGGTTGTTTGGACAGCGCCCCGCTGGATTTAAGTGGATTCCTGCCGGGTTATGCTGAACGCGGGGCTTTACGGTTTTGTCGTTGCGTCGGGAGGGCGTAGCCCGACCAGAGCGACGACAAAACCGTCGGCGACGGTCATGCGGCCATCACCATAGCTTGCGTGCCGAAGTAAGCCTCGTCGGGCGTGCGCCCGTCAAGGCTCGAGTGAGGGCGTCCCTGATTGTAGAAGGCCAGATACTTGGCAATTGACGCTCGCGCCTCGGACACGCTGTCGTAGGCGCGGAGATAAACTTCTTCGTATTTGACCGTGCGCCAGAGCCGCTCGACAAACACGTTGTCGCGCCAGGCGCCCTTGCCGTCCATGCTGATGGCGATCTTCGCGTCCAGCAGCACATCGGTGAACTCGAGGCTGGTGAACTGGCTGCCCTGATCCGTGTTGAAAATCTCGGGCCTGCCGTGCTTCGCCAACGCCTCCTGGACCGCTTCGACGCAGAAGGCCGCCTCCATTGTGATCGAGACGCGATGGGCCAGGACCCGTCGGCTGAACACATCGACGACCGCCGCGAGATAGACGAAGCCACGCCGCATCGGAATGTAGGTGATGTCCATTGCCCACGCATGGTCGGGCCGCTCGATCTTCAATCCGCGCAACAGGTACGGGTAGATCTTGTGACCCGGAGCCGGCTTGCTCGTGTTCGGGCGACGATAGACCGCCTCGATCCCCATGCGCTTCATCAGCGTCGCGATGTGGCGGCGACCGGCGTATACCCCCTCCCGCCGCAGCAACGATCGCAGCATACGCGCTCCCGCGAAGGGATAATCGAGATGCAGCTCATCGAGCCGACGCATCAAGGCAAGGTCCTCGGCCGAAACTGGCCGAGGTTCATAGTAGACCGTGCTGCGAGCCAGCTTCAGGACCTTCGCCTGGCGCACGATAGAAAGATCATGACCGCGGTCGATCATCGCTTTGCGCTCAGCAGGCCCGCCTTGGTGAGCGCGCCGGACAAAAAATCGTTTTCCAACGCCAGCTCGCCGATCTTGGCATGTAACGCCTTCAAATCGACCGGCGTCTCGGCCGATGTCTTGTCATGCCCAAACACGCCGGCGGCGCCTTCCAGGAGCTGGTTTTTCCAGATCGTGATCTGGTTCGGATGAACATCAAACAGTTGCGCCAGCTCCGCCAGTGTCTTGTCTCCTTTGACCGCAGCCAAAGCAACCTTCGCCTTGAATGCCGGAGAATGCGTCCGGCGGCTCTTCTTCGTCATCTTCGCTCCTGATTCGCAGCAAGAATCCTCGCCGCTGTCAGGCAGAAAATCCACTCAAGCTACTGTCCGAATTTGCGGGGCCAGCTCTGCTGTCTGCCCCGAGCGCCGACCGCAATTACGTGATCGTTTGCAAATTTTGGACGCCATGGACTGACTTCCGTGGGCGGGACCACCATCTCTTGCGTCCCGAGACCGCCTTCGATGAACAAAGGGGCAATGGTGGCGGCGGCGTCCAGGTTGAAGGCGTGTTGTCTTACTTCATCAGGCGACTGGAGTGGCGTCGTCGGTAGGAGCCCCTTTTTGCTAAGTGAACCGATCAAGGCACCAGGAGCTGATCGGCCATGATCCCATCCCAGGCCGGCGATATGTGTGAAGTCTTCTCTAAAAGTCCTCCGCAGACACGCCGGCCTGCATGTCAACGGCGAGGTCTGACAACTGGCCTGGCAGATTCAGGTGGTTCGGCGCGTCGTTCAAGATGACCGTAGATGATGGCTCGGCCCTCGCAGCCCGCGATGGCGCCATTGCCTGTGTCCTCCCAAGGGTCCCATCCTGGTTGGTTGGAAATTGAAGGCATCATGGTCTCCGCGATATTGACCTCGGCGCTGCACCGGCGGATCGGAGATCCCTACGGGGCACTATCCGCGTCACTGATCTAGATCAAGTGACAGGCATCGCGTTTGGCTGGTCCTTTTCATTTCCACAACAGGGACCAAGACTTCGCGGCCCATCTCGCACGACTTTCCTCAAGTTCATGATCCGCGGGCTGAACGGAGTTCGACATATAGGTGACCCGATCGACCAGTGAATAGCTGGATAATGCTGGCGGCCCTTGCCGGCGCCCGTGCCATCGCCGAGCATGAAGCTCGACGGAAGCCTCAAGACCAACAAAACAACTTGGGAGCCGTGAAAAGAAATCGAGAACCTTCGCACGGGCAAGCTTCTTGCGAACGATCTCCCCATCCTCTGTGATCCAGTGGATTTGGAACCAACTTTTTGAGATATCCAGCCCAATTGTCATCATAGGCATAGCTTGTCCTCCTTGGGGGTACTCTCGCAGCTTATCAGAGCGGGGACCGTCCATCTCATTATGTGCGGGATGACCGGCGGTGGGCTGGCGCCGCCGGCTGTGGTCTATTACGCCTCGAGCGACCGACGGGGCGCGCATCCCCAGAAGCATCTGGCCGCCTTCGCTGCCATCCTGCAAGCCGATTGCTATAGCGGCTTCGAGCCGTTGTTCGACCCGCAAAAGAAAGCGATGCCGATCACGCCGGCATTCTGCTTTGCGCACCCTCGTCAATATTGCCGATCGCGAGTTCTGCCTTCACGAGCCAGCAGGCGAAGTGACGAGCAGAAGCCTCGTAGCCGCCCACTGTCAGGCAGGAATGTCCCTGCGCCCGTAGATCGGCCACAAACTCGTTACGAGCGGGGCGAGTTCGCTCGCATCCATGCTGCGCTGACAAATGCGGCGACTTTGTTTTGGCTTGGCCATCGTCGGCCTCCTCTCGTTGCCATTAAAACAGCGAAGGAGACCTCGAATTATGCTGAGTCAGAACCCTCCGGCTTCGGTGTAAGCTATTGATAGCAAGGAAAAACTGCGATCAGCTTACAGCCAACTCTGCATAATCACGTGCTCCACATAATTGCGGAAGTCGACTGGATGGCTGGCGAGGAACACCTTCACACCAAAGGGGATCATGCCGAACGGACCGCCCGGATCACCCGCTGCAAGTGCGCCTCGTCAACATCCACGCCGGCGCGCACGACCACCTCGCCAATCGCAATTTCGATCACTGCGCCTGCCACAGAAGCCACCACACCCTCGCAAACTCGAGGGCCGCGAGCGATAATGCCGCTCGGCCCGAGCATCACGGCGCCAGGCGAACAGCTGCGACGGGTGAATGCCGATCCGGCGGGCGATCGCCGATACGCTCGCGCCAAGCTCCAGCGCCTCTGTCACAACCTGCGCCTTGACCTCGTCCGACCAGCGTCGGCGAAGCTGACGCGGCGCTCCCTCAAGACGGTCGGCGACCGCTTCGATCATATGGAAGGTTCTAGTTCCAGAACTAGGCGCAGACATAGAAGCTCACATCGGCTCACAAACTCAGCAGCCGATAGCCGATCGCTCACCCACTCCGCCAGGCGGGGTCTCTTTGCTTTGAATTACCCACATCTGCCGCCTCAAGGCCGACACCGCTTTCTGTCATCGGAGGTCGTCAGCTTCTTGTAAGGTAAGCCCTCGCAATCTACCGGAATCAGAAGACCGGCTCTGCGGTTCTCAACGGGAGACGAGGCATGGATTCTATCGAGCGAGCTTTGGCTGCGCACAGCTTGCCAATAATCGTCGAAGAGGAAGAAATGCTGAGTTCGAGTACGGAAGCTTCCCCACCAGCCGGTCCAACGGACTCTCGCCAGCAGCGAAGCGCGCTGAGAATGGTCGAATCGTCGAACGGGGTGGACAATTCGCTGGGCAGTATGTCCCGGGAGTTCCGCGCGGTGCTGGCCGGGACACCGGAAGGTCTCCCGGATTCTCGCATGAATCGCCCCTATCGTGAGTCCGCGTTGGGTGACGGTCCTCGCCTTGTGCGCAACCCGTCACAGGGCCTCGCTAGCGACAGCTCTGAGGGCATTGTCAACCGCAACGCCATTTTAGATTCATCGGGCGGTTTTGCCTCAGAGGCTGACATTAACGATTATCGCCAGTGGTGCTTTGAGCGGTTGGCCAGCAGTAGGCAGGGAGCCCATCCACTGGCCTTGTCCGTTGCTTCGGCAGAGCGATCGCCGCTAGCGTTGCCTGACGATGCTCGCCGTGTGCCGCATGATGGGGCCCGTGAACCGACCATCCCAGGTCAGCAAGCCGCTTCATCGCCTTCCATCGGGCCTGGGCGCTTGGGGCGTCGAAGCGACACCATCGACAGTTTCGAGAACTTCATGGAGAGCCGAGACGACACTAGTGACAGCTTGAGTTTCGCTGCTTCAGAGGAGAACCTGCGTCGCCAGCGCACCCTCCTTGAGTTGGCTCGACTGGAGCCTTCCCGTGACAGAATACGCAGCGACGACCCAACGCTGCGCGAATTCGCCCACGCATTCGCGCTTCAGCGCGGCGAGCAACCTGGGCCGTCTGTTGTGGATCCGGCCGGCGAACTCGGCTTTCAGAATCAGGAAGCCGCCGGGCCATCGTCTTCCGCCGAGCCTTTACGCCATCGCCAGCGACTGGATCGCGCAGCAACAGGACCAATGAATAACTCCGGGAATCTGGATTTCGGGCCTGTTGTCGGCCCGAACTGGGTCCATCGTGATCAACCGGCACCTGATCCTCTGATCCGCCAATTGCGTGAGCGCGACTTGTTGCCAAGTTCGAGCCGGCGGCAGAGGAGCATCGACATCAATGGTGTGTCCTATACGGTCGTGAGGGGGCCGGGAGGACCGCGGGACATTCGCCTCTTCCGTAACCGGTATGTTCCGCCGCCGCAATCTCGTATCGCCACGCCGTGAGCAGCCCGCGCGGGCAACGCCTTGCACGCGGTGAGATACTGTGATCTGGCGGGGACTATCTCTACCGACCAACATCGAACCGGTCGCCGCGACCGAGGCAACATCATGGGTCGTTTAATCGCGCGAGGTCAATTTCGATCTTTCTTCGATCTCTGCATTCGTTTCGACGTAGCCGTGGCCGGTTGGCGCCCCGATCTTTGACCAAATGATCGAGAAGCTTGATTTCGGAATCCGTCAGCGCCGTTTGCGGCGGCGCATTCGGCGTGGAGCGATTGAGCATCGTCATCCAGAAGACGCGCGAGCTCACAATGCAGAAAACCGCGATCAGATTGACCAGACGCTCAGCGGTTCACAATTTCGAACCCTCCGCCTTGCAGCCCGATTTGAGGATCTTATGGAAGACTTCGATCTTCCACCGCAGCGCGTACCATTCGATCTTCTCGATGGCGTCCTTTCGCGATTGGACCGGGAGATCGGTGAGAACCTTCCACTCGATTTTCTTTCGCCGCTTCGGCGTTCCCCGCTCTTGAGCATGGATCACGGTCAGAGTGAGTGCGGGATATTTCTTCTGCTTGCCGATCGGCGGCAGAACTCGGAGCTTGCGGAAACGAATTTCGAGAAGTGCTTCATCCGGATCGCCTTTGTCGTTCTTGACCTTGATCCGGTGTAGGCCCTTGATCGTAACCTCGTCCATTTCATCGGCAATTGTATGATTGCCGTCCCCGGCAAGCCGATCAACGCAGGTTCGCACCAGGAAATGCGTTCCAATCTTCTCGGCCAGACAGAACAGCTCATAAATGTCGCTCTCGCGATCGCCGATATGAACGCATCGTCCGGGTGCAGCGAGAAGGTCGGACGCTTGCCGCAGATTTTCCAGCCAACGGACACTCTCCTTCTGTTCGATCGGAACCCGTGTCGGATTGATCTTGCGCTTCAGCGCCGTCGTCCCCTTGAACTTCTTGCGTGTCCAGAACTTGATTGCGGCCAGGCCGAGCGGAAGTCCATCGGTCGTCACGGCCAGGCTCGAATGCATCAGGATGCCGCACTGCGTGCGCCCCGCCGTCTTGCCCGTAAAGCCAATCAGATCCGGTTTCTCGCGCTTGAAGCTGAATTCCGGGCATCGTCAACTTAATCGACCGCCGAGCCGAAGGAGGCGATTCTCAAAGGTTCGAGATTCGGCGATAGCGCTTGTCGTGGAGATTTCGCGCCAAGTCGCAAAGGCTCGCTCGCGCGAAGCACGACGGAAGTCGGCGGTGACAGCTCCGGGATAGGGGATGTGGCAAAGGTTCGCGACCTGATCGTGAACTGACAGAAACCGTTGAGCCTGACGGGACGATTTGAAACGCTTCATGATCCGCTCGCGTCGCCGCGTCGGCTGATGAGAATTCTCGGCCCGATTGTTGAGAGCTTTGTGCTGGCGATGTTCGCCGTGAAAGCCCATCTTCGCCCTTGCAGCGCCGTACGAACGGAGCTTGTCCGTGATCATCACGCGCGGCGGCGTGCCGGCGGATTTCAAGAGCTTCTTCATGAGCCGCTGGGCAGCGCGCGAGTCTCTTCGGCGCTGGATCAAGACGTCGAGAACGAAGCCATTCTGGTCGACAGCGCGCCAGAGCCAATGTTGTTCGCCCGCGATCGAGATAACGACTTCGTCCAGATGCCATTTGTCACCGCGAGCGGGTGCGCGCTGGCGGATCCGATCGGAGAACGGCTTGCCGAATTTCCGTCCCCACTGGCGCACGGTTTCATAGGTCACGCCAATGCCACGCGCCGCCAGCATTTCCTCGACCATGCGCAAGCTTAAGGGAAACCGGAAATACAACCAAACGGCATAGCTGATGACTTCCGGCGAGAAGCGATGGCGGCGATAAAGAGGGTCCCGGGTGGTCGGCATGCCCGTCGTCAACCCCATCGGCCGCTCCAATTCGTTAACTTGACGGTACCCGTTGAGGCCCTCGATGCTGATCTCAGGCGAACCGAGCGTCATGCCGGCGCAGTAGCCTTCATCGAACATCCAGTTCGGAAGCTCGCGGGATAGCTCCGGTCGCTCGTGCGTGTAGATGCACGTCAAATCCTTGCCGCGCCGGAATGGCGACACCTGGAGCGTTCGCCCGTACAGCGGATGCCAAGGATACGTGATCGTCGCGGAACGAAAACCGTATGTAGAATGTCGAGAGTTGGCTGCGGCGACCGCGGAAGACAAACAAATGACCACTGAGCGGGTCTTTGTGCAGCACCTCCTGCACCTGGAGCGCTAACGACGGAAAGCCTCGGCGCATGTCCGTGTAGCCTGTCGCGAGCCACACTCGCGCGCCCGTCGGAACCGGGATCATCGGCGGACCAAAGCATCGAGAACGCGACGTAGCGCATCTCCATCAACGTCGCCATCGACCCGGATGCGGTGCCCGCTACCCAGATCAATCTCGATGATGCCATGGCTCTTCCGCCGACGCGCCGGCGCCAACGGCACTTCGGCCGCCTCCCGCGGCGGCACAGACGGCCCAATCTCGACCGGCACGAACGGCGCAATGCTCGCTGCACCATGCTTGCAAATCTCCTTACGCCACCTGAACAGTTGGCTCACATGAAGCCCGGCTACGCGAGCCACCTCGGAAACATTGGCGCCGGGTTCGAGCGATGCTGCAACAAGCCGCTCCTTCTCATCCTGTGACCATCGGCGCCGCCGCTCGACCGATGTGATTACCTCCGCCCTCGAAATCGTCATAGCGCTTCTCCTAGGATTACCCCTAGGACCTGCAGCGCTCGCGTTCGTCAAACAAGGCGGCCCTCAATGGAGGGATAGCGGTACGACGACCCCACCTCGTTTAGGTGGACGGGATGAGCGAGACTCGCGCGTGGATTTGACAACGCGAGGGACGCTCGTTCCATGCATCAAGACAGACATCAAGACGGGCATGATGCCGCCTCCTATCAGCGGATCGAGGTGATCACAGGGGAGAGGCGACGGCGCAGTTGGAGCGATGCGGAGAAGGCGCGGATCGTGGCCGAGAGTGCCGATCCGGAGACGAGCATTTCCGAGGTGGCTCGACGCAACGGGGTGAACCGGGGACTGCTCAGTGTGTGGCGGCGCCAGGCGCGGCTCGCGTCGAGCGAAGCGCCGCAGTTCGTGCAAGTCAGGCTCGAGGCCGCCGTCGAGGCGCAGCCGAACGCGATCGATAAGGCGCATGTTCTGACGGATCCGGCCGAGCGGATCGAGGTGATGATCGCGGGCGCGACGGTGCGCGTGCCCGTCGGCGTCGACGCCGCGACGCTGGAGCGCGTGCTGGCGGCGGTGAGATCGACGCGATGATCTCTTTCGGTCCAATGGTCCGTGTGTTCGTCGCGACGCAGCCGATTGACTTTCGTAAAGGCGTTCATGGCCTTGTCGCGCTGGTAGCGGAGGGATTAGGCGGCAAGCCCTACAGCGGTGACGTTTATGTCTTCCGATCGAAGCGATCGGATCGTTTGAAGCTACTGGTTTTTGACGGCTCGGGAATGGTTCTAGCGACGAAGTGGCTGGAGAATGGGGGCTTTGCCTGGCCACCTGTTCGCGAGGGTACGATGCCGGTGACGGGGGCGCAACTGGCGATGCTGATTGAAGGTCTTGCGGAGTGGTCGCGTGTGGTCCCGAAGGTGACGAAGCGGCCGACGAAGGTTGCCTGAAGCGTCTTGTTTTGCTGGCGATTGCGAGTGCGTTCGTGTAGCTCTGCGATATGGCGCTTCGCCCCGAAGATCTCCCCTCTGACCCTGCGGCTCTTGCCGAGATGGTGCTGGCTTTCGAAGGCGAGAACGATGATCTGCGCGCAGAGATCGCCACGTTGAAGAGCCTGATCTTCGGCGCACGATCGGAGCGCGCGGCGATCGTCTGCGCCGAACAGATCGCGTTTGATCTGGAACGGACCGCCGGCTCACAGCTCCCGGCCAATGACGACAAACCGGACGCGCCGCGGCCGGAGCGGCGCAAAGCGAAGCGCAACATCGGCGCGCTGCCGGCGCATCTGCCTCGGGTCGAGCGGGTGATCGAGCCGGCGTCCACGCTGTGCCCGTGCTGCACGGGTCAGATGCATCGGATCGGCGAGGAGAGCAGCGAAGCGCTCGATCGGGTTCCCGCGTGGCTGCGTGTGCTCCGCACGATCCGTCCAAAATACGCCTGCCGCTCCTGTGAGGGCCCGATTGTCCAGGCCCCGGCACCGGCGCGGCTCGTCGAGGGCGGCATGGCAACGACGGCGCTGATCGCGCATATCGCCGCGGCCAAATATGCCTGGCAATCGACGCTCTATCGCCAGACGCAGATCCTGGCGGGTCAGGGTGTCGTCGTCGACCGTCAGACGCTGGCGCGCTGGATGGGGAGCGCGGCGTGGCTGGTCAGGGGCCTCTACGATCTGCAACTGAAGACTATGCACGGCTTCGAGCGGCTGTTCTGCGACGAGACGCCGATGCCAGTGCTCGATCCGGGACGCGGCCGCACGAGGATCTGCCAGTTCTGGGCGCACGCGACGGACGATCGGGCGTGGAAGGGGCCGGCCGCGATCGAGGAGAGGATCCGCGGTCTCGATGCTGGGGAACGCCGCGCGACGCGACAGGCCGAGACGAAGCCGCTGATGGAGGCGTTGAGGGCCCGTCTGATCGCGGTGAAGGACGGGATCTCCCGCCGCTCGACGCTCATCAAGGCGATCGACTACATGCTCGAACGCTGGCAGGGCCTGACGACGTTCCTGGATGACGGGCGGCTCGAGCCGGACACCAACACGGTCGAACGATCGATCAGGCCAATTGCGATCGGAAAAAAGAACTCGTTGTTCAGTGGTGACGAAGGCGGGGGCGAGACCTGGGCGATACTCGCTTCGCTTCTTAACACAGCGAAATTGAATGGCCTCGACCCCGAGGCGTATCTCGTCGACGTTCTCGATCGCATGGTGAGCGGCGCCACGAAGACCAACCAGCTTCACGAACTTCTGGCCTGGAACTGGAAGGCCGCACGCGAAGCCGAAAAGCGGGCCGTGGCATGACGAAGCCGAAGCAAGGGCGGGGAACGCGAAAAGCACGCAAGACGACGATGGCGGACTATGCCATGTCGTTCGAACGGCTCGGGCAATGGATCAGCAAGCGCGCCAGGTCGCCGACGCTTCGGCATCCGCGGGCGACGTCGCTCTCCATGCTCGATGGCGCGGTGGCCGCGGTCGTCGCCGGGCCGGTCTCGATGGCGTCCGAGGAATGGGTGTGCCCGCTCCTCGGCGTAGATCCCGACGCCTTCAATCACGACACCGAGGAGTTCTCGGCAATCGCCGCCACGCTGATGCGCCACAACGCTATCAGCGAGACGCTGTCGACGAGACCGGAGAGCTTCGAGCCGCTGTTCGTGCGATCACCGGACGGCGAAGTCGACCCGCAGCCCTGGTGCATGGGCTTCTACGCCGTCATGAAGCTTCGGCTTCTCGTCTGGTCGCGGCTTCTCCCCCCGAATGGAACCGAACACCTTATGCTGCGGCCGATCTTGGTCCATTGCATCGACGACGCCGGTCGACCCTTGCTACCCCCGGCCCGGCGCACGCTGGGAACGCAGCCCATCATCCAAAACGCCTGGCGCAACATTCCAGCAACCGTCGAGGCCCTCCGGCAGTTCTGGATGCCTATACGCTTCAAGCGCGGTGCGTAGGCCGTCCGCACCAAGTCCGTGGCTCCGTGGGCCTCTCGTACCGTTTACAATGGAGGGATACGCAGCAGGTGTGGTTCGCCGGAAACCACTCCGATGTCGGCGGTAGCGGAAGCGGAGCTGGGTTGGATAGCGAACTTTTTCGACGGCATGTCATGATGACGGTGTCGCCCGGCGGCAGCGATGGGGGAGAGCAATCGTTCGACATAGGTCAGGAAGCGTCGCCATCCAGCGGACTGGTTAGACAAGCGGCGCGATTGCTATTCGCACTGTTTTCGTCGATGAAGACGAGGCGCTTAGGGTCAAGATCGACTTGCCCTTCGAACCACTCCTCACGCGCAGCATCTATCTCCGCGCCGTTGCTCGGTGGCGTGTGCTATCTTCTTTAAACGTGACTCTTCTGCGGTTAAAGAAGCGCAAGAGCGACGCGATGCCGGCCGATATTCTACGACGTTTCAAACGTTCTCGCATCCGGCGAGCGTGATATTTCGCGGTCATCGCCTCCACAATTAGCTGCGCGTGTGCTTCGATGCGCTGCGATTTGCGGTCGTAGCCCTGGACTTTAGTAACGAAATCGCCAACCCTGAGGCGACTGCGCCAACGGATCGCGCTGGCCGGGCTGACGCCAAAACGCTCGGCGCGCCTGTCGACAGGACAAGCCCCCGTCAATCGCAGCTACCACCCTTTGGTGAAGATCAACGGAAAGCACCTTGGTCATACATATGGCCCCTGCATCTGACTCGCGCCGTTTAAGGAATCACCTCAGATACATTCCGGTGGAAAAATGCTCCAGAGCAGCAATTTCGTTGAGCAAGCATTTCATTGGGGGCTAGTACCCGGAATCAGAGCTGAGTGATACGGCGGCCTTTGAAACGGCGTTGACGGACCTTTTTCTTGGTCCAGACGAAGGGCTCGGCTCTGTCGTTGTATGCGTTGACGTAGGCATCGATGTGTTCCTGAAGCTGCTTGAGGCTCGTGAAGGAGGTGCCGCTGAGCGACTGCCCCTGCAAGATGGAAAACCATACTTCGACCTGATTGAGCCATGACGCACTTGTCGGCGTGAAATGAAATTGCACGTTGGGGTGGGCCTTGAGCCAGTCCTCGTTCTTTTTATGGGTGTTGAGGTTGTCGAGGATGACGTGAAGCTTGCGGTTCGGAAAAGCCGCGGTGACGCTGTTCATGAAATCGAGAAACTCGACGCGGCGCCGGCGTTTTGAATGGGTCGCGATGATCTTTCCGGTGGCGACTTCGAGCGCCGCAAACAATGTTGTGGTGCCATGCCGCTTGTAATCGTGGCTTTGGCCGGTCAAGGCGCGGCCATTGGGCAACTTCAGATAACCCTGCGCTCGCTCCAAAGCCTGGATCGAGGGCTTCTCGTCCACGCACAGCACAATGGCCTTCGCCGGCGGCGCGACATAGAGGCCGACAACATCGGCGGCTTTGGCCGTAAAGTTCGGGTCGTTGCTCTCGCACCAGGACTTGCGAGCCACCAGGTCAATCTTGTGGCTGCGCAGGAACCGCCAGACATATTGGACATCGACATCGCCCAGCGCCTCGGCCAGCAGGGGGCCGGTCCAGCGCGCAAACCCTTGCGGTGGCGGCTTATCCAGCAGCTTCAGAATCCGCTTGTCGGTCGTCTTCGTATAGATCGGCTGCTTGCCAGGCCGCGGCTTGTCTTGCAGCCCTTCAAGGCCATGGTCGGCATAGCGATGCCGCCAAAGGCTGACAATCCGCGGCTGGACCCCAACTTCCTTGGCGATCGACCGGGTGCTGCGCCCATCCGCCGCCAACAGAACTATCCGCGCCCGCTTCAAATCGCGCTGCAACGTCACCGGTGAGCGACAGCACGCCTCAAGCACCTTGCGATCTTTCCTCGAAAGGTGGACTTCTCTTGCTTCGGGTATCATCCCGACCTTGAATCACGACTCACGTTCCAAGAAAAGTGGGTACTAGATCACGCGGATGCGCAACTAAGTTCGGGCGCGCGCCGTGAGTTAATGAACTCGCGGGATTTTGGATCAAAACTGTATTCTTGAAGTGCCGTGGTTCGGATACATTCATGCGAGGACATAGCTCACCAATTTCTACCGATTTTGTTGAAATTTGCGCATAAGCTAGACGACATTCCCTGACTGCTGCTTGACGCGCGCTACACTGCGCCGGCCGTTAACGCCGATGGGCACCTCACCGTCTATGGCCGCGCGACGGACAAGGCGAGGCTGGTCTCCGTAATCCTTGGCCGCATAATGCATGGTGGCTCGGTTGTCCCAGATCACAACGTCATCCTGCCTCCAATTCCAGCGCAGTGTGTTTTCGGGCGCGATGATGTGAGACTCGAATAAATCGAACAGCCTCTGGCCGTCATATTTCGGCACGTCAACAAAGCGTTTCGCATACATGCCGAGTACTAGCGCACGCTCGCCGGTCTCGGGGTGAACACGTACGAGCGGATGCTCGGTCTCGAGCCTCGCTTTAAGGACCTTTTCATAATGCTTCTTGTCAGCTTCGGTTGGCCGAGGAAATATAGCGGGATCGAACGCGTTGCTGTGAACAACCCAGAGGTCATCGGCAAGCCGCTGCAGCGGCGGCGGCAAATCGAGATATGCGGTCGTGGTGTTTGCCCATACCGTGTCGCCGCCGGTTGGTGGAATTACAACGCCTCGGAGCACTAAAATCTTGGGATAGGCCTCCATGTAGGCCATATCGATGTGCCAACAGTCAGCTCGGAGACCGCGCACCGCATCAATCTCGATCATCGAAATCGTTCCCTTGAGAGTACTCACCGTTGGAGTCGGTGGGAGAGCTTTCCCAAAGCGACACGCGAAGCGTTCCTGTTCGACGTCGTCCAGATGAGCCTGCTCGCGGAAGAAGATGACCTTGTATTCAAGCATCAGACCGTTGATCGCAGCGATGGTCTGCTCCGGCAAATCGCCCGACAGCTTGATATTCAGTATTTCAGCGCCTATACGCCCCGAGCGTTTGACGATATCGGCAGGTGAAATGACGCTATCGATCAAAGCCCGCTCACTCATGGCAGCATTCTCCAAATGGCTAGATGATTTGTTGGTCGTGTTGTTGTTTTTGGTACATACTGTTTCATGTCTCTATTTTCATTGCAGCTACCTTTCCTGGTGGTTGATCGTACCCATCAAAATGCAATGTGACCTGCCAGTGCGTATTTCCTCCAGAAGGGTGATCTGAGGCCGGCAAACTGGACCATTTTTGGCTAGAGTTGGCGCTGCATAAATCCCTCGGCTGGGAGGAGCGACGACGATGAAGGCCTCGAAGTTTTCGGACGCCCAGAAGGCGTTCATTCTCAAGCAGGGCAGCGACGGGGGCGCGGTGGCGCAGATCTGCCGCAAGGCCGGGATCAGCCAGGCGACCTACTTCAATTGGAAGAAGAAGTATGACGGTCTGCTGCCGACCGAGATGCGCCGGCTGAAGCAGCTCGAGGAGGAGAACGCCAAGCTGAAGAAGCTGGTGGCCGATCTGTCGCTCGACAAGGAGATGCTGCAGGACGTGATCCGCCGAAATGTATGGTCTGCCCCGCCTGTGCAAGGCTCTTGGGCGATCCGACCTCGACAGTCTGCGTAAATGTATCCGGCCTCTCGCGAGTGGGCTGCGGTTGCAGCCAGGCCATGATGAGATCAGCACGCCGCGTTCCCAGATAGCTAATCGGGCACTGGCCCGTTTTCGGCGAAGGGCTTACGCGGCGCCGATCAACCGTCTCGTCATCACTACCTCGAACCTCGCAGTCTGCTGCCCGGGCCCTACGGGAATGCGGGAAGCCGCCGCTCGTAGGTCGAGCCGGGCCGCGTGAGGATGACCCCGGCCACCCGCGCAATCTTTGCGGCCAGGGCCACAGTGACTTTGTTGGCATGCATGCGCTTCTCGAGGCCGGTCAACCACGAACCCAGGCGATCGGAAGTACGGTTCAGATGCATGACGCATGACCTTGCGCCGTGAATCAGCAGCCGTCTGAGGTAATGATTGCCTCTTTTGCTGATCCCAAGGAGGGTCGTCTTACCACCCGTTGAGTGTTCGCGAGGGACCAACCCAAGCCACGCGGCGAGGTCTTTGGCCCTTCGGAACTGACTAGCATTGCCGGCGCTCGCGACGAATGCCGTCGCCACCAGTGGGCCTATCCCGGGAACAGTCATGAGCCGCCGCGCTCGTTCGTCACTCGCCGCCAAAGCCTCGATTTCACGTGTGATCTCGGCGATGCGGTGCTCGACGTGCCCGAAGTCCTCGAACAGCCGACGAAGCGTGCGCCTCATCATCGGCGTCAGATCATTGCCCTCGTCGGTCAATACGCGAGGGAAGTCGGCTTTGAATTTGCCGATGCCCTGATGGATTGCGATCCCGTATTCGAGGCAAAACGCCCGCATTTGGCAGACGAGCTGAGTTCGCAGGGCAACCTTCTGATCTCGGATGCGGTGCAGCGCCTGGATATCGACCTGGGCTTCCAATTTGATCTCAACAAAGCGCATCGCGGGTCGGGTGGCGGCCTCGGCGATCGCTTCCGCATCGATGATATCGTTCTTGTTGGACTTCACGTAGGGCTTCACGAACTGCGCAGGAATCACTCGGACCACGTGCCCGAGCTGTTGTAACTTGCGTGCCAGCCATTGGGAGCCTGGGCAAGCCTCCATCGCGACGGCCGTACGCTGCGCGGCATCGAAGAACTGCAAAAGTGTGTCGCGGCGGAGCTTTACTTTTTGAATGACTCTACCGCCTGCGTCGGTTGCTACGACATGGAAAACATTCTTTCCGATATCGATGCCGAACACAGCGGCGGGCTGAGGCTTGTTGCGCAACATTTTCTGGTCCTTTCTCGGTCGAAAACTCGCCGCGCAGTATGCGCGGGTTCGGCGGGGCAGACCATCCCATTAGCTATGAGGCCTGGTCGGAAGCGCAAGCTCGTCGATGAGGTTTGTGGTGAGTGGCAGGTCTCGATCCGCAAGGCTTGTGAGGCCCTCGAGTTCGATCGATCGACCTACCACTACAAATCTCGCCGCTCCGGCCAGGCCGCCCTCGAAGCACGGATCAAGGAGATCTGCCATGTTCGCGTTCGCTACGGCTATCGCCGCGTCCACGTCCTGCTCCGCCGCGAGGGATGGCGTCATGGCCAGAACAAGACCCGTCGCATCTATCGCGAATTGGGCCTGCAATTGCGCAATAAATCGCCGAAGCGGAGGGTCAAGGCCAAGCTGCGCGATGACCGCAGGCCAGCGACGCGCGCCAACGAGACCTGGGCGATGGACTTTGTTCATGACCAGCTGGCAAATGGTGGCAAGCTCCGGGTGCTCACGATTATCGATATCTTCTTCCGCTTCTCGCCCGCCTTGGAGCCGCGGCTCACTTTCCGCGGCACCGATGTTGTCGAGGTGCTGGAAAGGGTTTGCAACGAAGTGGGCTTCCCGGCGACGATCCGCGTGGACCAAGGCAGCGAGATCGTGTCGCGTGACGTCGACCTCTGGGCCTACCAGCGCGGCGTCACGCTGAGCTTCTCACGCCCGGGCAAACCGACCGATAATGCTTTTATCGAAGCGTTCAATGGCCGCTTCCGGGCCGAATGCCTCAATGCCCATTGGTTCCTGTCGCTTGCGGACGCGCGGGAAAAGGTGGAGACTTGGCGCGCCGGCCACATTCGAGCCTTGACGGCGGCACTCCGGATCAAGCCTACTTCACCTCGCCGCCTATTCGCATGGCGGCCTAACCCCGGCAGAGGCTCCACTTAGCCATTCCGGGTACGTCGTGAACCACGACTTACCCGATTTCTGTGTAGAGCGACTGCCGCTCGCAGCGCGACTTCACCTCGAAGATTTCGCGCAAGAGGCCGCCGGCCTGGACCCCGAGATCAACATAGCTATCCATCGAAAATGGTCTCAAGCGGTAGCTGCAATGACCCGTGCTTTGCCCCGGGAATGTCCTATAGCCGATAATGGCGCAATCAACAGAGCTGCCGAACGAAACGTTCCGCCCATAAAAAACGAGCCAAGGTGCTTGTCGCGGAAAATTCGTGTGTTGTTATCACCCTGTTCAAGAGCGCTGACCTTGCCCCACGGGCTTAATCCAGTTTGAAGTTCGCTCTGGCCCACGACAAGGACCAGAGCATGAAGCGCAGCCGCTTTTCGGAAGAGATGGGGTATTCGGTCCCGATCGCCTAACCTATTTGCTGCGCGGCACGTTTTGACTGACGATCATGGACCAACTCTATCCGAAGGAGAAACGTCATGATCTACGTCGGCCTCGATGTTTCGCTGAATTCCGTTGCGGTATGTGCGGTGGACGAGACCGGAAAGCTTATCCGGGAGGGAACGACGTTGGCGGACGCGCCATCGATTGTGCAGTACCTCGAACCATGGGCTGGTCAAGTTGAACGGGTGGGCCTTGAGGCAGGACCGACGTCAGAATGGCTGACCGCAAATCTAATCGAACTGGGGCTGCCGGCCGTCAGTATGGAAGCCCGCCAAGTTAAGGCGGCGCTTTCGGCCATGCCGGTGAAGACCGATCGGAATGACGCCCGTGGGATCGCGCAGGTGGTGAGAACGGGATGGTTCAAGCCTGTTCACGTCAAGAGCATCGGCAGCCAAAGGGCGCGGACGCTGGCCGCGGCTCGCAAGCATATCATCCGCTCCATCGCTGCCACAGAGCAAGTCATCCGCGGACTTCTGCGTCCGCTCGGTCTCAAAGTCGGAATCGTCTCGCGGACTCTGTTCGCGGCGCGAGTTCGTGAGTTGGTCGGCGATGACGCCTTGCTGGAGGCGATCATGAATCCACTGCTTGCCGGACGCGAAGCGCTGATGCGGGAGTACGCCCGACTGCATCGTCTGGTTCTGAAGGCCGTGCGCAGTGACCCGGCTTGTCGGCTCTTGATGACGATGCCAGGGATCGGCCCGGTCTCTGCATTGACTTTCCGCTCCACTGTGGACGATCCCAGGCGATTCCTGCATTCCCAATCAGTCGGCGCCTATCTCGGGTTGACGCCCCGGCGATACCAATCTGGCGAGGTTGATCGGGTGGGACGGATCACAAAAGTCGGAGATGGAGAGACGCGCACAGCCCTGTTCGAAGCTGCCAACGTCGTTCTCAGGCCATCAACCCGATGGTCTCCGATGAAGGCCTGGGCGGTGCGTGTTGCCCACCGGCAAGGAAGCAAGCGTGCGAAGGTCGCGCTGGCCAGAAAGATGGCTGTCGTCCTTCACCGAATGTGGGTTGATGGAACCGAATTCCGATGGACGGCGGTGGCGTAAGGACGCCATCGTCATCCCAAGAGACGCCCGTCGCGGGGCGTGGGGATGGTCGAGTTCGTATGATCTGTCGTGGCGTCCGCCCTCCAGGTCGGGTGACTACGCCGAAGAGCTTGAACCGACCATTCAACCGAATCCCATCGTGTGGCGGCTTTGCCGACCACGAACAGAAGCAAGGTACCCGCGGCACGCGCTCTTAAGGGATTGACAAAAGCAGACCGAATACAGAAGCAGACCGAATACAGAAGCAGATCATCGGGATTTTGAAGGAGCACGAGGCCGGCGTTTCGGTCGTCGATCTGTGCCGCAAGTATGGCGTCAGCGACGCCAGCATCTACAAATGGAAGGCCAAGTTCGGCGGGATGGATGTCTCCGAGGCCAAGCGGCTGAGGACGCTGGAGGACGAGAACACGAAGCTGAAGCGGCTCCTGGCCGACGCCATGCTGGACAACGCGGCGCTGAAAGACCTCCTGGGAAAGAAGTGGTGACGCCCGCCGGGAAACGGAAAGCTGTCGTCCATCTGCGAGAGGCATTCGGGATGAGCGAACGGCGGGCGTGTAAAGCCATCGGCTGCTGCCGCATGACGATGAGATACCGGACGACCCGGGCTGACGATGCCAGCATTCGCCAGCGCATGAAGGCGATTGCCCATGAACGCCGCCGCTTCGGCTATCGGCGGCTGCATGTTCTGCTCAAGCGGGAGGGCTATCTGATCAACCACAAGAGACTCTTCCGGCTCTATCGGGAAGAGAAGCTGACGGTACGCCGCCGTGGCGGCCGCAAGCGAGCGATCGGGACCAGGGCGCCGATGCTGGTTCCGATAACGCCGAACGACAGGTGGTCGCTCGACTTTGTGTCGGATCAGCTGACCTGCGGCCGCCGCTTCCGCATCCTGACCGTCATCGATGATTGTGCCCGCGAGTGCCTGGCCCTGGTGGCCGACACCTCGCTCTCCGGCATCCGCGTGGCGCGGGAACTGGACCGGCTGACGATCGAGCGCGGCAAGCCGAAGATGGTGGTCAGCGACAACGGCAGCGAACTCACCAGCAACGCGATTCTGACATGGGCGGATCACAGCGGCGTCGAATGGCACTACATCGCGCCGGGCAAACCTATGCAGAACGCCTTCATCGAGAGCTTCAATGGGCGCTTGAGGGACGAACTCCTGAACGAGACGTTGTTCACGTCTCTGGCCAGGTTCGCATGGCTCTCGGATGCTGGCGGGCCGATTACAACGACACACGCCCACACTCGCAGCTCGGATGGAAAACCCCGTCCGAGTTCGCCATGACCTATCACCCGCGCCGGGATCTGGCGCTGCGCTATGCTGAGGGCTCCGCGCCAGCTCCCGTCGCTACCACCGCCCAAATGGGCAAATCCAACGACCGGGGCGAACTCAGGAATGGATAAAATTTGGGGGCAAGGTCAATCGTGATCTTAGTGACTGACGGCGCCTTTTCATCAGAAGTGACGACCGTGACCAATTCGTGTTTGCAGTCCCAGCAGTGTCAAAGATGCTGGACTTCGTGCGCATTGACCCGTTCATGCCCACTCGCGGTGGCTAGCACACAGCGAGGGCATTTTTTCGCGATGTCGCAGTGAGATTGGCGCCATGTCTATAAACCCTTAGGTGGTTTCTAGAAATTATCTAAGCGATGGTCCGCTAGTTGGGAGACGAGCAGCGCCAGGATTATCCGGGTGTCCGCTCCGGAGCAACATTCCGAATTCAAGCTTTATGGCCGAATTCTCCTGCTGGTCGAGACGATATTTATCTCGCACCCAACTGAAGCAGCGCGGGCGCTGCCAGAGAAGTTAGCGGCGGTGACCCGGCGCTGGCGGTGTCCGCAAGCGCTATCCATACCACGCGCGCCGGCAACTCCAACGGCTAGCCAACGCCTCAGCTTGCGACACTGACCTGCCCGCAGGACAGCCCCGGGCTTGCCGCCGGATTGTATCCTCCGAAAGACCCGCGGCGCACCTACCAGGATTGGTTGGTCACCATGCCGCCCGCGTCTGGACCCTCACCGCGCTGGGAAGGCGGGCGCAGATGGGTGGTTAGCCCTGAAAGGAGACGAGGCACACGTTGGCGCTGGACGCAATCCACGGTGCGTCGACAGAGTGCGAGACATGGCGACCGTATCCTCAACGCTCCGATGATCTCGTCATGGACAATGAATCAGGCTCGCGGGTCCGTGGCGAGCGCGTTTTTCAACAGCCTGCTGGGTCGAAACTCCCTTGCATCGCCCGAAAACTGACCTTGACTCTGTAAGATGTTGAGGCCGCGCAAAGGTTGCTTTCTAAGCTCGGCAACACCTACTCGTCAGCTCGCCGTCAGCTTGCCCGATCATCATTCGCAGCAGGGCCTAAGCGGCCCTAACTCACTGCGACGAAACGTACGGCAAGGGAAGGCCAAACGCCATGTACAACCGAATCAGTGATTCATCCACAGGTGCTAGCCAACCTTACGAACCGAGCCAGTCGGTAAACAGCGACAGCTTTAAGGAAAAGCTTGCCGATCTCGCGCTGCAGATGGACCTGCCGCACGGGGATCTGCCCGATGAAATGGGGTGCTGCGCCAGTAAGCCATATGCCTCGGATCCAGCCACCCCCAGCGCATCCTCTCCAGCGAGGCCGAGCACCTCCCTTTTCCAATACCGCACGGCCGAATTGCCGCAGGCGAATGCAGATAACATCTGCGTTGGGCTGACCGCAGGGTGGCTCAGCAATCTCCCGAACAGCCCGAGATCCCGAATGAATGCGCTAGTGCCCGGATCGGACGGGCACCACTCAGCGGCTCGGCTCCAGGAGCAGTATGAGGAGCTCTTGAAATCGTCGCGAAACGAGGGAGCGGAAAGTTCTGACGCCAATTTTAAGGCAAAAGCCACCGTGTTGAAGGACGGCGCGGGCTTGGAGGCATCCAAGAAAGGGAACACATACACGTTCGGCGATCCTACGAGCTTCTCGAGCATGCTGCACAAAATCACCGATGATGGATCGAAGTATCTGCTCAGCTTGGGTTTCGCCGAACGTGCAAGGCACTCGGTTGCGACATCGGCGTCGAACGGAAGCACGACGCTCTTCGATCCTAACTATGGAGAATTTACCGTTCCATCAGGCGAGATGGGTGCATTGTTCGAAAGTCTTGCCAATCGTTACAGGAACCCTAATGGGCTGCATTTGTCGACAATCACCACACAAAAGATACGATGACGCCGGGCGAGCCTGATGCGGGCTTGCCGTTCGGTCCGTAGGCGAACAGGATCGGAATTCTGGACAGCAAGACTTGAGGCCCGCTTCTAGGATACGGCCGGGGTTGTTTCAGCGAGCTCGATCGTCATGTCATGCGCTCCGGCAGCGGATGGCGGCGCCTTGATAGCCCCAGATCGGGCAGACTATGGTGCAGCCGGCGCGGTTCGGCTCAGTGATGACTCGCGTCGCCCCAGATCAGCACGTTTCTGTCTGCCTCGTCGTTCGAGCGCGGGATAGGCACGCGTAATGGCCGTCGCGGCTTTCGCGGTCGGCATCCGAGCAATTTCATTCAGTTAGCAGACCGGCTCACTTTCGACGTGTGCCAATATGCGAGAATAGAAGGTGAGAGCGATTGTCGTTGCGGCCGCGTCGCTGGCGGCATCGTCCCGCATTCGCTGAGAGCAGGCGATTGATGGACCATGTTTCCGCGGCCCGCCTGCCGAGTAGCATCCATGATTTGCCCTCATCTGCGCTTTAACTTCGAACGACGACGAGGCAGCAACTCCTCGGATGGTCTAGGTGGTGTGCACACTTATCGCCGCCATAGGATGGTGGCCGCGAGAGCGACAACGGCGCGGTAATTTCGAGCGGTCTTTTCAAAGCGGGTGGCGACGCGGCGGAACTGCTTGAGTTTGGAGCAGCAGCATTCGACGGTAAGCGGCAAGCTGAGGCCGTTCAGGCGGCGTGGTTCCATGGCATAAGCGCGTCGATTTTGCTGCTCGGCCAGCCGTTGGCAATGCGCTGAAGCGTTAGGCTAAGCCAGGCGAACGGATCGACGTTGTTCATTTTCGCTGTCTGCAGCAGTGTCGCGATGGTTGCCCAGGTTCGTCCGCCGCCGTCGCTGCCAGCGAAGAGGCTGTTCTTTCTCGTAATTGTTTGCGGTCTGATGGCGCGTTCGACGATGTTGGAGTCGAGCTCGATGCGACCATCGGTCAGGAATCGTTCGAAGATGGCACGGCGCGAGACGGCATAGCGGATCGCCTCAGCCAGTTTTGATTTGCCGGAGATCCGACGCAAGGTCTGCTGCCAGAGATCGAAGAGATCTGCGACGATCGCCGCGGAGGCTTGCTGGCGCGCGGCAACGCGAGTGTCGGGGCTTTGACCGCGCATCGTTTTCTCGATCTGCCAGAGCTTCGCCATCCGCTCGACCGTCGCCGTTGCCACTTCTGAGCTCCCTGCAACATGCAGCTCGTAGAACTTGCGTCTGCAGTGTGACCAGCAGCCAGCCAATGTGATGCAATCATTGCCGCGATCGGATCGCGCGAGCTTGTTATAGGCGGCATAGCCATCCACCTGCAGGATTCCGCGATAACCATTGAGATGGCGGACCGCGCATTCACCGGAGCGGCTGTCTTCGAAGCGATAAGCCACCATCGGGGGACCGTTGCGGCCAAACGTTCGATCATCCCTGGCATAGGCCCATAAATGGGCCGTCTTTGTCGATCCGGAGCCCGGAGCGAGCGTCGGCAAAGTGGTTTCGTCGGCAAAGACCCGTTCGGCCTTCTTGACCTCGCTGAAGACGTAGTCGGCCACGATCTCCAGCTCGAAGCCGAGCTTGCCCATCCATTGCGCCATCAACTGGCGGTCGAGTTCGACCTTGTCGCGGGCGTAGATAGCCTCCTGCCGGTAGAGCGGCAGGCCATCGGCATATTTGGCGACGGCGATCTGGGCCAGAAGCGCTTCCGTCGGAATGCCTGCTTCAATGATGTGGGCCGAGGCCGGCGCCTGGATCACGCCGTCCGCGTTCTTGAACGCGTACTTGGGACGGCGCGTGACGATCACACGGAACTTCGCCGGCACCATATCCAGGCGCTCCGACACGTCCTCGCCGATCAGCACTTTCTGCTTGCCGGCATGCTCAGCCAGCTCTTCCGGCTCAATGACAGTTTCGATCCGTTCCAGATGGGACGCAAAGCCCTTGCGCCGACGCGGTGCACGCTTGCCATCCGCCTGCGCACGCCCCTTGCGGACCTGGGCCTTGATGGCGGCGATGCCGGTCTCGATCTCCTCGAAGACGAAGGCCTGCTGTTCATCATCGCCGTTCGCCGAGCCGAGCTTTTCCGATCGTCGGCCGAACCGGGCGCGGTCGAAGGCCTTCAGGATCTGCGTCAGCCGCTCAATGCGCGCATCCGCGTCGGCGTTGCGCGCCTTCAGATCGGCGACTTCGCTCTCCAGGGCATCGGCGCGGGCCGCTTTCTCGGCCATGGCAAGTACCATGGCCTTCAGCGTCTCTATGTCATTCGGGAGGCTGAGATCGGGCGGCGGCGTCATTGACCCGACCAGAGCACATTTTGCTCCGTTTCTCTTGCCCTTTCAGCTCATTGATTCACTTCGCCGCAGCGCTTTTACCCAACAATCTCCGGCGGCTTGACCGCCGCGGTCCGGACCCGCTTCCAGTCCATCCCATCGACCGAGGGGATTGAGGAATGTCCCCAATAGTGAGTCTGACGAATCATTTCCGGAGGTGATCGAAGTTCGGGACCCCCACCATCCATTGTACGGCCGCTCATTTCGAGTGATCAGGAAGATCGGCCAGCGAGGCCGAGGCATTCCCGCTTCGTATGAAGTTGAGTTTCGCACGGGAAGCAGCCTCCTAATTCAGGCAACCGCAATCGAATATTATGGACAAGAAGCAAATCAGATTAAGCTGAGTATGGAGGCTCTACTCGAGCTTCTATCGACAGCGGATTGTTCCGAGGCACATGAGCATGGATCCAGCCGATCTTTGGTCGACGCTGACGCCCGCGCTCCGACGCCAGATCGTCGAAGACGTCGCCGCGATTTTGGCGGAGATCCCTCATGAAGTCCGAGTTGGTCACACCAAGCCACTTGGCGCGCAAAGCCGTAGTCTACATCCGGCAGTCGACGCCCCACCAGGTCGTAAGCAATCAGGAGGGCCTGCGCCTTCAATACGCGCTTCGCAAGCGCGCCCGCGAACTCGGATGGCGTGAAGCGGCCATCGACGTGATTGACGCCGATCTCGGGTTGAGCGGCGCGTCTACAGCGCATCGTAACGGCTTCAAAGAAGTCGTTGGCCGTCTTGGCCTGAGTGAAGTGGGGCTCGATCCTGTCGATCGACGCGACTCGCTTGGCGCGTAATTGTACCGACTGGTATCCGCTCCTGGATATCTGTGGTCTGCGTGGCTGTCTGATCGCCGACCGCGATGGTGTCTATGATCCGGGCACTCCCAACGGACGGTTGCTTCTCGGGCTGAAAGGTTCGATCTCCGAGCTTGAGCTACATACGATCCGCAGCCGGCTGACCGCCGGCCTGCTGGCTAAAGCCGAACGCGGCGAACTTGCGGTTATGCTGCCAATCGGGCTGATGCGGGACCCGAGCGGCGTGGTCGTTAAGGATCCCGACATAGCCGTGCAAGGGCGGCTCGGTCTCGTCTTCCAGCTGTTCCTGCAATTGCGCAGCGTTGCCAAGGTGATGCGGGCGTTGAACGAGCGTGACCTCGAACTGCCACGTCGTGATCGGCATGGCGATTTGTGTTGGACCCGCGCGACGCTGGCTGCGGTGGCGGCCGTCTTGAAGAACCCCGCATATGCGGGCGCCTTCGTCTATGGACGAACCCGCTTCCAGCCGCCGAAGCGGGAGGGCGCCCTGCCGCAAAAGGCTCCGCGGCCGATTGAGGAGTGGCGGATCGTCGTCAAAGATCGATATCCCGCCTATATCGACTGGCCAATTCATGAAAAATCCGAGCCGTCATCAGAGATAACCGAGCCGAATACATGCGCATCAAAACCCGAGGCGCGCCTCGCGATGGCGAGCTTCTGCTCCACGGCATCGCCTGGTGCGCACGATGTGGCCATAAGATGTACGTCCGCTACAAGGGGGGCGGCGAATATGTATGCAATCACCCGCGTACCCAGGAAGGCCAGCCAACCTGCCAACACATCCGGGCCGACCGTTGTGTTTCGGCATGGAATAAGGACCCCGCGTATTGCCGCATCTGCGAATGTTACCCTGATGGCGCCGTTGCAGCGGTCGATGCGATGTCGACTGATTGGCCGCGCCAGGTTGCTTTCCAAGCTTGCTCGGTGGGAGGGGCTGTGGGCGGGTCGGGCCCTACATAGCCCGAGCCGTCCACAACCCCGGACAATGGGGCAGCGGTGGTGGCGTCGCCGAGCGACTCCTCCGCGACCAACTGCTCGGCAGCCCTCCGTCTAAGCGCCCTCAGCAGACGCTGCACGATCGAATGCTGTCTCGTCCCGAACTCCTCGGGGTGTTTCTCGCTCAGCCGGCCGACGATGGCGAGTGCAGTCAGCTGCGGCTGCTCTGCGAGCCAGGCTTCGATCGCAGCAAGATGCGGGTCGAGCTTGGACGGCATGCGAACCCTGGTCTTATAGGGCCGACGGCTTCGCCGGTGCGTGGCACGCGGCTCGCCGGCCGTCACCGTCTTGCCGAGCGTCTTCGCAAACGTCGCCGCGGTCGCCGGCGCGGTGCTCGTGCAAGCGCGTTGCAGGCAGCGCGCCTGTCCGGCACGACGATCGACGCGATTGCCGAGTTCGTCCTGGGTTGCGCGAATCTCGGCCAACAGCGCGACCGGATCGAGCGAGCGATACTGATCGCGTAGCCGCCGCTTTACAGCCGCGGTCACCTTGGGATGGGCCAGCGCGCGCTGATAGGGCGTCAACGGAGCATGATAACGCTTGATCACTTTAGCCCCTTCGCGACGCTTCTCCTTCAGCTTGAACGACGGCTGGAAGAAGTTGACGTAGAGCCGTGCCGCAGCATAAAGGCGGCCCATCATACGCGCCGTCTCGACGCCATCGAAGCGGCCATAGCCCATGAGGCGGCGGACGACGGCACCATTCTTCTGCTCGACGAACGCCTGATCGTTCTTCTTATAGGCACGCGAGCGCGTCACCTCGAGCTTCTGTTGGCGGCACCCTGGCACGACGACATCGTTCATGAAGGCGCTGTCGTTGTCGAAGTCCACGCCGCGCAAGAGCCAGGGGAACAGGCTCTGTGCGCGGTTGATCGCCTCGGCAACCAGCGAGCCATCCCGCGTCAGCAACGGCAGGCACTCCGTCCAGCCCGTGGCGATATCGACCATCGTCAGGGTCTGGATGAACGAGCCAGCCACCGACGTGCCGCCATGGGCGACCATGTCGACCTCGCAGAAGCCCGGCGGCGGGCTGTTCCAGTCATTGAAGGTGCGGATCGGGACCTCGCGCCGGATTGCCGAATGGAACCCGGCACGGCGCCGCCTGCCGCCGCTCGCCGCGATCTTCACATCGACGAGCAGGCGATCGATGGTGGCGGCGCTGATAGCCAGAACACGGTCACGGTCCGACTGGCCAAGCTGCAATCGGCCATGTCGCTCAAGGGCAGGCAGCAAGGTCGGGATCATCACCTTGAGCCGCTTGCCGCACACCCGATCCGACGCCTCCCACAGCGCAGTCAGCGCGTCCTTGATCGTCGCGCCATATCTGCGTCTTCGCTTTCTTGTTGCCTCGACCTCGCCCGGTCCAACCGCCTCGCGTCGCCTGAGCGCGCGCACCGCATGCTTGCGATGCCAGCCAGTCGTCGCGCACAGCTCGTCGAGGATCCGTCCCTTCTCCGCTCGTTTGGCCGATCGGTAACGCTCCGTTACCACCGACACCACCTCGCGCCGCGCGCCCATGCTGATCTTTCCCGCCATAGACGCCACCGAACCAATTCGATGGCACCGACCCAATCATCGGCGAGAAGTTGTCCAGTAACATTCTGGGTGAGGCAATGCGCCCCGTTTTCGGGGTGATCGGCATCCAATCGGGACCCCGGGATAAGGGTCCACAGTGGCTTCCATCGAGTCATGGAAGCCGAGGTTGGGATGCTGGTGGTGGAGACGATTGGTAAGATCCGTCGCGCCTACTTTGTTGATGGTCGTCCGATCAAGGCGATCTGCCGAGAACTTGGCGTATCGCGGAAGGTGGTTCGCAAGGTCATTCGTTCTCAAGCGACGGAGTTCCGGTATGAGCGCGAGACACAGCCGCTCCCGAAGATGGGTCCCTGGAGTGCCGAGCTTGACCGGTTGCTGGCAGGGAATGAGAGTAAGGCGGCGCGGGAACGGCTGACGCTGATCCGGCTATTCGAAGAGCTTCGCGGCCTCGGTTATGCCGGCGGCTATGATGCGGTTCGTCGATACGCACGACGGTGGAGCAAGGAACGCGGCACCTCGACAGCGTCGGCGTATGTGCCGCTGAGCTTTGCCCCAGGCGAAGCCTACCAGTTCGACTGGAGCCACGAGGTCGTCCTGCTGAGCGGCACCACGGTGATGGTGAAGGCTGCGCATGTTCGGCTCTGTCACAGCCGCATGCTGTTCGTGCGGGCCTATCCGCGAGAGACGCAGGAGATGGTGTTCGACGCCCACGACCGGGCGTTCGCCCTGTTCAAGGGCACCTGCAGCCGCGGCATCTACGACAACATGAAGACCGCGGTGGAGACGATCTTTGTCGGTAAAGGCCGTCTCTACAATCGCCGCTTCCTGCAGATGTGCAGCCACTATCTGGTCGATCCGGTCGCCTGTACGCCAGCGTCGGGCTGGGAGAAGGGTCAGGTCGAGAACCAGGTCGGGCTGGTCCGGGAACGCTTCTTCACGCCGCGGCTGCGGTTCAAAACCCTCGACGAGTTAAACGCCTGGCTGCTCGACAAATGCATCGCCTACGCCAAGGCTCATCGCCATCCGGAGCTGACCGATCAGACGATCTGGGACGTGTTCGAAGCCGAACGCCCCAAACTCGTTCCCTATGCCGGCCGCTTCGACGGCTTCCATGCGGTGACGGCATCGGTCTCGAAGACCTGCCTGGTGCGCTTCGACAACAACAAGTACTCGGTCGCAGCCAGCGCAGTCGGACGACCGGTCGAGGTTCAAGCCTATGCCGATCGCATCGTGATCCGTCAGGATGGACGTATCGTTGCCGAGCACCCGCGATCATTCGGTCGCGGCGAGACGGTCTACGACCCTTGGCACTATGTGCCCGTGCTGGTGCGCAAGCCCGGTGCCTTGCGTAATGGCGCTCCCTTCAAGGACTGGGTGCTGCCCGCAGCGATTGAGCGTGTACGGCGCAAACTCGCCGGTGCCGACGATGGCAATCGACAGATGGTCGACATCCTCAATGCGGTGCTGACAGACGGATTGCCCGCGGTGGAAGCCGCCTGCGCCGAGGCGGTCGCTCATGGCGTTCATTCCGCCGATGTCGTTCTCAATATCCTGGCCCGTCAACGTGAACCCGCCCCACCGGCCAACATCATGACGCCGGCCGCACTGACGCTCCGTCATGCACCGATCGCCGATTGTGCCCGCTACGACAACCTCCGGAGGACCATCTGATGGAACGAACCCAAATCTTCGACCTCATGGGCGAACTCAAGCTCTACGGCATGAAGGCTGCCTTCGACGAGATCATGGCAACTGCCGTTAAGCGCCAGCACGAACCTCAGCGCATTGTCGGCGACCTGCTCAACGCCGAGATCAACGAGAAGCAAGCCAGGTCGATCAAATACCAGCTCACCATTGCCAAGCTGCCGCTCGCCAAGGACATCGCCGACTTCCAGTTCGACGGCACGCCGATCAATCAGACTCTCGTCAATGATCTCGCTGACGGCGGCTTCATCGCCCAACAACGCAACGTCGTGCTGGTTGGCGGCACCGGTACAGGCAAAACACACCTGCCATTGCCGTCGCCAGAAGTTGCATCCGCAATGGCGCTAGAGGACGCTTCTACAACGTCGTCGACCTCGTCAACCGGCTCGAGACCGAAACCCGCAACGGTCGGCAGGGACGGCTCGCCGAGCATCTGACCCGCATGGACTTCATCGTCCTCGACGAGCTGGGCTATCTGCCGTTCGCGCAATCCGGCGGTCAGCTCTTGTTCCATCTCATCAGTCGGCTCTACGAGCGCACCTCAGTCATTGTCACCACAAATCTTGCGTTCGGCGAATGGCCGAGCGTGTTCGGCGATGCCAAAATGACCACCGCGCTACTCGACCGATTGACCCATCACTGCGACATCGTCGAGACCGGCAACGACAGCTGGCGATTCAAAAGCCGCGACGATGTTCAAACAACCCGCGCTCGCGCCGTCTCCGCAACCCCGACCAGCTCCGACGACCCGAGCGCTACCAGCAGAGCACGCCGATCAAAGGGGTCCCTTTTGGAGGCCGATAGGGGGTCCCAGTCAAACGCCGATTGACAGCTGCTCGACGACATGCACGCGTGGCTGCAGCTCGAGCGAGAAACCCTCTCGCGATCCTCCGAGGTCCTGAAGCCCATGAATTACATGCTCAGGCGCTGGGCCGACTTCGCCCGATTCCTCGACGATGGCAGGATCTGCCTCAGCAATAACGCCGCTGAAAGAGCGTTGCGCGGCATTGCCTTGGGAAGGCGCAACTGGACCTTCGCCGGCAGCCTGCGCGGCGCTGACCGCGCCGCCATCATGCTGACGATGATCACGACCTGTCGCCTGAACGACGTCGATCCCAAGGCCTGGCTAGCCGACGTCCTAGCCCGTATCGCCGATCTTCCTGCATCGCGTCTGCACGAACTGCTGCCCTGGGAATGGAAGCTTCTGCGCCAAGTGGGCAACCCCGACGATCAGCAAGCCGGCTGATCCTTCACCCAACGCTGTCATACAGCTCGCCACGCCCGCGCGCATGCGTCTATCAGGCGGCCTTCGTCGTCTTACGATTACCCACATTTTTGAGTCAGAGTTTTGCTCCCGTTGCGATATCGATAAAGCGCGATAATCCGCGCCACATGATCAGATTCCCTGGTGGCGGATCGTTGGCGCGGGCGAGATAGCCGCCGAGCCTGGCGATCTTGATGAGATAATGCGACAATGTCTTTCGTTGTGTGCTGGCTGGATTCTTGTCTTTGACGAGCTGATCAAGCAATTGGATTTCAGCTTTGGTCAGCGCAAATTCCGGTGAGGCATTTGGCGCTGAACGATTAAGCATCGTCATCCAAAAAATGCGCCAGCTCACAATGCAAAATACCGAGATCAGATTCGTCAATCGCTGAGCAGTCCGCAGTTGCGAGTCCTCTGCCCGACAGCCGGATTTCAGTATCTTGTGGAAGACCTCGATCTTCCATCGCAGAGAATACCATTCGAGTTTCTCGATCGCATCCCCGCGCGATTGCACCGGAAGATCGGTCAGGAGTTTCCATTCAATCTTCTTTCTGTTCTTTGGCGCTCCTCTTTCATCAGCGTGGATCACTGTCAAAGTCAAGGCTGGATACCGCGACTGCTTGCCTGTCGGTGGCAGAATACGGATTTTACGATACCGGATTTCTAGAACAGCCTGGTCTGGATTGCCCTTGCTATCCCGGACTTCGATCCGGTGGAGACCTTTGGCCTCGTCCATTATCGTTGCAACGGTATGATCGCCATCGCCTGCCAGGCGATTGACACAGGTCCTTACCAAGAAATGCGTTCCAACCTCTTGGGCGGCGCAAAACAATTCATAAATATCGGCCTCACGATCACCGATATGGATGCACTGCGATGGCTTGTCGAAAAGCTCCGTGGATTGCTTGAGGTTCTCCAGCCACCGAATGCTCTCCTTGGTTTCAATGGGGATCCGTGTCAGGTTGACCTCGCGCCTGAGTGCCGCGACCCCTCTGAATTTCTTTCTGGTCCAAAATTTCACGGCGCTGAGCCCGAGCGGAAGGCCCTCGAGGGTCACCGCAAGGCTCGAATGCATCAATATTCCGCATGTCGTGTACGTTTGGGGTTTTCCGTCCAATCTTCGAGAGTTGCTCTTGGGGATGCGCTTAATCATCCCGATCAGATCCGGGCGCTCCCTTTGATAGGTGAATTCGGTCGTATCATGCAGGACAAGAAAAGGCCCTTTCGCAGCCGCGATACGTTCCCGCGTCGATTTAAAATGACGAGATAGGATATCGGCCTCGCTTACTCGTTCATTGGAGAAGAAACGATAGGCCGCCTTAGTATTCGCCCAGTCTTGGCAAACCATCGGAATGCTCTGTCCGATGTCTCCACCAATCTGCTTTAGCAGCATGCGAAATCTCTCGCCAAGTCGAGCGTCCTGGAATTCGCACAGCGCAGCTTCACGGTCAAACCAGGTCACCGCGTCAGACGCCAACCGATGCGCCTTCTCATCCCGGGCGCGTGAAGTCAGTCCCATAGAGCACCAATCAGGTGCCCATCAAAGAATCACAAGCGATTCTGGCGACTCAAGTTTTTCGGCTCACTGCACCTCAAAAAATGTGGGTAATCGTAAGCTTCGTCGTATGCGTACAATTTGTCTCATGGGTGCTGACGAGGAACAGCTGCTCAGTTCAGCAAATTGAGCGGCATGAAGTACCTCTGCAGCCCGTCTATATTGGGTCGCGTCAGTAAGGTAACTAACAGCTAAGAACCTATCAGTCTCATCTGGCATCGGTCGCGCTTAAACGCTTAGCGTGATAGCAACATGGCTACAGGTCGCCTCGCGGTGTCATCGCAGCGGAGGCAATTCACATCCGGCACAGTGCGCAATCGGGACCTGTGTTCATGCCCGGAGGGGGCAGACACGGATGACGCCTAAATTCAGGTGCGCCGACTTGTTGCAAGCTGCTGGCCTCACTGGAACATACAAGGCTCTCTTGTTTCAGTGGCTTGAAGACAGGTAGCACCAAATAGGTACCTACAATGAGACCGATGAGCGTTTCGAATCGTCAGACAAAAGACGTAATAAGCCCGGAGCCTAATAAGGAGCGCAAAAGAGAAAAAGTAAAGGGATGAAGCTGGTCTTTGTTGAAGCTCTGGACAGTCGAGTATCAAGCATCGGATTCGGCTCCGCTTCGCTTGGTTCGCGCATTGGTGTTCGCAAGGGGCTCAAGACGCTCGAACGCGCATACGAGGCCGGAATAACCTGGTACGATGTAGCGCCTTCGTATGGCGACGGGACGGCTGAATCGATCTGTGGCGAATTTGTATCCAGGAAGCGTGATAGCATCTACGTCTGCACAAAGGTCGGCATGCGCCCGACGAATACGTCCGCCGCCATGCGAGTGCTCATGCCGTTGGCACGAGCCGCCATTACGACATTTCCTGCGCTCCAAAGGTACGTCTACGGAATGCGGCCCGCGCCATTCAAGGTGCCGCTGTCCGGGGAGCTGATAACTACAAGCGTCGAGGAGAGCCTGAGGCGTCTTCGCACGGACTATGTCGATGTCCTTGCCCTGCATCGACCAACCGCCGAAGAAGTCGTTCGCGAGGATATCGTCCGGGCGGTGGAACGCGTGATCCGGGATGGGAAGGCTCGTGCCGTCTCGATCGCGGGAGATATCGAGGCAGGAATGAGAGGTCTCGATGAATCGTTACCCTATCGGCTTGTGCAGATCGCTAACGGCCTGTTCATGCCGAACCTCGAGAAATTGAAGGAGCGCGCGCTCCCGGGCAGAACGTTTGTAACGTACGGGACATTCTCGTCCCTCAATCGACTGGTCGCAAGAATAAATGCGCAGGAGGAAATCTCGAGGGCGCTTCACGACCTCGGGTACCGTGGCAATCCCGCTGAAGTCGCTGCCACATTTGTTGTGGACTACGCGTTCGCAACAAATTCAGCCGGAATCACGCTGTTTTCGATGCTTCACAAGGAGCACCTCGATTTCAATCTGTCGCGACTAGGGAATCATCTGACACGCGAGCAGCTCGATCCCGTCGTTGCCGCCCTCCTGGAGGGAGTGCCGAGGGCCGATCCAATGCCGCACTCGCCGCTTTCTCAAAAGAAAGGAGGATCCCATCACGTTTCGCGAGAATAGGGGATTTCGAGTCATGTGGATCATCATCAACGCTCTTTATGAAGAGTACTGCCAGGCAGTTTTGGACGAGATGCCGCGGGTCGATGCGGTGAAGTAGACGGCTGTCTAACGCCTTTTGGCCCACCGATGGTGGTCATCCGGAATCGGGAGGGTGACATGACGGCATTGGCTACTCGTATTATTGCCAAGGCGTCGGTCGAGGCGATTGCTGAGATTGAGACGCTCGTATCGCTCGCGCTGTTCTGCTTCGGCGGCCTGCTCGTGTCGGTGAGCATCACCGGCTCGCAAGGCGATCTTTCAGCCGAAGACACGCTCATCATGCAAACGAATGATGTTTACCCGATACCATTCAATTAACCTTTCGTGCCACCTCACGTATTCTTGGTACGGAGCAATGCATGGCGACACGCGGTGCAGAGCTGGATGCTCAGATGCCTTTGAAGGTGTTGGAAGACTCTGACGCTGGGATAGTCCGTTTCACACCTCGGTCAGGCGAGAGTGTTGTCAAAGGCATCGAGTGGAAGACGGTACCGGAACGGCTTCTGGATGATGGCGGCCCAAAGACTGCCTTCGAGGCGCTGCCGCTCGAATTTTCCAGCGTGCCAACGATCGAACATCTGGGCCGCATCGTTGAGCGTTATGCTGACAAGATCTGCATTGACGACGGAAAGCAGCAGCTCACATTTGGACAACTTCATGCGGCGGTGGTTAAGTTAGCCAAAGTCCTCTCGGCGCATGTACCTCCGGGGCAAGCGGTTGGCTTGCTGATGCCGAACTGCATCTGGGGTCCCGTTGCGATGCTCGCCTGCATGGCGGCGATGCGACCGTGCATTCCGCTCAACTATCGCGATCCGAACGGCCGGAACCTGGAATTCTCGACAGACGCAGCCCTTGCGACCCTAGTCGGCTGCGGGCCGAATGCGGCGGCAGAGTTCGCGCATATGCGCTGGATCGATATCACAGACGTCCCGGATCCGGGGAATGACTCCGCCGTCCCGCCACTTCCAGGCTCTGTCGATGACCCGGCCCTGATACTCTACACATCCGGAAGCACGGGCCGTCCGAAAGGTATCGTAAATAGCCAGCGCGCGCTTCTCCAGCGCGTATTGCAGTATGTGAACTCCGCTCATATAGCCGCGGACGATGTCTTCTTCCCGTTAAGCGGACCTGCCACGATCGCGGGCTGCAGGGAGATGCTGACTTCGCTGTTAATCGGCGCAAAGCTATTTGTTGTGGACATCGAAACCATTGGTCTTGGCGGCACGCGCCGAGCGATCGCATCGGAACGCGCGACGGTCATCTATTCCGTTCCGACGCTGCTCCGCGCGATGATCTCTGCAGGACAACGCGACGAATTCCAGTCGGTGCGAATTCTCAGGATTGGCGGCGAGAAGGTCCTGACGGCCGACATTGAGTTCTTTCGCCAGGCGATGCCGTCCGACTGCTATGTTCAGATCGGCTATTCCTCCACGGAGACCACCGGCTCTCAGTGGTTCCCCCCGGCCCGATTTGCCGACGCGGCCGTCACGGCGCCGGCAGGCTACCTGCTGCCGGGGATTTGTTATGCTGTAGTCGACGGCGATGGCGCTTCTGTCCCGCAAGGCGAGTGCGGCGAGCTTGTGATATCCAGCCCCTTCGTATCGCTTGGGCGATGGGAAAAGGGTTCGTTGGTTCCGTCTCGCATCGATCCCAATGACCATACACGCCGAATACATGCCACGGGTGATCTCGTCTTTCTTGATGATCAAGGAGTTATGCATGTCGTCGGTCGCAAAGACCGGCAGATCAAGATCAACGGAAGACGCCTTGAGCCTGCCGAGCTGGAGGTTGCGGTCCGTAAGATCCGTGGCGTCGCCGACGCGGTCGCCCTCGTCTCGGCGGCGGGCGCATTAGTGGTCTTCATCGCTCTTGACGCCGACTCCGGCATTGAATTTCCAGGCGCGATTTGGCAGTTCATCCGCAACGCCGTCCCGGCCTCGCTTCACCCCAAGCGGCTGCACCAAGTCGCGAACATCCCGCGCCTCGGAAGCGGAAAGGCTGATGCGGTCAGCTTGCTTGCCCGCGATGCGGCGCTTGCGGAGAGTCCTCCTGTCTTGCCGGCACCTCATTCAGCCGATGACTCGCGTCATGCGAAATTGGCCGTTGAGCAGATCTGGAGAAGGGTCCTCAACACACGGAACGCGGCGGGCCGATGGGATGAAGCGGGAGGCGATTCCCTCAGCCTTCTCCGTTTTGTGATGGAGTTGGAAGGTCTGGTCGGCAGGCAGCTTGATCTTAAGGCGTTCACCATAGACGCCGATGCCGACCGCATGGCTGCGGCAGTGACAGACGCGCTCGGGCAGAACACGGATCCCGATCTTCTCCAAGCAACCCGGCCACCGCTGTTTCTCGTGCCCGGTTCAATCGGATATGGTCCCAGCCTGAGCGCCTTCGGCGCTACATTTAGCGGGATTGCTCACGTCAACACGATCAGATATCCGGATCTCGGTGCGATGATCGCCGGGCAATCAACGATTGCGGACATGGCAGCGTACGCCATGGATCAGATCCGCCAAATCCAGCCCAGCGGCGACGTCAGACTCGTGAGCTATTCGCTTGGCGGCGCGGTTGCTTTCGAGATCGCCAGGCAATCGATAGCCGAGGGCAGGACGGTCGCGTTCTTTGGGGTATTGGACACCAATTTGGGAAGTGAGCGAGGCGGTTTTGGAGAAGCGATCAGCAGACTCGTTCAACGGATCTGGGATCACAGGGTCACCGTCTATAGAGTGGCGTGCCGTTCTCTTTCCAAGGCAATCATACGCCCGGGTCGGGGGCAGCTACTCGCGCGCGTTCTCGAGCGCAAGATATGGAAATATTTCCCGGCCACCCGCTTCATGCTTAAACTTGAAGGCGAGGAAGTTCTGCGCATGCGAGCCTTCCGAAACTGGACCAAGCAAGCTCATCATCAACTGCCGATTGCCGGGACAGTGTTTTCCTGCAGACGCCCGCGCCTCTCTCCCCGGCTCGGTTGGGATCGGCTGGTCGAGCAGCTCGAAGTCATTCCCATCAGCGGTGAACATCTGAACCTAATGATCGAGCCACACTTATCGATCAATCAACCGCTGATCGAGCGAGCTCTGATCGCGACCTACTGAAAACCTGCGGTCGGCGAATCGTACTCATGAAAGGGACAAATCTTTCGGCGATGCTGATTATGAGGGTTATTTCAGTTGAATGACGACGCGGGCGAGCTGGTCCTACGTGATCTGTTCTTGCAAATAAAGAGAGGAGGAAGTTTCGATGGCAGTCACAGAAGAGCTCATTGATCGCCTGGCTATCAGGGATCTTCTTGAAAACTGGACCGTGTGGCGCGACGCGGCCGATTGGGAGCGATTGAGCACGGTCTGGCATGAGGGGGGACGAATGATAACCACCTGGTTCCAAGGCACCGGTGACGAATTCATCAAGGTGAGCCGAGAACGATTCAATGGCGGCGTTCGCATCCTGCATTTTTTGGGAGGCAGCTCCATTGATATCGCAGGTGATCGCGCAATTGCGCAGACAAGAATGAGAATTAGCCAACGCGCCAAAGTGGAAAGCGTAGTTTGTGATGTCGTCTGCACGGGACGCTTTTACGATTTTCTTGAAAAGCGAGCGGAACGTTGGGGCTTTGTTCTACGCCAGCCGATTTATGAAAAAGATCGTATTGACCCCGTTGATCCGACGGCGACGTTAAAGCTCGATTGGACGCGATTGATGAGCTTCCCCGAGGGATATCGCCACCTTGCCTACCTGCAGGTAGGCATCGGTTATTCGGTCAAGGCCGACATGCCGGGCCTGACGGGGCCGGAAGTCGATGCGCTTTATATTAAAGGCGCTCATTGGCTGAAGGGCGAATCAATCGAAGTGATCGACGCCGAGACGCCGCGCCTCGCGGCTTAGCCGCTAGCGCAGCTGCCATCCTTCCGGGGTGCTCATGCAATCGGGTTGTCTACCAACCTTTGCCTTCGAGAGTGATCTTTGGGTCGGAGACGGTGAACCAATTCGGCGAAGAAGCAGTCGCGTTAGCTATGGGTGATCTGGACATGTTGCCACTCGATGCCTCGCAACTAGCTCCCGGGAGTATTGTCGCCGACGTAATCACGCATGAGACGAAACTGCTAATATGTGTTGTGGGATGACGATGACCACGCCTTGCATCATTACGGTCGCCATCACCGGCTCACTCCCGCAGAAGTCCGACAACCCGGCGGTGCCCATAACCGTTAGCGAGCAGATCGAGTCGACGCAGGCGGCTTTCGAGGCCGGCGCCACCTTGGTCCACGCGCATATGCGCAAGGACGATGGTTCACCCACATCCGACCCCGAGCGCTTTCGAAGGCTGGTCGAGGGCCTGCGTAAGCACTGTCCCGGCATGGTCATCCAGCTCTCGACGGGTGGCCGCTCCGGCGCCGGGCGCGAGCGTGGTGGCATGATCCCGCTCAAGCCTGATATGTGCTCGCTTTCCACCGGCTCGTGCAACTTCCCGACACGGGTCTACGAGAATAGCCCTGACTTGGTGGAGTGGCTCGCATCCGAGATGCGCACGTATGGTGTGAAGCCCGAGATCGAGGCATTTGATCTGTCGATGATCTTCAAGGCCGTCGAGATGCAAAAAGTCGACAAAATAAGAGGTTCGCTGCACGTTCAGTTTGTGATGGGCGTGAAGAACGCCATGCCGGTCGATCGCGAAGTATTCGACTTCTACATTGCCACGCTGAAGCGCCTCGCCCCGGACGCGACCTGGACGGGCGCTGGCATTGGGCGCGACCAGATCACGCTCAATCGCTGGTCGCTTGAGCTGGGCGGCCACTGTCGCACGGGTCTTGAAGACAATGTGTGTCCGTCGGCAGATGATTTGAGACTGATCAGGCGTTTCGAGAAGGGAGGCTCTGGCTCATCAGGGGTTAGAGTTTAAGCGGCCTGCAGTTGATGCTGCAAGCGGCGGTTTGCGATGGTTGTACGCTTGATGCGTTCACGCTCGGCGAGGATTATCTCCCCCCTGCCGAAGTAGACGTCAGCCGGCGTGAGGTTGTTCAGGCTCTCGTGATAGCGGACGTTGTTATAGTGCTCGACGAAGGCTTCGATCTGCCGTTCGAGATCGCCGGGCAGGTAGTAGTTCTCGAGTAGAATGCGGTTCTTCAGAGTCTGGTGCCAGCGTTCGATCTTTCCCTGAGTTTGAGGATGATACGGCGCCCCGCGCACATGCTCGATGCCCTTAACCTCAAGCCACTTGGCCAGATCGCCGGCAACGTAAGACGAGCCATTGTCTGAGAGAAGCCTTGGCCGGTGCATGCGCGTTTCGCGTGATCGTGAGCGCGGATTTCAGGGGATCGTGAGCAGAGATTTCAGACGATCGTGAGCAACGATTTCGCGGGATCGTGAGCAAGGCTTTCGGAGCCTTGCAGCGCTTCGGCCGACAACTCAACCGGCTTAGGGATGACCTCGTGGTTAACGAGGAAGTCCAATGCCTACCCAGAGATTGTCGATGCGCCGGATCAAGGAAGTCCTTCGGTTAAAACATTTTCAAGGCCTGCCAGAGCGGGCCATCGCGCGGAGCGTGGGCGTCAGCAACGGCGTTGTGCACAGCTACCTGAGCCGCGCCCGCTCTGCTGGGTTGAGCTGGCCGCTTCCGGAGGGAATGACCGATGAAGACCTGGAGCTTTTGCTTTTCCCGGCCCCACGACCAGCGTCTCAGAGCCCGCAGCGGCCGGTGCCCGACTGGAGCTACATCGATAAAGAGCTCCGCCGGCGCAACGTAACCCGTCGCCTGCTCTGGGAGGAGTATCGCGCCGTTAATCCCGACGGTTTCGGGTACACGTGGTTCTGCACTACCTACGAGGCCTGGAAGGGGCGGGTCCGACCTTCGATGCGGCAGATTCATCTGGGCGGCGAGAAGGTGTTCGTGGATTTCGCCGGCGACACCATCGACATCGTCGATCCCCTGACCGGGGAAGTGCAGCCGATGAAGCTGTTCGTCGCGGCGATGGGCGCTTCGAACTACACCTACGCCGAGGCCTGCCCCAGCGAGAGCTTGGCCGACTGGATCCGGGCCCACGTCAACTTGTTCACGTTTTTGAGCGGAACGCCGACGTTCGTGGTCTGCGACAACCTCAAAGCCGCCGTCAGCAACCCCGACCGCTACGATCCCGGCCTCAATCGCACTTATGCCGAGATGGCGAGCCATTACGGCACGGCCATTCTCGCCGCACGGCCGCGGCGCCCAAAAGACAAGGCGAAGGTCGAGGTCGCGGTGCAAATCGCCCAGCGCTGGATTCTGGCCCGGCTGCGCAATCAGCGCTTCTTTTCCCGGGCCGAGCTCAACGCCGCCATCAAGACACTCGTCGACGAACTCAATGCTCGTCAAATGCGTGGCTTCGGCTCAAGCCGCGCCGAACTGTTTGCCGAACTCGACAAACCCAAGCTAACCCCGCTGCCAGATCAGCCTTATGCCTTCGCACGCTGGAAGCGCTGCCGCCTCGCTCCCGATTATCATGTCGAGGTCGACGGCCATTGGTACTCCGCGCCGTATCGTCTGATTGGCGAGCTGGTCGATGCCCGTATCGACGATCGGACGGTCGAGATCTTCCACAAGGGCCAGCGGATCGCCAGCCATGCCCGCGCGCCCAACCGACGCGGACACACCACCGTCGCCGACCACATGCCCAGCGCCCATCGCCGCTACGGCAAATGGACCCCCGCCGCGGTGATCGCCGCCGGCGAGCGGATCGGTCCTTCGACAGCAGCGTTTTTCCAGGCCGTGATCGACGCCCGGCCCCATCCAGAACAAGGCTTTCGAACCTGCCTTGGCATTCTGGCGCTCGTCAAAAGCTACGGCGCCGAACGCCTCGACGCAGCCTGCCGGAGGGGCATCCTCATCAAGGCGCGCTCCGTCGCCTCGATTAGATCGATCCTCCAGAACGGCCTCGATCGCACGTTCTTCGACGAATCTTTCGAGCACCAGCCCCTGCGCCACGGCAACATCCGCGGACGCGACTACTTCCACTGAAGCAAGGAGAGACCCGGCATGCTTAACCACCCAACCCACGAACGGCTGATCGAGCTTGGCCTGACCGGAATGGCCAAGGCCTTCGAGGAGCAGCGCCGATCGCCCGATCTCGAAGCCCTGCCGTTCGAAGATCGCATCGGCCTGTTGGTCGACCGCGAAGCCGCCGAACGCGACACCAGGCGGCTCACCACGCGCCTCAAGATCGCCGCACTGCGCCAGACTGCTTGCGTCGAGGACGTCGATCTGCGCACCCCGCGGGGCATCGACCGCGCCGTTTTCGCCAAACTCGTCGAAGGTCGCTGGATCGATCGCCACGAGAATTTGCTCGTCACCGGGGCAACCGGCCTGGGCAAAAGTTGGTTAGCCTGCGCGCTCGGCCACAAGGCCTGCCGCGACAACCGATCAGTCCTCTATCATCGCGTTCCAAGGCTGTTCGAGGCGCTCGCGCGCGGAGACGGACGTTACGCCCGGCTCCTCAAAAGCCTCGGCCGCGCTCAGCTTCTGATTTTGGATTTATGTGCAGCACGCAGTGATGTGGAGCGATCTAGATTCTCCCCGCTATTAACAGCCGCTTCGACCGTCCCTACTCAACATAACTGACGACGGTAGCGTGGTTCTCTCTCGTTCATCCGAAGGAGGCAACCATGCTCGAACACTTATTCCGGAAGGTTCACGCGGGTTACACGGCATCGCCCAATGGCACTTTGTTGGAAGATTTCGCTACTTGGCTCATCTCGGCTGGCTACGCCCGATCTACGGCCTGCCACCACGTACGAGGCCTAAAGGAAGCTCTCGACCGGATGTGTTCAGCGCGGCTTGATTGCGATACCGGCGTTTCAGGACGGTTCTTGTCGCAAGCATTTGCCCCCGCGTCATTGCAAGGCACCCGACGCGCCGTTGAACGTTTTCTCATCGCGAGGCGGCTGTTCGTCAAAGAAGCAGTACCCGAGCCGTTCTCAGCACTTCTTGGTCGCTACAGACGGTATCTATCGGAGGTGCGTGGCCTTACCGGCGCGACCCTGGAACAGCACATCGCAACAGTGAAGAGCTTGCTCGCGTACGCTTTGCCAGCTGGCGCCCCGCTGCATGCGTTGTCAGCTGCCACAGTCGATCGGTTCGTAATGACCAAAGCGCGGCGCATTAAGCGACAAACCCTACAGCACGTTGTCGCTCGCCTCCGCGCCTTTCTTAGGTTTTGCTTCGACCACGGCGAGATTCGGCAACGGCTCGACGCAATTGACGCGCCGCGCGCCTACCGAGGTGAACGACCGCCTCGAGCTCTGGCTTGGCCGCTTGTAAAGCGGCTGCTGCGCTCCATCGACCGATCGGAGCGGCTTGGCTGGCGAGACTATGCGATCCTCCATTTGATGGCGCATTACGGCCTGCGGCCCTCCGAGATCATCGCACTGACGCTTGGCTCAATCGATTGGGATAGCCGCACGCTCCGCGTCAAGCAGTGCAAGACCAGATCAGATCTGGCGCTTCCTCTAGCCGAACAAACCATACGCATCCTCAGGCGCTATCTGCGCCGCGGCCGGCCCGGCGGGGCGCACCGCGAACTTTTCCTCCGCGCAAGCCCCCCGGTCGGTCCCCTCACGCACTACGCCATAGGCGATCTCTACCAGAAGCGCGCACGTCAGAGCGGTCTGCCGCTGCAGGATACATCCTCCTACTGCCTGCGCCATTCGTTTGCGATGCGTCTGCTCGATCGTGGTGTCGGCGTCAAGGTGATCGGTGATCTGCTCGGCCATCGAACTCTGGAGAGCACCTGTGTCTATCTCCGGCTGCAGACCGGGGCCCTGCGAGAGGTCGCGCTTCCTCTGCCAACGGCGACCATCGGCATCGAGGAGGACGCGGCATGAGCGCGACCTTATCGGCGATCCCGTTCAACCAAGTGGTGGACCGTTATTTGCAGAGGCAACGTTCACTCGGGCGCGGCTATGTTCATGAGGAGCGCGTAATCGACGCTCTGCGTCAATTTCTGGAGAAGAACACCTGTACTGACCTCGACCAAGCGCTCTTCGAGGGATGGTGCGTGTCACAAGGTCATCTTTCTGCAAACACGAGGCGCAATCGCCAGCGTATCGTGCGCAACTTTTGTCTCTATCGTCAGCGTACCGAGCCAAGTTGCTTCGTTCCGGATATCAATCGCTTCCCACGTCGGAGCCCCCATGCACCGCCGGTCATCTTTGGGGCGGCCGAAGTCGCCAGGATGTTGGCCATAGCCGATCATTTGGCTCCGACGTCAAGTTCGCCGCTGCGGCCAGCGGTGATGCGACTTGCCGTGGTCCTGCTCTACACCGCGGGGCTCCGTAGGGGCGAGCTGCTGCGTCTCACCTTGGCCGACGTCGATGCCCGCCATGGCATTTTGCACATTCGTGCGTCGAAGTTCCACAAGTCGCGGATCGTCCCGTTGTCGCCGGATGCCTGTCGGGAGCTGAGGTTGTACCTCAGGAAGCGGTTGCGATCACCTCTGAGCCATTCGGCGGATTCACCCTTGCTTTGCAATACCAAGGGGTGCGTGCGCGGCTACACAGGTACCGGCCTGCGGGAAGGAGTCCAAACGCTATTCAGAGCTGGCCCCGGTTGTTTGGACAGCGCCCCGCTGGATTTAAGTGGATTCCTGCCGGGTTATGCTGAACGCGGGGCTTTACGATTTTGTCGTTGCGTCGGGAGGGCGTAGCCCGACCAGAGCGACGACAAAATCGTCGGCGACGGTCATGCGGCCATCACCATAGCTTGCGTGCCGAAGTAAGCCTCGTCGGGCGTGCGCCCGTCAAGGCTCGAGTGAGGGCGTCCCTGATTGTAGAAGGCCAGATACTTGGCAATTGACGCTCGCGCCTCGGACACGCTGTCGTAGGCGCGGAGATAAACTTCTTCGTATTTGACCGTGCGCCAGAGCCGCTCGACAAACACGTTGTCGCGCCAGGCGCCCTTGCCGTCCATGCTGATGGCGATCTTCGCGTCCAGCAGCACATCGGTGAACTCGAGGCTGGTGAACTGGCTGCCCTGGTCCGTGTTGAAAATCGCGGGCCTGCCGTGCTTCGCCAACGCCTCCTGGACCGCTTCGACGCAGAAGGCCGCCTCCATTGTGATCGAGACGCGATGGGCCAGGACCCGTCGGCTGAACACATCGACGACCGCCGCGAGATAGACGAAGCCACGCCGCATCGGAATGTAGGTGATGTCCATTGCCCACGCATGGTCGGGCCGCTCGATCTTCAATCCGCGCAACAGGTACGGGTAGATCTTGTGACCCGGAGCCGGCTTGCTCGTGTTCGGGCGACGATAGACCGCCTCGATCCCCATGCGCTTCATCAGCGTCGCGATGTGGCGGCGACCGGCGTATACCCCCTCCCGCCGCAGCAACGATCGCAGCATACGCGCTCCCGCGAAGGGATAATCGAGATGCAGCTCATCGAGCCGACGCATCAAGGCAAGGTCCTCGGCCGAAACTGGCCGAGGTTCATAGTAGACCGTGCTGCGAGCCAGCTTCAGGACCTTCGCCTGGCGCACGATAGAAAGATCATGATCGCGGTCGATCATCGCTTTGCGCTCAGCAGGCCCGCCTTGGTGAGCGCGCCGGACAAAAAATCGTTTTCCAACGCCAGCTCGCCGATCTTGGCATGCAACGCCTTCAAATCGACCGGCGTCTCGGCCGATGTCTTGTCATGCCCAAACACGCCGGCGGCGCCTTCCAGGAGCTGGTTTTTCCAGATCGTGATCTGGTTCGGATGAACATCAAACAGTTGCGCCAGCTCCGCCAGTGTCTTGTCTCCTTTGACCGCAGCCAAAGCAACCTTCGCCTTGAATGCCGGAGAATGCGTCCGGCGGCTCTTCTTCGTCATCTTCGCTCCTGATTCGCAGCAAGAATCCTCGCCGCTGTCAGGCAGAAAATTCACTCAAGCTACTGTCCGAATTTGCGGGGCCAGCTCTATTCCAAGTCGCCGACGTTCGAGGCCCCGACGGGCGAACCCCGCGGGTGCATGACTTTCGCCATAGCTTTGCGGTCGGATCGCTGTTGCGATGGTACCAGCAAGGGGCGGATGTCCAATCCAATCTGCCAAAGCTTGCGATGTACATGGGGCACGTCTCAATTGTTTCGACTGCCTATTACCTCCGCTGGATTCCACAACTTTCTGCTGCGGCCAGCGATCGGCTCGAGAGGCATTTCGGCCACCTCATCACAGGAGGTGCCGCATGAGATCCCAAAGACCTAACGAGCTCGGCAAGAGCATCGAGCGCTTCTTCCGAGAGTATCTGCCGACGCTCCGGGGTACCAGCCGACACACCATACGCAACTACCGGGATGCGCTCGTTCTGTTCCTGCGCTTTACTTCGTCGCAAACGGCCAAGGCTATCGAGGATCTCGATCTCGTCGATTTCACGGCGAAGCAGGTTCAGGACTTCCTGGCGTTTCTAGAGGCTGAGCGTCACAATGGAGTAGCCACTCGCAATGCGCGGCTGGCGGCGCTGCATACGTTCTCTCGCTTTCTCGCAACCGAACAGCCCGCCTATCTCGCCGAACTGCAGCGCGTGCTAGGCGTACCGTTCAAACGCGGCGCGCGAAGCAAGCCGATCGAATACCTTGAGCCGCAGGAAGTAGAAGCGTTGCTCAAATCGATCGACCGGTCCACAGAACGGGGCAAACGCGACTATGCCTTGTTCGCATTGATGCTCAACACGGGAGCCCGTGTTCAGGAGATCCTCGATCTGAGGCTGTGCGACATCCGCACTGATCCTCCTCATCAAATCCGGCTGCGCGGCAAGGGCGACAAAACGCGATTGTGTCCAATTTGGCCGCAAACCGCACGACTTCTGCAAGAACTGTCGAACAGTGATGCTCATTCGGGAGGCCGCGACGCTCCGCTGTTCGTGAACCGCCAGGGCAGCAAGTTGACCCGCTTTGGCGTTCGTTACCTGCTCAAGAAGCACATCACGGCCGGAGCAAACGCAACCCGCACGCTGCAGCAGAAGCGGATCCATCCCCATTCCTTGCGGCATACGACCGCCATCTTTCTCCTGAAGGCGGGAGTTGACTTCGCGACCATCAGCCAATGGCTTGGGCATTCGTCGCTGAACACAACCATGACCTATGCAGGGGCGGACATCGATCTAAAACGCCAAGCGCTTATGCAGGTGTTCCCCGAGATCCTCGCACCGCCTCGCGCTGGGCACGTCTCTTCTGCGGCGATCAACATTGTTGATTGGCTTAAGAGGCTATGACCTACAGGGTAAATTATGTGGAGTTGGGGCTGTCAAAAACCGGACCAGCGCCGATTGTCAACCCTCAACTCCACATCACTGCGTGCTGCACATAAATCCAATCACGTTGAGCTCAACGTGATTGGATGATTGGGGACTATCGGTGCTCACCGCCGCGGAACGCCGCGATCTGCTCGAAATCCTCGAGGACCGCCATGGCCGCGCATCCACCATCGTCACAAGTCAGCTCCCCGTGGACACCTGGCATGGAGCCATTGGGGACCCCACGGTCGCCGACGCCATTCTCGATCGCCTCGTCCACAACGCCCACCGCCTCCAGCTCACCGGAGAAAGCATGCGAAAACGCAGCGCCAAAACCATCACCCTTGACGGCCAACCAGAACACTGACTCTATCTCCCATCGGCCGTAGCGGGCTGCTCACGATCGTCTGAATTCAGTGCTCACGATCGCGCGAAATCGATGCTCACGATCCGTGAAATCCGCACCGGTGCACGACGGTGATGCGATCTAGGCCCGAGGCCGACAGCGCCAGGTCGAGGGTTGCAGTAACGTCATCGACGCACATCGTGGCACAGAGCTTCCAGGCCACGATGTAGCGCGAGAAGTCGTCGAGCACGGTCGAGAGATAGTACCATCCCCAACCGGTGATCTTGAGGTAGGTGAAGTCCGTCTGCCACAGTTGGTTGATGGCGGTGGTCTTATCCCTGAACTCGTTCGCCGCCTTGATCACAACGTACGCTGGGCTGGTGATGAGATCATGCGCCTTCAGCAGCCGATAGACCGATGCCTCCGAGACAAAATATTTCCTCTCGTCGGTGAACCGTACCGCCAGCTCTCGCGGCGACAGTTCTGGAAGATCCAGCGCCAGGTCGATGATCTGGCGGCGGACATTGTCCGGGATCCGGTTCCAGACACGGTCTGGTCGGGAACGGCGGTCATCCAGCGCCCCAGGGCCGCCTTCACGGTATCGGTCATACCAGCTGCGCATTCCAGGGATGGTGATCAGGTGTTCCAGGCGATGGTGATCACGGATTCCAGTGATCGCGATCAGGTTCGGAGACGAACACGGCTGACGATTGCATCTGGGCTGGAAATAGCCTCCTCGTCAAGGTTGGCGGGTTGGTTTGGAGATCGTCCCGGCGGTCCATGGGAGGGCCCCGTGCGCGGCGCGAAGTGCCGCCACGAGCGACGGAGCGACGCGCGCGGGAGGGGCCTGTGGGCCGGCGGGGCGATCGCGCGTGAGGTGCTCACGGTTTTTTCTTTTCGCCGGCCTGACGGCGCAGGCTGTCGCCTTTGAGCTCGATGCGGTGCGCATTGTGAATGATGCGGTCCAATATCGCATCGCCGAGGGTGGGATCGGCAATGACGTCATGCCATTGCGACACGGGGACCTGACTTGTGGTCAACAAGGACCCCTTGTCGTAGCGATCATCGACGATCTCAAGCAGATCACGGCGCTGGTCGGCGGTGAGCGGTTCGGGTCCCCAGTCGTCGTATGTGGACGGCCTCTGATGGCAAGCACAATTTGGCACTTCGAACGACTTGGACGGCTGCGATCGTATGTCCGGCCTTTAGCGCGGATCATATCTCCGCTGGCCCTGATGAAGTCCGACAACCAGGGGGTCACATCAAGGATGCGAGCTTTAAAGCTCACACGACTGGTCGGGTTTTCCTGGTTTTCGGTGGCGACCGTTGTCTTTCATCATGCCTTTCTTGCACTTACCAAGCTTATAACTCTTCGATTCGGATGCGGCTGGCCGACACTCAAGGTTTGGCGAACATCTCGGTGCGGAAGCATTCTCCGGTTTTCATCATTGCCCAGATGATCCGAGCAAGCTTGTTGGCGAGGGCGACGGTCACAAGCCGCGCCGGCTTTTTAGCCAAAAGCCCGACAATCCAGTCGCGCAAGCCGCCGCGGCGTTTTTCCACAACGTTTAGAAGCGATGTTGCTCCGAGAACGAGTAGCTTCCTTATATATCGATTACCCGCCTTGGTGATGGTTCCGAGAGTTGGTTTACCCCCGCTCGAAATTTGCCTGGGCGTCAGACCCAGCCAGGCAGCAAAATCCCGTCCCGAATGGAATACGCTTGGGTCTGGTACACTGGCTGCAATTACCGAGGCAACAAGCTTGCCAACGCCGGGAATTTCTTCGAGCGAACGGCTCGTCTCGCTGAGCGCGTGAGCCTTGGCGATCTCGCTCTCCAAATCATCGAGCGCGCTTCCGAGCGCATCAATTTGCTGACCGAGAACCTTCGCGGCCAAGACAGCAGCGTCGGGAAGAGTCGCGTCGCCTTCTGCGAGGCCTAAAAGCTCGTCGACGCGGCCGCTGCCCTTGGCGACGACAAGACCGAATTCGGCCAAGTGGCCGCGTAGAGCGTTCACGCTCATCGTTCGCTGTTTGACCAGCAGCTCGCGTGTCTTGTGCAACATCAGGGTCGCTTGCTGATCAGCGCTCTTGATCGGCACAAAACGCATGGCAGGACGCGAGACCGCTTCACAGATGGCTTCCGCATCGACGGCATCGTTCTTACCTCGTTTGACATAGGGCTTTGTGTAGGCCGGCGGCATCAGAGAAACATCGTGTCCCATGGCCTTCAGTTCGCGCGCCCAATAGTGCGCTGAACCGCAAGCCTCCATGCCAATGCGGCACGGCTCGATCTTCAAGAAGAACTCGCGCATCGTCCGGCGCGTCAGCTTGCGCTTTACGGCTGGTGCATCCTCACTAGACAGCGCATGAATCTGAAAATAGTTCTTGGCGAGATCAACGCCTATTCTGATAAACTTCATCTCGGACGGTCTCCCTTCTTTGTGGCGCTCTGGCGACCACGCCTTGGCACTATGATGCCGTTGAGTGAGGCCGTCCACACCATCAAGGATGAGGAGATTGACGCGCTCCAGGGCCGCGATCAGGCGCGCCAGACGGCCTTCGCCGCGCGCCTGGGCGAGATCGGCGAACAGGCGGGATGTTCGCTTGTAGAGGACGGAAAAGCCGTCGCGGCAGGCCTTGTTGCCGAGCGCGCAGGCAAGCCAGGACTTGCCGGTGCCGGTTGGGCCGACAATGACCAGGTGGTTGCTGTCACGGATCCATTGACAGGTGACGAGGTTCTGGAAGAGCGAACGATCGAGACCACGGGCGGTGCGATAGTCGACGTTCTCGATGGTGGCGGCTTGACGGAGCTTGGCCCCGGTCAAGCGGCGCGTGAGGCGGCGGTTGTCGCGGGCGGTGACCTCGCGATCGACGAGGAGGCCGAGCCAATCGGCGTGCGGCATCTCGGCCGCCTCGGGATTGTTCTGCAGTTCGACGCAGGTATCGGCCATGGCGGCGAGGCCGAGTGCGCGCAAGCGATCGACGGTGGGGTGAATGAGCATGCTGATCTCTCCTGATCAATTGTAATAGCTGCGGCCACGGATGTTGGTGTGGAAGAGGATGGGCGCCTCCTCGGCGGGAGGAGCAGTTCTGTCAGTGCCGTTCTTGAGGATGGCGGCGACCGATTTGCACGAACGGGCGTTGAGCAGGAGGGCCCGGGCACAAGCGGCATCGACGCGTTCCTGGCCGTAGCGCTTGACCAGCCCGAGAATGCCGATGGCCGAGCGGAAGCCCTGTTCCGGATGTGGCCGCGATCGCAGGATGACGTCGATCAGCGTCTGGGCATCGGGACCGACCTTGGCGGCTTCCGAACGAATGCGCTCAAGGGTCCAGTCGCGATAGCGGCGATGCGAGCTCGGCATATGCTCGGGAATCGTGGTCGGGCGATGCGGCAAGGTGCTGCGCAGATGCGACGCCACCCGCTTGCCGCGGAGAAATATCTCGACGGTCTTTTGGGTGATGCGGGCCTCAACCTCCTGATGAACGAGGCTGTGAGGGACGCTGTAGTAATGCTTGGCGATCTCGACGTGATAATCGAGGTTGACCCGGCAGCGCTTCCACTCGGCATACTCGTACGGTTCATCCGGCAAGGGGGTGAGCGCCGGATGATCGAGCTCTTCGAACAGGTCGCGCCGACTTCGCCCCCAGCTCCGGAGAGGTCGATCGTTCAGCTCGACAAGGAGGCTGTGGATCGCCTCGTTGAGGGCGGCGAGCGAGAAGAAGCGGCGGTTGCGCAGACGCGCCAGAATCCATCGCCCGACGATTTGGACCCCGACCTCGACCTTGGCTTTGTCGCGCGGCCGATACGGCCGCGCCGGGACGATGGCGGTGCGGTAATGGCGGGCGAGATCGGCATAGGTCCGGTTGACCATCGGCTCGTGAAAGCAGGCCCGGGTGATGCCGGCCTTCAAATTGTCGCTCACCGTCTGCCGGGCCACACCGCCGAAAAAGGCAAAGGCCCGAACGTGCGAGGCGATCCAGTCCGGCAGGCTCTGGCTGAGGCTGGCCTCGGCGTAGGTGTAGTTCGAGGCGCCGAGCACGGCGACGAAGATCTGCGTGCTGCGCACCTCACCCGTGAGCCCGTCAACCACCTCCATCGTGTGGCCGGAATAGTCGACGAACAGCTTCTCGCCGGCGACGTGAACCTGGCGCAGGGTCGGTTTGAGGCGGCCGGCCCATTCCTTGTAGCGTTCGCAGAACCACGAATAGCTGAAGCTGTCGGAGCTTGCGTCGCAATACTCCTCCCACAACAGCATCAGCGTGACGTTCGGGCGCCGCAGCTCGCGATGCACGAGCGCCCAATCCGGCTGCGGACGCTCGTCGCTGGGTCGATCGGAGGGTGGCGGATACAGGCGGTTCTCGAGCCGGGCATCGTCATCCAGCTCTGGCCGCAACGGCCAGGTCAGGCCGGCGCGGCGGGCTCGATTGAGGTACTTGCTGACCGTGCCCTGGGCCAAGCCGAGGTTGCGGGCAACGGCGCGTTGCGACATGCCGACGCTGTAGTGCAGGCGTAGAACTTCACGAATGTGGCGCATGGACAGTCTCTCGGTCGGCATCTCGATCCTCTGCGGTTGGGCAAAAGACCAAGGTAGCCGGGTTGCAGACTGTCAGCGGTGCGCGCCTCCCCATTGCCCCCGATCATGATCGCTGGAAATAGCGATCACGATCGGGTGGAAACGGTGATCACGATGCTCTGGAATGAGTGATCACGATGGCCTGGAATCGGTGATCACGATCGGCTGGAACACGCATACCAGCGGTAGAACGTGGCGCGGGGGATCCCGAGCTTGTCCAAGGTGCGCTTGGCCGGCAGATGCGATTGCTCGACCAGCTGGATGATCTCGGCCTTCTCGGAGGCGGGATACCTCATGCCTCGTCCTCCCCATCTCCGTTCATACGTTATGGAATGGCCCGCCCCTCCATCGGAGTGTAGGGTCGCCGACGTACAAAAGGAGGAACGGAAATGGATATTGCAGTGCTTGGTATCGATCTTGGCAAGAACTTCTGCAGTGTCGTCGGGCTCGATGCGTCTGGCGCAGTCGTGGTGCGGCGTAGCGTGAGGCGCGAGACGCTGGTTGCTCTTGTGGCGAAGCTTCCTCCGTGCGTCGTCGGGATGGAGGCGTGCTGCGGGTCTCATCATCTGGGCAGGTTGTTCGCCGCCCATGGTCATGATGTTCGGCTGATGTCGCCCGAATATGTCCGGCCGCACGTCAAAGCGCAGAAGAACGACGATCGTGACGCCGAAGGGATCGCGGAGGCAGCGACGCGGCCGACGATGCGCTTTGTAGGACTGAAGAGCCAGGACCAGCTCGACATGCAGACGCTTCACCGATCCCGGGACCGGCTGGTCGGTGAGCGGACAGCCCCGCGGGTCACTTCAAATTCCTCCGGGTGTGGTCAGTCAAATTCCTCCACCCGCGAGGCAGGACAAGGGACTGTTAGTTTGAGTTTGTTTCCCGGGCAAGAGCTTCAGCGGCTTCTTTGAGCCGATAGCTGCGTCCGTCGAACTCAAGCAGATGGCAATGATGCATAAGGCGATCGAGGATCGTCGTGCTCATAGTGTTGTCCCCAAGGTGTGCCCCCCAATCCTGCACGACGCGATTGGAGGTGACGATGACGCTGCGGCGCAGTTTGTAACGCTGATGGATCAGGGTCTGCAGCAAAGTGCCGGCGTCGTCGGGGATGGCGCGTGCGAGGAATAGATCGTCCAGCACGAGGAGATCGCAGTCGATGATGGTTCGCAGCCGGACCTCGCGTTGTGCCGGAGAGTTCAGGGCGTAGCGGTGGAAGAAGTCGTCGGTCTCAAGATACTGGACCTTGTGGCTTTGCAGGATCGCCTGATAGGCAATCGCCTTGGCGATGTGCGACTTCCCGGTGCCAGGTTTGCCAACAAGCAGAGCGTTCTCGCCAGCGGCAATGAACGCCAGGGTGTGGAGCTGGAAGCAGGTCTGACGTGGCAGTTTGGGATTGAAGGACCAGTCGAACTCGGCGAGCGTCAGCTTTTCGTCGAGCCCGGATTGCTGGTATCGCCGCTCGATAAGACGGGACTGACGACGGTCCAGTTCATCCTGCAGGATAAGGGAGAAGGTCTCGAGGAAGGGCTGGTTGGCGCCCTGCGCCTGGAGCACGCGCGTCTGCAGCGTGTCGCGGACACCCGACAGGCGCAGCTGTCGTAGGCAACGCTCAATTTCCGGCATGGTCATCATGTGGCTAGGTCTCCAGTTTAAGGTGAGAAGGTGCAGCGGGAGCGCTCGTGGCGCCGGAGTTGGCCGGGGTTGCGCAGGCGACACGAGCGCGGATTGCCGTGGCGTGATCGTCGTGAGCCTCGGCCTGCCGACCATTGTCGTCGGCGTCGCGCCGCACAGCGCGGCTGAAGAGGTCGCCGTATTCCGCGGGGGTACGGATCAGCGGATGATCCTGGGTGAGCGGCGATGCCGGCTGTGGCGTCACTCCAACCTGCTCGATCGCCTGTTCGAACAACCGCTCGACGGTCGCACGCACGTGCTTGTAGCGGTAGATGCGGTTATCGATGGCGTGCGCGCAGGCCTGCTCGACCAGCCGCGCCGGATACTTCCGGCCCAGCCCGACAATGCCCCACATCGCGCGCTGTCCGGGGCGCCCTTCGGTGTCGAACACCTGCTGGCACAAGGCCCTGGTCTGCGGTCCGATGCGCTCGGCGCTCGCCAGCAGCACGGCGGTTTGCCGCGACGGGTTGAACGGCCGTTCGCTGGTCGGCAGGACGACAGAACCGGGGTGCGCCATCCGGGAATGAACACGCAGCAGCGCACGGGTGTGGCGATCACGGATCTCGATCGTGGTGGTGTAGATGCGCACGACGACCTGGCTGCCGATCGGCGCGGGCCGCGCGGCGTAATAGCTGTTGTCGACGCGTACGGTGGTGTCGTCGCAGACAGTCCGGACGACTTCGGTGAAGATGCGGAAGGGAGCGACAGGCAGCGGCCGCAGGTGCGGCTTCTCTTCCTGGAACATCGCCTCGACCTGACGGCGCGTGCTGCCGTGGATGCGTTTGGAAGCCCAGTTCTCCTCCCAGTGCCTCAAGAACTCGTTTTGCGCCTCCAGCGTCTCGAAGCGCCGTCCGGCCAGCGCAGTGCCCTGGGTATGTTGAATCGCATTCTCGACGCATCCTTTCCGATTTGGATCGGCCACGCGCGCGGGATCGGCGACCACGGCGTAATGAGCCAGCATCGCGCTGTAAATCGGGTTGAGCTGGGGCTCGTACAAATCCGGCTTGAGGACGCCTTCCTTCAGGTTGTCGAGCACGGCATAGCTGGGGACCCCGCCAAAATACCGGAACGCCTCTTCGTGGAGCTGCGCCCAGACTTGTTGGCTGGACTTCCAGACTACCCGCCGGAAGCTGCGCCGCGAGTAGCGTAGCGTCATCACGAACAGGCGGGGACGACGGTACCGCCCGCTCTTCGGATCAACCGTCGGCGCGCCCTCGCCATAGTCGACCTGAGCTTCCTCGCCGGGGAGGAACTCAAGACGATCAAACTGCTCAGGATCAGCGTGCCGCAACCGGCGCACAAACCGCTTGACACTCTGGTAGCTGGACGGAAAGCCAAATTGATCAACCAGGTCCTGGTAAATCGCCTGCGCGTTCCGCTTCAGCCGGACCTGTTCTTCGATCCACGTCCGATGCGCTTCGCAAGCCGAACGGGCCAGGCTGCTGGTGACCGTCGCTTCCGGTCGGGGTGGAGGAATTTGGCCGTCCGCGCTCACCGAGCCGGTGGTCACTTCCCCGGGGGAATTTGCCTCCGCACCGGCCCGCAGCGCCTGATAACGCCGGATCGTCTTGCGATCGACACCCGTCAGCCGGTGAATCTCGCGCTGGCTGGTGTTGCGATCAAGTAATGTAAGTACGGTGCTTTGCAGATGTCGCTTCAAGACGTTCAACTCCCCGGCCCCTTGCTGGCTAAAGGGGTCGAACATAAACGTCCTGCCTGACCGGCTACTGCTGTTCAGCGGCGCTGACGGCGATCATCAGGTGGGGGAGTTTCAAGTGACCATACCGGGGGATTTTGACCGACCCACGGGGACAGCACTGATCAACCAGCTGCGCTCGATTCTGCTTGAGCGCGGCCTGGTCGCGCCGCAGGGCAAGCAGAAGCTTGAACAGTTCCTGGGCGTACTGATGGACGAACAGGGCGGAGAGGGATTGAGCCCGCGGATGATCGCGCTGGTCGCCGACGCGCGCACGCAATGGGCTGAGCTCAACCGTCGGATTGCGGCTTTCGACGCGGAATTTGTCCGTTGTGCGAAGGAGAACGAAGACGCTCGCCGGCTGACCACGATCCCCGGCATCGGCGTGATTGTGGCAACTGCGCTTGTCGCGGCGATTGGACGGGCGGAGCTCTTTGATCGGGGCCGCGATCTTTCGGCCTGGCTTGGCGTGGTCCCACGTCAGTTTACCACCGGAGGCAAACCGAAGCTGCTGGGAATTAGTAAGCGCGGTAATACATATCTCCGCAAGCAGCTGATCCATGGAGCGCGCGCGGCGTTGCCCCATATAGCTGAGCGGGACACGCCGCTGGGACGGTGGGCGAAAGCGCTCATAGGGCGCGCCCATCACAATGTCGCCGTTGTCGCTTTCGCAAACAAGCTCGCCCGGATCGCCTGGGCGGTGCTGAGAAACGGAGAGCGCTTCACGGATACTAGGACCATGGCGGCTTAGAAGGTTTGGCGGTCCGGCCAAGTGTCGGGCTGTCGCGGATGTTTGCGAGAGGGTGACGACGAGATGGCCTGACAGTCGAACGGCGCTTCGGAAGCCTGGTCAAAAAGATGGCGGCTCAATGCCGGACGCTTTATGAGGACCGGAGCGCGCGTATCTCCATCATGGCCGGAAGCTACGCTTCGAGGCCGGATACGTTGACGCAGACTGATCAGTGTCAAATTGCAGACCCCCTTGCAGACGGGGCGGGCCATACGTTTTTTAAGCAAGCGGTTCTCCAGGGTGAGATCGGCCACGACCTCCTTCAAGGCGGTGGCCTCACGACGAAGGTCCTTCACCTCGCCGGACGTCGCGGCGCGGGCCGTGTCGCCTGCCAACCGGCGCTTGCCGGCCTCCAGGAACTCCTTCGACCAGCCGTAATACATCGAGGCGGCGATACCTTCGCGGCGGCAAAGCTCCGAGATGTTCTCCTCGCCGCGCAGCCCTTCCAGCACGATGCGAATCTTCTCTTCCGCCGAGTACTGCCGGCGGGTCTGACGCCGAATGTTCTTCAGCACTTGCTCTGCCGGTGCTTTATCCGGCCCGGATTTCTGTTTCATCTTCGCTCCTTGCGGCTACGATGAACCAGAAATCCTCCCTCCGTGAAGACCCTCAATTTGTCTCATGGGTGCTGACGAGGAACAGAAGAAACAGAACTGCAGATCAAAGCTCCTGCCTGTCAGAAGTGGTAGTTTACGCCAACCCGGATCGTATGAAGCTGCTGCTTGAAGGAGACGGGCGTCGTGACGCCAACAGCGAGGGCACCAGGCGCACCTTCGCCCGTCTGCACACGGCCCGCTACCGAAACCGGCAGCCTTGCGTCTTGCCTGCCGAAATCGAAGTAGTCATACTCAAGTTTGGCTGACCAGCCGGGCAGGAAGGCATACTCGACGCCGGCACCCAATGTGCCGCCAAATAAGTTCTTGCTCGCTCTGCCATCGGCAGCACCGTTAGCAGCAAAGCCAGCCCCCAAGTTCGATGTAACGGCAAAGGACTGGTTGATGCCGATGCTGGAATCGGCCCAAGCCGCGCCGCCCTTGATGTAGACTAGGCCGCGGTCGCCCACCGTGACGCCGACCCGTCCGGTGATATCGGCAATCCATTTGGTGTCGTTCGTGCAGTTCAAGACGACAATGCAGCCATTGCGCCCCTTGATACCACTCCATAAAAAATCGCCTTCCACGCCGTAGACCATCAAACCGGAATGGAAGTTGTAACCGGCTTGTACGCCGCCGAGGAAGCCGTTCGTCTGCACCTGCGGCAATGGCACATTCAAATCGGCAGTGCCGCCGATGAGCTGGTTTACAGTCTGGTTGACGGGGGCGCCGATGAATGTATTGCCCACAGCGAGGTCGGTCTGGCTGGTACCCCAACCCGCGCCTACACTGCCTCCGATGTAACCTCCAGTCCAGCTGAAGAGAGGATAAACGGGAGCCGGTGCTTCGACGACAGGTGCCGCAGGCAAATCAGCAGCTAAACTTTCGCTGCCAAAAGCGATCGTTCCGAACGCAATGATGCCCGCGAGCGACAATTGCTTGTTGTACTTCATCCCAGCGTCCTCCTGCAGGGCACGCAAAATATTGCGTAGCTTGTCCCCAAGTTGTGATTAGCTCGATAGTTCGAGCTGGCAGGCAAATCACCTCTCCAATCTGGTAGGCGGCAGCATCTTGCTGCAACTGCGACAGCCGCTTCTTGCCGTGTCCATTCCAGAGAGGCGAGCAGGCTCTGCTTTCAAACTTGTACGACGGTGCTCAGCAATCCTTTCGCGAAGATCCGTGACACGGCCGAATAACGAACTATTTTACAAAGCCACGTCGTGGTGATTCTCGCGGCCCCCTGACGTTGGCCGACGTATTGCACCGCTGGGTCCCGATTTGGCTGCGATTTCCACGTTCGCTCTTGATGCGACCCACCATCGGGAAGGGTAGGCTAAATGTCGATGACTCGTGCGTTTCATGTCGTTGTCGTCCGGGACGCGTAGGAGATGTATGTCCTTGCTCTGGTCACCCAAAAAGGCGGAAGCGGCAAGCGCACGCTGGCGGTCGAAATTGCAGTCGCAGCGTTGGGGAACGGGGAGCGCGTCGCAATTGTCGAGGCGGATCCACAAGGCACGATTTCAAAATGGAAAGAGCGGCGCGGCCATCCCGATCCCCCGGTCGTTCGGGTGGCATCTTCAACTTAATCGACCGCCGAGCCGAAGGAGGCCATTCTCAAAGGTTCGAGATTCGGCGATAGCGCTTGTCGTGGAGATGTCGCGCCAAGTCGCGAAGGCTCGCTCGCGCGAAGCACGACGGAAGTCGGCGGTGACAGCTCCGGGATAGGGGATGTGGAAAAGGTTCGCGACCTGATCGTGAACTGACAGAAACCGTTGAGCCTGACGGGACGATTTGAAACGCTTCATGATCCGCTCGCGTCGCCGCGTCGGCTGATGAGAATTCTCGGCCCGATTGTTGAGAGCTTTGTGCTGGCGATGTTCGACGTGAAAGCCCATCTTCGCCCTCGCAGCGCCGTACGAACGGAGCTTGTCCGTGATCATCACGCGCGGCGGCGTGCCGGCGGATTTCAAGAGCTTCTTCATGAGCCGCTGGGCAGCGCGCGAGTCTCTTCGGCGCTGGATCCAGACGTCGAGAACGAAGCCATTCTGGTCGACAGCGCGCCAGAGCCAATGTTGTTCGCCCGCGATCGAGATAACGACTTCGTCCAGATGCCATTTGTCACCGCGAGCGGGTGCGCGCTGGCGGATCCGATCGGAGAACGGCTTGCCGAATTTCCGTCCCCACTGGCGCACGGTTTCATAGGTCACGCCAATGCCACGCGCCGCCAGCATTTCCTCGACCATGCGCAAGCTTAAGGGAAACCGGAAATACAACCAAACGGCATAGCTGATCACTTCCGGTGGGAAGCGATGGCGGCGATAAAGAGGGTCCCGGGCGATCGGCATGCCGCTCGTCTATCCCCTTGGCCGCTCCAATTCGTTAACTTGACGGTACCCTTCCAGGACCTTGTGGCTGAAGCCAGTGCCGACATGCCCGATGTAGCGCCATGCGTCGTCTTCCCGCACGGCGAGGACCAGGGCGCCGAAGAATGGCCTGGTGCGCCCGGGCGCCGTGAAGCCAGCGAAGACGATCAGCTTGTCGCGCGGCAGAATCGCCTTCAGCCGCTTCTTGCGCTCGAGGAGAGGCTGCTTGCGCAAGTCCACTGCATTCTCAAACATAAGATCGAAGGCGTAATACATGAGCTTCGCTTCATGGCGTAGCGCGTTTTGAAGCAGCTGGAAATGCGAGACGCCGTCCTTTCCGATCGCGACGAGCTCGCCGTCGATCATGGCGTCGCCCTTCGCGCCCTCCAGCGCTTTGGCGACTTCGATATAGCTGCGGCTGATGATCTTGCCGTTGCGGCTGTAGAGCGCAACCTTGCCCCGCCGGATTTCCGCGATCATGCGGAAGCCGTTGTACTTGTCCTCGAAAACCCAGCCGGGATCGTCGAACGGCGCGTCGGTAAGCGTAGCGAGCATCGGCTGCAGGCGCTCGGGGCGAACGTGGCCGCAACGCACGGTCCTCGCAGACTTCGACAGGGCGCTTGCGGATGCTGAGGCGCTGCTGAAGGAACGTCCCATCATCCCATCCCTGACCGATGCGCAGACAAAGCGCATGGCCGAAGCATTCTACGCAGCAAGATTGGCGAATGACATGCCTGCGTAACTTCTCGGTCCCTGTCTGGGCTGGGAACATCGAAACGCTCGGAGTGCCGCTGCGGGAGCTGGCGAGATACGGAAGCCGATCCAAGCTCACCTAGGAGGATTTGTCGCGATTCGCGCCAATGCGAGCAGCGGGAAGTAGTGTCGGTACATGTTGAAGCTCAACATGAAACCGCGTGATAGCTCCGTACCCTGCTGCAAGCGATTGGTCGAGTTGGTACGAGCGCCGATCCCATAGCCCGGAAAGCCCGTCGCCGTATAGTAATCCTCGTCCCAAGTTCCATCGCTCTTCTGGGTTGAGCAGAGATGCTCGACACCATTCCGAAGCGCCGCGTTGATTTCGGGGCTGGCATTCACAGAGAGCAGGCACATAAGGCCCCACGCTGTTTGCGACGGCGTGCTTGGTCCCCGTCCTCGAAGCTCAGGGTCCATGTAGGATGCGCAGGTTTCACCCCATCCTCCGTCGTCATTCTGCCTCGATAGGATCCAAGCAATGGCGCGCAGTACATAGGGCTGCGTCATGTCCTCGCCTATCGCTTTTAACGCCGGCAGAACGGCAGCGGTGCCGTAGATATGATTGACGCCCCAGCGACCGAACCAGCTTCCAGCTTCTTCTTGCTCGCTTCGGATGTAGTCTAGAGCGCGACGAATAGCGGGGTGGTTCTTGTCATACCCGAGCGCCGCAAAGGCTTCGATAACGTGGCCTGTGACGTCGACGCTTGGTGGATCAATTGCCTCGCCGAAATTACAAAATGGTATCTTTGAGATAATTTCCTTGTCGTTGTCTTTGTCGAAAGCAGCCCAACCGCCATTGCGGCACTGCATGGCCAACGTCCATTCGACGCCCAACTCAATCGCACGTTCAACTCTCGGCCGCAGTTCGCCGATCGTTGATCGTAGCTTTCCGAGAACAAGGAGAGCAACGGCAGTATCGTCAACGTCGGGATAATGGTTGTTGGCGCGTTCGAAGGCCCACCCGCCAGGGCGCACATTCTTAATCTTGATAGCCCAGTCACCGGGGACGAGAACCTGCTGATTGAGAGCCCATTCCAGCGCCTTGCGAACTTCGGTCTTGTCTGAAGATACTCCTGCCTCGTGGAGCGCAAGAATTGCTAACAGAGTATCCCATACTGGAGATTCACTCGCCTGAATATGAGTGGCGCCATTTCGCTCATAGCTCCAGTGTGTGGTCAGCGCGCCGATCGCCTTAGACACCACCGGGTGGTCCATGGTGTACCCCTCGTTAATCAGCGCGATCAATCCATATATCCAGGGGGGTTGGATACCTCCCCACCCACCATCCGCATCTTGATGCCGGATCATCCATTCAAGGCACAGCTTGATCGAATTCTCACGGAAGGGGATCAGCTTCAGCCTCTGCGCCTTGTGAAGGCCGCGATCAATCTTCAAAAAGAGCCATTCTAGCGAGAAGGTGCGCGCGCGCTTCGCCGGAATCGAAAAGTCGAGATCCTCGTAGGTACATGGAAACAGCTCTTCGAGTTTGCTGCCGCCGGGGAGCGGCCGAACAGGGGTCCGTGCCGCGACGACGGTGAGAGGCACCATGGTCGCACGAGCCCACTGAGCGAAATTGTAGATGTTGAATGGAAACCAAAGCGGCAATCGAATAATCTCTGGGGGCAGATTGGGCGTATGCTCCCAAGGCCAAACGCCCACCATAGCCAGCCAATACCGCGTGAACACGCGGAGGTTTCTAATCGCGTCGTGCTCCAGGATCCATGCACGAGCGCGAACCAGTTCGTCGCAATTGGGATCAAATCCCTTGGCCCGCAGTGCTGCGTAAACCTCCACAGTCGAGTTGATATCGCCATCCGGGGCGCCAGGGTATGTTCCCCAGGATCCATCGGGCCGCTGTCGTTGCAGCAGAGCCCCGATGACATCTTTCTCAGATGGTAACTCGAAGCCAACAATATAGCTGGCCAGCAACCACTCAGCCTCGATGGTCGAATTTGACTCGACCATACCGACCCAGAATCCAGACGAATCTTGAGTTTCCCACAGCCAATCGATCGCCGCCTGGATCGAGCGAGACAGTCGATCGGAGCGAGGTCGAACGATCGTGGAGTTTTCTAAGAGGCTGAGAGTCATTGTGTTTTCTGAGATGTGGTTGCGCGAGCTGTACACTTAGAGCATGAAGCGAGAGCTCTCAAGAGAGAAGCTCCATTGGCACTTAACCGCCGGATTGCGCCGCTTGAGTTCAATCCGCAAGAGAGAGCCCGGATCGAAGGTCGGACAAGCTCGATGTGCCCTCCGACGATCCCACCTTCGCCCGGCGGGCGGTCGGTGAAATAGGCCCTGCTCAGCCGACGAGCAGGATGGGAGACCGACGCTTGATCACTCCGAAGGTGAGCAGATCGTAGCTGTTGCAGAAGCTCTTGAGCGAGAATTCCCAGCGGTCGCCATTGGCATCGATCAATGGGTGCGAACCGTCTCCGCAAGCCGCGCTCGCCTACGAACGGGAGGAGGGACGCCGCGCGCAGGAACGGGCGAGGGAAGAGGCCGCCAGGCAGAAAGAGCGTGAGCGTCGTCAGCAGGCGGTCGACAAGGCGCAGGCTGCGTCAGAGTCGTCGCCGGCCACGACGCTGCGACCGATGCCGTCGGTAGCGCCAGTTCGACGCAAGCGGGAACGCAGGCGACGCCAACGCGGCGCTGTCCGCCAACTTCAAGCGAACGCGTCGTAAGAAACGTCAGTCGGTTAAAGATTAACCAGCGATTTCGGAGCTTTCGGGAAATAGGAATATATTCCATAATCTATGTTATGCGAACGCAGATAGTTAAATAGAATCACCTGGATAGCGCTGCTAAGCTCCATAACACAAATGATCAAGGATCTAGAGAGCTTCTATTCCAGCGGGGTGCGTATCCGCCCTACGCGATCTCGACGGCATCAATATTCTGGTTGAATGAGACCCCATCGGACTGCCCTGCTCGTCCGCGACCGCGCCGTTGTCGATCGGCGCGATCCTGGTCTTTGCGCGCGATAGCCAGTTTTGCGGTCAGCTTGCCCCAGGTCTCGGCGTGGCCGTCCAGCTTGTCGCGGATCGCGTCTGTCCGCGCCACTTGGAAGCTGAGACCCGGCGACAGGCCATCGGAGGTGATGATACGGTGGATCATCCCCCTGCGTTCTTCGCCGGCGCGCGCCGCTCATCATAACCTTCATTATGGAATATTCGAAAGCGAAGTTTGTACCAGAATCGCAGCTGCCAAGGACTGTCCAGCTTGACTCCATGTTCAGGTCGGAAAGAACTGCCGCCGGAAAGTCTCTAAGATTTTCAGTTGCAATCGTCGCGGCTTGCGTCCTGGTCGCCGCAGCAATCACGTGATGATGGCCGGGATCGGGCAGACCCGCCGCAACCGGCAAGAAGCTGTCAAAATTTGTAACCATGGCGTCTTCAAAGGCAGCTTCCATGCTCGCGCGCGCCCGCTAGGCGCGCGCCGTCGCATACGTGCATTGGTCATCAAGCTGGCACCGTCCAGTGTTTCCGCGAAGAGCCCCTCGCAGAATGCGATTGCTTCCTCCTGATCCATCGTCCCGAGCCCGTGCGCGTTGAACGCCTCTTCCGTGGTCTCGACGATGAACGTCGAGGTCTCGTTGTCGAACCTGTAGATGTGCGCCTGAAACCAGCCGTGCTCGGTCTTTTCGAAATCGAAGGTGAATGCGTCGAAAGCCTTCTTGGTGCCGAGCCAAATGAAACGGTTCGGGCGCACCACCATGTCGGGCCTAAAATGATCGACGTAACGATCGCGGATCCGTGAATTCACGCCGTCGCAAGCAACCACGAGATCGGCATCGGTGAACTCGAGATCGGAGCCGACCTCACGCTGGAATACCAACTCGACTCCCAAAGCTTCGCAACGCTTCTGCAAGATGTTCAATAGATGCTTACGCCCGATACCGACGAAGCCATGGCCAGAAGTCCTTTGGCGCGTGCCCTTGAAGACGAGTTCGATATCGTCCCAATGATTGAATGCACCCTCAATCTCGTCGGCGCTCTCCGGATCGGCAGCCTTCATTGCCTCCATCATGGCGTCGGAGAAGACAACTCCCCAGCCAAAGGTGTCGTAGGGCCTGTTACGCTCGACCACCGTGATCTGATGTTGCTGGTGCCGCAACTTCATCAGCAGGCCGAAATAGAGCCCAGCCGGCCCTCCACCGATACAAACTATCCGCATGACACCTCGCTTCGCACGGCGCATCCGCCTGTCGCTTAAGCTTCCGCCTCGGTACTCACCTTGCCTGATACACAGGAAATGAAGCCGTGAGTTCCGCGACCTTCGCTTTGGCAGCCGCTTCGACTGCAGCAGCCGTACCGTCGTTCGAGGCCGACACCGCGTTGAGTACGGTTGCGATCAACCGCCCCACGGTTTCGAATTCATGCCTGCCGAAGCCGCGCGAGGTGGCCGCCGCCGTGCCGAGCCGGATCCCGGAGGTCACGGTAGGCTTCTCCTGATCGAATGGGATGCCGTTCTTGTTGCAGGTGATGTTGGCGCGGCCCAGCGCCGCTTCGGCGGTTTTACCGGTCAGGTTTTTGCCCCTGACGTCGACCAGCATGAGATGGTTGTCGGTCCCGCCCGATACGATGGAGAACCCCTCCGCGACCAATGCCGCCGCCAATACCTTGGCGTTCTCCACGACGTCGCGAGCATAGACGCGGAATTGCGGGTCAAGCGCCTCGCCGAAAGCGACCGCCTTTGCGGCGATCACATGCATCAACGGACCACCCTGCAGGCCGGGGAAGATGGCTGAGTCGATCTTCCGTGACAGCTCTTCGTCATTGGTCAGAATGAGCCCGCCGCGGGGTCCGCGCAGCGTCTTGTGGGTGGTCGAGCTGACCACATGTGCATGTGGGAAAGGCGAAGGATGAACGCCGCCGGCAACCAATCCGGCAAAATGCGCCATGTCGACGAAGAGATAGGCTCCGACCGAATCCGCGATCCTGCGAAATTCGGCGAAATCCCAGAACCGCGAGTAAGCCGAGCCTCCCGCGACGATCAATTTCGGGCGGTGTTCGTTCGCGAGACGCTCGAGCGTCTCCATGTCGACGCGATGGTCGTGCTTGCGCACGCCATAGCTGACCACATTAAACCACTTGCCCGACACGTTCGGTTTGGCGCCGTGCGTCAGATGGCCACCCGCGGCGAGGTCGAGACCCATGAAGGTGTCGCCGGGCTTCATCAGGGCCATGAACACGGCCTGGTTGGCCTGGCTCCCTGAATTCGGCTGCACATTGGCGTAGGCGCATCCGAACAGCTCCTTGGCGCGCGTGATCGCGAGATCTTCGGCGACGTCGACGAACTGGCAACCGCCATAGTAGCGCCGACCGGGATAGCCCTCTGCATATTTGTTGGTCAGGACCGAACCTTGTGCCTGCAGCACCGCATGAGAGACGATGTTCTCGGACGCAATGAGTTCTATTTCATCGCGCTGGCGCCCGAGTTCGCTCGCGATCGCGGCAGCGACGGCAGGGTCCGTGTTGGCGATGTCGTCGGTGAAGAACTTATCCATCAGTACATGGTTCATCGAAGATTCCTTCAGCATTCCGAGAGATTGACCGCGAGGCCTCCCAGCGAGGTCTCCTTGTACTTGGACTGCATATCCTTGCCGGTCTGGCGCATGGTCGCGATTACCTTGTCCAGTGATACGACATGAGAGCCGTCCCCTCCGAGCGCCAGCGAGGCGGCGCTGATCGCCTTGACGGCGCCGAAGGCGTTGCGTTCGATGCAGGGAATTTGCACCAGACCGCCAATCGGATCGCAGGTCATGCCGAGATGATGCTCCATGCCGATCTCGGCGGCGTTCTCGACTTGCCGGTTCGAACCGCCGAGCACGGCGGCGAGACCGGCCGCGGCCATCGAGCAGGCGACGCCGACTTCGCCCTGACAACCGACTTCCGCTTCCGAGATTGATGCATTGAGCTTGAACAGCGTACCGATCGCACAGGCCGTCAGGAGGAAGTTGCGCATCGCCTCGGGTGAGGCGTCGCAGCAATGGTCGCGAAAATAGCGCAGCGTCGCCGGAACGATACCAGCCGCACCGTTGGTCGGCGCCGTCACCACACGCCCGCCGGCGGCATTCTCTTCATTGACGGCGATGGCATAGAGGCTGACCCAATCCATCACCTCGTGCGCGGAGCGATTGTTCGAACCGAAGGCGGCGTCGAGCTTGCGGCGCAAATTTGGCGCCCGTCTGCGAACATGAAGTCCGCCGGGGCCGTTCTCGATCGTCCTGAATCATCATGCAGTGTCGCAACGTCCGAACTATCCTCCGTTTCTTCACACTTGGATCGCCGGCAATGGCCGTGCGGCCCAGGTATTGCTCTGCGACGGACCGGAGTATGGGTACTTCGAATGCCTCAAGCCTAGACCTGCCGGCGAGCCACGGCACCGGGTCATGTGTCTGGACTCCGAAAACGAGTTGCGGCGCAATCCAGCGTGCAGAGATGGGCTCTACGCCCCTTCCCGGTCTCAGCATCGATGTCGGCAGCGGCCTTGGCGCTGGACCTCGTACTCGCATGGAACAGCGGCGATCAAATACATCGCTTCCGAACGCACAGCTCGGAGATATTCTCCTCGCCACGCAGACCTTCCAGCACAATGCGGATCTTCTCCTCCGCAGAGTATTGCCGACGCGTTTGGCGTCGGATGTCCGTCAGCACTTATTCTGCAGGCGCTTTGCCCGGTACGGATTTCTGCTTCATCTGAGCTCCTTACGGCTACGATGAACAGAAATCCTCCCTTCGTAAAGTCCCTCACTTGGTCTCAAGGGGGCTGACGGGGAACACGTCAAATTCGATAAGTCGATGGAGGCGATCGATACTGTGGCGGCCCCGGTTGGGAAGTCGCGTGGAATTATGCAGGCCGCCGAGTAATTCGCCGGACTGGTCTCCGGGGACGTACGTTTCCGGAGACCGCATTTTCATTTCTTTCATTGCGCCATTAGGCCACTATCTGCGCCCCAGGCGCTTCGACGGCGTTGCTTTCAAGATAAGGTCTGTCTGTTTCCTTATCAGTCAGCCAAATTGCAGTGACAGGCATGGACTGCACCCCTCAAATGAGACACGACAATCTCGGTGACGGCGCGGTCGCCACGACGGTTATCGTGCTTTGTTTTGCGCGAACGCGGCTTCGAACTCAAGGGGCGATTGGTAGCTGAGCGCAGAGTGCAGGCGTTCTTTGTTGTAGACGTCAGCAATGAAGCTATCGATCCGGCGACGCGCGTCCCGGATGTCGGAGAACGCCTTCCCGTTGACCTCTTCAGCCTTGAGCGTCTTCATGAAGCTTTCAGCCTTGGCGTTGTCGAAGGGGTTGCCCGGCCGGCTCATGCGGATCGTGATGTCACGATCCGCCAGAATTTGGCGATAGGCTATTAATGCGTATTGGGCGGATTCAATCGGTCGTCGCAACACTCGGAGGTTTGAGGCGGCGATGAACATTGTAAGGCGCCGATCGGCCCAATCAGAACGAGCCCCATTGCCATCGCCAGGACGGCCGTCTGTTGCAGGACGCAATGAACAGAATAAATTTTGGCGGGCGATTGCCGCTAAGTAGCGAAGATGCTGCGCTGGAAGCGGGATTGTCACAACCTGTCGGAGGCAGATTATTCCGAAAGCGGGCGGCATGCCACCAGCGATGTTCAGATCTTGGCAAATGCGCTCTCCGGGCGGTACCACTCGTTGGTTGAGCGCGAGGAGATCGCACTGCTCAAGGTGCAGGGCCATTCCATACAGGAGATTGGACGTCGCCTGGGGCGGGCTGCTTCGACAGTCTCCCGTGAACTGCGGCGCAACGCGGCCACCCGCGGCGGCGGGTTGGAGTATCGGGCAACAACTGCCCAATGGCATGCGGATCGATCCGCCCGCCGGCCCAAGCCGATTAAGCTTGCGCTCAATGCAACCTCGGTGGCGTAACGGTGGAGATATCCGGCCGGTTAAACGCCCTGTTGGGCGAAAAAGCTTTCCCAAACCAAGTCAAAGGGGTGTGGGGGAAAGATGGTAGCGGGAGAGGGACTCGAACATCCCTGGCCTTGATCTTGTGGGCGGTAGCCTTGTTGTCGCCTGGAACCGCAAATGCGCACACCCAGGACGTCTTGCTCAGCTCGAGCGCCACACAGCACACATAGAGCTGGCCCCGGTTGTTTGGACAGCGCCCCGCTGGATTTAAGTGGATTCCTGCCGGGTTATGCTGAACGCGGGGCTTTACGGTTTTGTCGTTGCGTCGGGAGGGCGTAGCCCGACCAGAGCGACGACAAAACCGTCGGCGACGGTCATGCGGCCATCACCATAGCTTGCGTGCCGAAGTAAGCCTCGTCGGGCGTGCGCCCGTCAAGGCTCGAGTGAGGGCGTCCCTGATTGTAGAAGGCCAGATACTTGGCAATTGACGCTCGCGCCTCGGACACGCTGTCGTAGGCGCGGAGATAAACTTCTTCGTATTTGACCGTGCGCCAGAGCCGCTCGACAAACACGTTGTCGCGCCAGGCGCCCTTGCCGTCCATGCTGATGGCGATCTTCGCGTCCAGCAGCACATCGGTGAACTCGAGGCTGGTGAACTGACTGCCCTGATCCGTGTTGAAAATCTCGGGCCTGCCGTGCTTCGCCAACGCCTCCTGGACCGCTTCGACGCAGAAGGCCGCCTCCATTGTGATCGAGACGCGATGGGCCAGGACCCGTCGGCTGAACACATCGACGACCGCCGCGAGATAGACGAAGCCACGCCGCATCGGAATGTAGGTGATGTCCATTGCCCACGCATGGTCGGGCCGCTCGATCTTCAATCCGCGCAACAGGTACGGGTAGATCTTGTGACCCGGAGCCGGCTTGCTCGTGTTCGGGCGACGATAGACCGCCTCGATCCGCATGCGCTTCATCAGCGTCGCGATGTGGCGGCGACCGGCGTATACGCCCTCCCGCCGCAGCAACGATCGCAGCATACGCGCTCCCGCGAAGGGATAATCGAGATGCAGCTCATCGAGCCGACGCATCAAGGCAAGGTCCTCGGCCGAAACTGGCCGAGGTTCATAGTAGACCGTGCTGCGAGCCAGCTTCAGGACCTTCGCCTGGCGCACGATAGAAAGATCATGATCGCGGTCGATCATCGCTTTGCGCTCAGCAGGCCCGCCTTGGTGAGCGCGCCGGACAAAAAATCGTTTTCCAACGCCAGCTCGCCGATCTTGGCATGTAACGCCTTCAAATCGACCGGCGTCTCGGCCGATGTCTTGTCATGCCCAAACACGCCGGCGGCGCCTTCCAGGAGCTGGTTTTTCCAGATCGTGATCTGGTTCGGATGAACATCAAACAGTTGCGCCAGCTCCGCCAGTGTCTTGTCGCCTTTGACCGCAGCCAAAGCAACCTTCGCCTTGAATGCCGGAGAATGCGTCCGGCGGCTCTTCTTCGTCATCTTCGCTCCTGATTCGCAGCAAGAATCCTCGCCGCTGTCAGGCAGAAAATCCACTCAAGCTACTGTCCGAATTTGCGGGGCCAGCTCTCATCGACCGTATCAATGTTCGTTGTCATTGGAGAGCTCCCATGTTGATCACCGAAGTGATCATCAATGAGGGCACGATTCGGCGCCACTCGCTTCATAGGATCTACTACGACAAGGTGGTGAACCGTTCTGAAGATCCCGGCGACCCGGAACGTACGACGCGCGTGCTCACGCTCATGCTTGCGGCGGAGTACTGAGCCCCGAGATCGACGGCGGCATCGAGCCGACGTTTCTTGAGGTAACCGACGCCGAAAGGCCAAGAGAGGGGTGCCGCGTCAACGCGCGAGGCACGGACCTTATCAGTCTCCCTTCATGACACAACGGAAGAAGCACCTAGCGGGTTGGTCGCCCGTTGCGGGGAATCTTGGTAGGCCGCGACTTGCGGCCTGATGCCGTAGAGCCCAACCAGTGCGGATTTACTCGGACGATCTTTTTGTCCACACCCTCGCTTCATTGCGAGGGTTTTTTCCTGCGTGAACGCGGGTAATCAGAAACCATATTGACTCCGCATGATACGCGCCCATCCCGCGTTAGCTAAAGGAGAGGCGTACGGGGGAATGAAGATTGCTCCCGCCCGCGCGTAGCCGGAAGATCGGTCTGCTCGCGCGTTAAGAATCTCTTAACCATGACGGCCTAGCCTTTGGCGATCAGCGCACACTGCCCGGTACGCTCCCAGGAGGACAGCCGATGCCAATTGAGAGGCTGACCTATATCGCTCTTGCTGCCCGCCTGAAAATCTCGCCAGGGGCCGCTCGTTCGCTTGCCAAGCGACGCCAATTGCCGCGCTCACTTTCACACGATGGCAACGCGTTGGTGTGCGTCGATCTCGCCGAAATGCGGCATAAGCCGCGGCGAACCGGTGGTCGACAGCCAAACAACGCCCTGCGAGCGGAAAGTATCCTGGCGTTGCAGGCAGAGATCGCGCGGCTCGAGGCGACGGCAGCTGGTCATCGGGCGGTTTTCGAGCGCGAGCGCGAGCGCGCCGATCGCCTAATGGCTGAGGTGCTACGGGCGACTGCTGAGGCTTCGGCGGCCAAGGAGATGACGGCGCGGCTTGAAGGCTCTCTGCGGACCGCTGTCCAAGCTGGCGGCTCGATCGACGGCCACGGACGAGCCGGTTCCAGACTTGGCCATCTAGCCGCGGACTTGGTCAAAGCAGATCGCAATGCTTGGAGGTAGCATTTCGAGTCATCTCATTCCCAGCTTACCGGCGCAATCGTGAGGCCGAAAATGACCAACATCACCGATGTTCGCGGGCTGAAAACGCGCATTATCGTGTTCGGGGTCGGCGGCGCCGGCGGCAATGCCGTCAACAACATGATCGCGGCCGGCTTGCAGGGTGTCGATTTCGTCGTCGCCAATACAGACGCACAGGCGCTCACGATGTCGAAGGCCAAGAGCCGCATCCAGATGGGTACCCAGGTGACTAAAGGACTCGGGGCCGGCTCGCAGCCCGACGTCGGGTGCGCCGCGGCCGAAGAGGCAACCGATGCCATCCGTAATCATTTGACCGGCGCACACATGGTGTTCGTTACCGCCGGCATGGGCGGCGGCACCGGCACCGGAGCGGCGCCTGTTATTGCCAAGACTGCACGTGAGCTTGGCATTCTAACCATTGGTGTTGTCACAAAGCCATTCCAATTCGAGGGCCAGCGCCGAATGCGCCTTGCCGAAGCCGGCATCGCGGATCTGCTGAAAACGGTGGACACCCTGCTGATCATTCCAAACCAAAACTTGTTTCGAGTGACCAACGAGAAGACCACCTTCGCCGAAGCTTTCGCCCTGGCCGACCAAGTGCTCCATTCGGGTGTGGCCTGCATCAGCGACCTTATAGTCAAGGAGGGCTTGATCAATCTCGATTTTGCCGACGTTCTCTCGATCATGCGCGAAAAGGGCAAGGCGATGATGGGCAGGGGCGAGGCTTCTGGCCCATCGCGTGTGCTCAAGGCCGCCGTAGCCGCGATTTCCAATCCATTGATTGAGGACCCCTCGCTCAAGCGAGCCAGTGGCCTCATCATCTCTATTACTGGCGGCAAGGACCTGACACTGTTCGAGATCGACCAAGCCGCCAGCCGCATTCGCGAAGAGGCAGACCAGGATGCCAATATCATCATCGGCGCCACTTTTGATGAGCAGCTGGAAGGTACGGTGCGCGTCTCGGTGGTGGGGACCGGCATTGATAATCTCGGCCAGGCGCAACCAGCGGAAAGCGCGGAGAGCTCCCTTTCGGAACTCGCCGGCCGGCCGCGCAACGATAGCCCTCGCGTCTCCGACATATCGAGCATAGCAGCACGGTTGTCGCCGCCATTTAACCGCCGACCGCCAGCTTCCCCGAAGGGAGATCGGCAACACCGATCTGGAATATGAAGGCAGCGCGGATTATTAGACCGCCCAGCAAAATGGAATGGGACACATCAAGGCTTTGGGCCACGGGACGGGCCTATCTTGATAACGATGATCTGTCTTTCAAGGAAATCGCTTCGCGGGTCATTGAGAGCGCAACCGTCATCAGCAATCGGATCAGGCCCTATGACGATGCTCCGCCCGGCGAGGAAGACGGGCGACAGATCATCTTTATCGTTAATCGCGCGTTTCAGGGCTGACCTCCTCGTCGCGCCTTCCTACGAGCTTACGAAGGTCCTTCGGAACGGCCTTTCGGAGCTGATAGATACCGGTTCTCGGATGCTTCCACGGACGGTCCATTGCAGGCGGCATTGTACCGCCCATTCCAATCGGGTAGCGCCAAGCCTTTGACATTGCTAAATTGATCAGAAACTAGCCCGTCCTATTCGTGAGAGTGCGGCTTTTGGGCCCGATTGATGCGGCCGCACATCTTGTCTGACGAGGCGCACAGGATTGCCTTCGGCTTTTCACCGCCTGACGACCCGTACTTTGCAACGCGCTTGAGGGATAGGTTGGGCGAACGGGGGGCGGACGCCCCGCCGGTCAAGGACTGAGCGGCAGCAGCGCGCCGGGCAAGCCGCGGATCAGGTCGGCTTCGGGACATGCCGCGGCAAACGCAAGGCGAATGCGGCTCGTGGTCTCGACCACACGGGCAGCGAGTTTCAAGAGCCGAAGACGCAGCGTCGCGAACTCGGCAGCGGCCAATTCCCGGACTTTGGGAATGGCCTCGCGCACGGTCAGCATCAGCCAATAAGCGGCCGTATGGAGCACGAGACGGACCTGGTTGGCGAGCGCCGAACGGCAGCTGGTGCGGTCGGAGGCGAGCTGTGTCTTATGCAGCTTGATCAGATTCTCGGCTTGGCCGCGCGCGCAATACAGGCTGTCGTAGATCCACTCGGCCGAGCCGACATCGAGGCTGGTGACGACGAAACGGATGTCGAGGCCGAGCATCGTCGCCTCAATACGGGCGACAGTGCGCCGTTCGCGATCCCAGGACTTTGCCTTGTGGCGGGTCTCGGTATAGCCACGCAGAACCGGCAGGTTCTCGATGGCGCGTAAGGAAAACGCCCAACGCCCTCGGATCCCACCTTGCGTACTCGGCGAAAACTTATCGCCGAACTTGGACTACCGGGAGGCAATTTCAGCGGCTCCCGCCAAGTGTAATACCTGCGTAGGTGTTTTTAGTGTTCAAGGAGCGCAGTCATGACGCTTAAGATTACTTTCGTCAAATTAGCGACGAACTCCGAAAACGGAGTGACTGGTGATCTAACTCTACTAGAAGGCACAACGGTCATAAAACAATCGACCGCTTTTTCTGGCGGCAATTCATTCAATCCGATGGACGATGGCAAATACCGTTTGCGACTCGACGTTAGTGGCGGTGAAGAGACGAACCAAGCGAACACTGACGGAACGCTGAAGCCATTCTTTGGTATTCAGAAAGTCGGCCGGGCCGTGCAGGACGATCAAGGTAATTCCTACAACATGCAGGTCGAGTGGGGCACGATTCGGGCCCGCTTGAATCCAACGGGCGGAACCGATCATGGCGACTACATCCATGGAAAGCAGCGGGCAAAAGATTGGACGCACGGCTGCATATGCGATCGATCCGAGGTCATCTTGAATTACCTGTGGGACCTAACATCGCCGCCAGCCGCTATCGACGTGATTGTTTCTGGTGGTGAGAACTTCGACTTGGAGAGTTTGATAAAGAAGAATATCGCGAAGAGATTAGGTCCGGATAGTAAGGTCATCCGCCCCCTAAAAAGAGGTAGAGGCAAACCGGTTAGCCCATCAACTTTTACCGCGTGGAGAACAACTCATTTCACCGTTCGACAGAAATGACGGCCTCCGAGTTCAGGGTGCCTGAAAAGCGATTTCGCCGTTTCCCAGGTAATCCTTCTGTCTACTCATTGGCAATGAAACCGTTGCTGGGCAGGAATCTAGTAAGATGCGACGTGCACTTCCAAGGGACGAAAATCCTCTGCGATGAGATCGGGGCCGACACATCGGAACCGGATGCCTATTTTGCCGCGGTCGACGACGTATGACCTTAGCGTGCAACAGTATCTTCCGCGCGGTGATGAACTTCGGCTGGTTTAACGCGATGGTGAAGCTGCGCCCTTATTCAAGGTGCGAAGTACTTCGTTGAAGGTGACAGTGTTCGAGGGTGGCAAAGCGCCGCATCAAATTCCACCCCATCCCGACGTTTGAACGGCTCTACAAGAGCGAACGCGCGGACAAGGTTTGGCCGGCCGAGCTCCAACAGCAATTCATCAACACCGCGCGCCTTCAGCACCACGGCCCGCCCACGTCTTGGTCGGGTCGCGGAGGCTGCGAAACTTGACTAAGACCGAAGGTGGATGCCTTGCCTTCGCCCGGCTTGAAGCCCAGCACCTTGATCTCGGCCTCCAGTTGGAGACGCTTTGCGCCGAAAACGGCCAAGTTGGCTTGGGTGTATAAAGGGGCGGGAAATGGACAAGGATCTCAAGGCCAAGGTCACCGGCAAGGCTGACGTCTACCTGCATAACCATCTCGCGAACTCAGCTTACTGGTTCAAACGCCAGATTGAGAAGAAGATCGAGTCAGGCGACAGAACCGGCATAGCCTTCGACTATCTCGCCTGCGCGACCTCGATTGCGTTCACCAACGAGGCGCACATCAATTTCTTCGGCATGAAGTGCGTCAAGGGTTACGTCGAGCGCGACCCGATCGAGAGCAAGGTCGCCGTGGTGTTCAACGCCTTCAAGATGCCGATCGTCTGGGAGACCCGGCCGCTGAGTTCATTCCGGGCCATGAAGAACCTGCGAGACACCCTCGCCCACGGCAAGCCGGCGGAGATCCGGTACGACAACGTGACCAGCGCAACGCGCGATCAGCAGAACATCATCGATAATCTGAAAGCCGACTGGCAGAAGGCGCTGACCCACGAGCCTATTATGACGGCCTACAAGGACATGGACGACCTGTTCAAGCAGCTGCTGGAGAAATCCGGCCTCAAGCTGTTCGATACGATCGAGCAGACCAACTACACCATCAGCCTGATCGAGAAGTAAGGCTCACTCCTCGTCGTCATCATCGTCATCGTCGTCCAGCCAGGAATCGTCGTCCTCGTCGAAGTCGTCGACTCGATAGACACCCGCGCGATATGGGAAGCTGGCGTATTCCCGCGTCTTGAACCCGGAGAACCCCATCGCGATAGCGAGGACGGTCCCCTGTATCCGCAATTTGCCCCCTTCAGACATGGTCGTGCCAACCCGGATCACGCTGCTCACGTCCACGGTGCCGGAAACCCAACGACCGTGAGCTGAAGATGACGTGGCCTCGAACCGGTCGAGCGTGAACTCCACGCTCACGCTGTTTGCCTTCCTGATGCCATCAGTGGTCTGCCCAGGACCCTTGTCTACCGAGTTCTGTTTCGCGAAGCTGTGCAGGCCTTGCACCAGGATGAAGTCGCCGGGCTTGAGTAGAGCCGACAGCACGCCTCTCTCCAGGTCGTCGGAGATATTGGCGATGGTCATCTTCTCAAGCGTGGCGTGCAGGACGTCCCGGACGTAGGCATAGAGAACGGGGCCGTAGCCGTCATTGTACATCCAGCCGGTATCGAGGTTCCGGGGCACAAGAAAGCCATTTCTGTCACAGAGCTGCTGCCTCTTGGCTACCTCGAAAGCGTCGAGATCACTGAATTTCACCTTGTTCTGCACGGCTAGGTTGAAGAGCCGCTGGTGATTGAAGTAGACCCACGCGTCATGATGCTGGCGCGATTGATCGAGGATGGCCTCGGCATCCATCTGGGCAATGTCAGATTCCCACCGCTGCTTGAAGCCGCGGAGAGCCGCTTCATCGATGTTCTGCGTCAGCTCGCTCTTAGTATGGACCTTCGCGTGATCGAGCGTGCAGAGGACGGACAGATTGTCCATCCCGTGATCGCGCGTTTCGGACCATTTCCTGATGTGATGGACAATCACGCCACGCTTCTGCTTTCGGCAGACACAGCATGTGAAGCGGTTGGCATACAACACCTCGATCAGATTCTTGGGAGGTACAGGCGGGCGGCCGCTTCCCAGGATATTGTGAACGACTAGCTTGTTCAGCCCAAGCTTCATCAGCTCAGCGCGGGTCATCTGCTTGAGCTTGGTGACCGTGTGGCCAGCCTCCCTGAGCTTTAAGGCCTTGGTCGTAGCGACGCCGAGGCTAATTAGCGCAAGGTCGGTCCTGTTGGTGCCGCTATCAGGCTCTGCCCTCATGCCGGGCTGCTGTCGGTCGATCCGGCTCACGCGGCTATTCCTGATCAAAAATGCGTCGGGCTTCAACTTCAGCGACTTCATCTCTTCCCGCATCCAGCGCGGTGCCGAGCCCCTGCCCGACCAGGTCAGCTTTGCGGTCTTTCTTGCTGCGATGGGTTGGCTTCGGCGTTGCCCGCGTGCGCATCACCCCAGCGGCGGTATCTTCCAAGGCAGCGAATCGGCGCGGCTCGCTCTGGTTCATCATGAGAACGGCGGGCTTTTTCTTATACACGATGCGGGGCTTCGAGCGTGCACTTCATGTCGTTCACGCCGAGCCATGAGGCCGAAAATGACCTTGCGGCCTACTTAGGCTTCCGGCGGCGGCGTCCACGGCTTCTCCTTTCATGCTGCAACTTCAAGCAGCCTTCAGCTCTAAAGATGTCTTGTCAGGGAGACCGGCCATTCCTGCTTGAGCTTTTCGGCGCGAACGAAACCTCGCGTTTTATATTTGGTCGTGCATCGGCATCATAGTCGTTATGCCACTCGCTGTCAGGCCGCTCGGCTATTCGTCAGGGGCCCCCGAGTTCGCCATGCGTGCTTTGACGCGCCCGAGGTCGTCCGTGCTCCCATTGCGGCCAAACTCAGGGCAACTCAACGCAGTTCGCCCCGGGCGCTGAGCAATCAAATACCGGACCCGGCAGCTGACCCGGTTTGTAAAGGATGGTGATGTCTGACGGAGTCCAGCCCATGTAGAAGAACGCAAGAATATCGTTTCCCGATAGGCCATTGAATTCTTGTGGCGCGAAGGTCGGATCCATTATTCCAATGTTTTGACCGTCGCGCCAGTGGCTCCCCTGCGAGTCGCAACCGTTCTTTTTGCCTTTCGAATACTCGACAAACTTGTTACAGCCACCAGCAAGGACACAGGTCTTGCTATTCGGATTCATGTCGATAGGGCTTGTAAAGAAATACTTCGGCACGTCGCAGGTTGGCTCACGCTCATCTGGTAGCCACGATATCGAGGGACGGCCAGTAGTCAGGCTCTCATCGGAGTGCCTATAAGCGTCCAGGAGGGTCGGAACTTCGCTCGAATCGACTCCGCTTACAAATCCCAATGCGTGACCCACCTCGTGAACGATTACAGAGAAGAGGCTATAGGTATTGGGAATTCCTTGAAATTCATCAAAGGACCAAGCGAAGCTACTCGAAAACGTGATCGCGGAATCCTCCGCGCCATCATTCGGATTAAGAAGCCCTAGGGCTTTCGCATTCGCCCTCGTTAATTGTAGTTGCGATACAATTCGGACTCCCCCGGTGCTGAAAAGCGAAATCGTGTCATCCACGGGATGAAGCTGCATGAGCTTAGCTTCAAAGTTTGTCTTGTTCAGAAGTTTTGAACGAACCGATTTATAAGGCATCATAACAGTGTCACGGGACGCTTGCGCCAAGATGCCACTGGCGAGCGGCTGATAATCGAAATTGATGTGGACGGTAATGTCTTCGGTAAATTGGCAGTTGTAATAATTACTGACCGACTGAAGTATATTGGTCACCTCTGCAGGCAATCCGTTTCGATAGTGAAAGTATATCTTCAGCCACTTCAAATTACACGCGAACCGAGCTGAAGAAACCGTTGGACTGATCGCGTTTTGTGCAAGACCCTCGCGCGGCGCTCCCGGCACGAAAAACGCAAAAACTAACCCGTCTTATTCGTAAGAGGCGCCCGAGAGGCTGGCGAGCGTGGTGTAAAGCGCTGATGCGGCGTAGGATTCGGTTGCGAAGCCAACCCCATCACCTCCAACCGCGAACGCCACGCCCGCCATGACCGACGATACGATTCCGCCCTTCTCGTTTCCAGCCATTCACGCCAAGAAAGTCACAGCTGCCTTCGATGGTGGGCGCCTAACCTCGAACGGGGGCGTGATGCTTCTGGCGATGGCCGAGCGGCGTCTCGGCTTGGCCGACAATCTGGCCCGGGTGTTCCCGGATCGGCGCGATCCGACGCGGGTCGTGCACAGCCTTGTCGATATGTTCCGCGCGCGCATGTTCGCGATCTGCTGCGGCTACGAGGACGCCGACGACCTCGATCATCTGCGGTCCGATCCCGCATTCAAGCTGGCCTGCGGACGGCTGCCGGACACGGGCCGCGATCTGTGTTCCCAACCGACGCTGTCGCGGCTGGAGAATGCGCCGCGCCTGCGCGACGTGATCCGACTGACCTACATTTTGGTCGACGCATGGATGGATAGCTACCCGCGCGAGCCGGCATCCGTCACGCTCGACATCGATGATACCTGCGATGTCGTCCACGGCCATCAGCAGCTCTCGCTGTTCAACGCTCATTATGACGAACGCTGCTTCCTGCCGATCCACGTCTACGACACGGAGAAGAGCCGTCCCGTGGCGGTCGTGCTGAGGCCCGGCAAGACGCCGGGCGGCGTCGAGGTGCGTGCCCTTCTGCGCCGCCTGGTACGGCATATCCGGACGCGGTGGCACAACACGCGAATTACGTTCCGTGGCGACGGGCACTATGCCCGGCCGGAGGCCATGGCGTGGTGCGAGACCAACGGCATCGACTACATCTTCGGTCTGTCCGGTACCAAGCCTCTCGCCAGAAAAGTCGACGAGGTCGCCGACGACATCCGCACCCGACGCGCCATCGAGAACCTGCCGGTTCTGCGTGGCTATACCGAGACCCGCCACAAGGCAAAGTCCTGGGATCGCGAACGGCGCACTGTCGCCCGTATTGAGGCGACGATGCTCGGCCTCGACATCCGTTTCGTCGTCACCAGCCTCGATGTCGGCTCGGCCGAGTGGATCTACGACAGCCTGTATTGCGCGCGCGGCCAAGCAGAGAATCTGATCAAGCTGCATAAGACACAGCTCGCCTCCGACCGCACCAGCTGCCGTTCGGCGCTCGCCAACCAGGTCCGTCTCGTGCTCCATACGGCCGCTTATTGGCTGATGCTGACCGTGCGCGACGCCATTCCCAAAGCCCGGGAATTGGCCGCTGCCGAGTTCGCGACGCTGCGTCTTCGGCTCTTGAAGCTCGCCGCCCGTGTGGTCGAGACCTCGAGCCGCATTCGCCTTGCGTTCGCCGCGGCCTGTCCGGAAGCCGACCTGATCCGCGGCTTGCCAGGTGCGCTGCTGCCGCTCGGTCCTTGACCGGCGGGGCGTCCGCCCCCCGTTCGCCCAACCTATACCTCAAGCGCGTTGCAAAGTACCGGTCGTCAGGCGGCGAAAAGCCGAAGGCAATCCTGTGCGCCTCGTCAGACAAGATGTGCGGCCGCATCAATCGGGCCCCAAAGCCGCACTCTCACGAATAGGACGGGCTAAAGCAATCACCTTCATAACCTGCACGAGCAATCCTCCTGCGATCCAAGGCGCCTTAGATATCATTTAAGACTTCCGGCCATTATCAATGGCCTTCGTTGAGTATGCAACCCTGCGTAGCTACTATCTTTCTTGGCAGCTCGACCGCCGCACCCTCGCCGTCCAACTTCGGTAGAGATCCGATCTGCTCATACCTCTACCGCGCTCAGCAACCGGGTGGAGCGGTTCTTCAACAGGATCAAACAGTGCCGTCGCGTAGCGACGCGGTACGACAGGCTTGCGCCAACTTTTTGGATTACAGCTCCCGCGATCTCGCACAGAGCCGCTCACTCGGCCGGTCGTGAAAGCCTTATTGGAGACCGGCCGGCACAAACGAACGACATGCAGGCCGCCGCTTAGCGAATAGGAGTAACGGGCGTGTTTGTCTTGCATCGCCCGGCGCGACCTATTGACGTCCTGGCCATATGGAGCTATTGAAAAATGCAACATCACCGAAGTGTACAAGCCGCCCGGCAATCCGCCCGGCGGTTTTTTTTGCGTCTAAATCATGGAGAAAATCGAATGCATAGAAACAAGGGTGGCCGGCCGCCCGTGCTGGAGAATGGCATCACCACCAGCTTTGTGATGCCGGAGGCGCTCAAGTTCGAGATCGATCGCGTCTCGAAAAGTCAGGGTCGATCTCGCAGTGACTTCGCCCGCGAGGTTCTTGAGAGGGCCGTTCGCGACGCGACGTAAACACCAACTCACAGCGACGTTAAGCAAAGCAAAAGCCCCAAGGCGCGCCAACGCCAAGGGGCTTAATCAGTTCAACAATCACGAAAGACTATGACACACAAATCCCGCGAAAACAATCGCACCGACAGCAATACCAACTCCGTCATCACCTCGCCGGACGGCGTGCGAATCCAGATCACGGCCGGCAACAAATGGAAGTTCAATCGCGCCGTCCAGCGTGATGTCACGGGACTCTATTCGAGGCTCCAGAAAGACATCATGACGATCCTCATCGACTCGACGAATGAGGGTTTCGGTAGCGAGCGGTCGAAGTGGGGCTACGCTTATCCCGGATTCGATCGTCTGGCGGCCGAATGCGGCTGCACTCGCCGCGCCGTCATCGAGAACATCGCTAAGCTGGAACAAAAGAAAGCCCTGACCGTAAAGAGGTCCGCCGGGCAGCGCGCATCCGGCAAGAAAGACCGGGGTGGCGGAGGCGGCCGGAACAAATCCAACATGTACTTCCTCCACGGATGGAATGAGTTTGGCCGAATTGAAAACGGTGAACGGGAAACGGTGAACCGCGATCACTGTTCTGAGGAAACGGTGAACGGCGCACAAGAAACGGTGAACGCGACACATGAAACGGTGAACGGCACGCACGTAAACAGTGAACCCGGTTCACCCGACTCTTCTTCTTACCCCGCTTCTGAACCCATCTTCAAAGACACACACACCGGCTGCCGCGCCGATAGCCCTCTGACCGGTGATGAGCCGATGGAGACAGCAGTGCCGGTAAACTATCGCAACATGTCGCAACGCGAACGCTTCGAGTTCCTGAAGAGCGTTTGGGGTACATTCGGTGCGCGCCCTGGGGAAGATGAGTCTGTGTGGCACCAATTTCGAGCCGTTGAAGCGATGGATCATCGCACAGGCGCCGGGGACTTCGTCATGATGCTTCAGGACATCGACCTAGCCCGTCCTATTCGTGAGAGTGCGGCTTTTGGGCCCGATTGATGCGGCCGCACATCTTGTCTGACGAGGCGCACAGGATTGCCTTCGGCTTTTCGCCGCCTGACGACCGGTACTTTGCAACGCGCTTGAGGGATGGGTTGGGCGAACGGGGGCGGACGCCCCGCCGGTCAAGGACCGAGCGGCAGCAGCGCGCCGGGCAAGCCGCAGATCAGGTCGGCTTCGGGACATGCCGCGGCAAACGCAAGGCGAATGCGGCTCGTGGTCTCGACGACACGGGCGGCGATTTTCAAGAGCCGAAGACGCAGCGTCGCGAACTCGGCAGCGGCCAATTCCCGGACTTTGGGAATGGCGTCGCGCACGGTCAGCATCAGCCAATAAGCGGCCGTATGGAGCACGAGACGGACCTGGTTGGCGAGCGCCGAACGGCAGCTGGTGCGGTCGGAGGCGAGCTGCGTCTTATGCAGCTTGATCAGATTCTCGGCTTGGCCGCGCGCGCAATACAGGCTGTCGTAGATCCACTCGGCCGAGCCGACATCGAGGCTGGTGACGACGAAGCGGATGTCGAGGCCGAGCATCGTCGCCTCAATACGGGCGACGGTGCGCCGTTCGCGATCCCAGGACTTTGCCTTGTGGCGCGTCTCGGTATAGCCACGCAGAACCGGCAGGTTCTCGATGGCGCGTCGGGTGCGGATGTCGTCGGCGACCTCGTCGACTTTTCTGGCGAGAGGCTTGGTGCCGGACAGACCGAAGATGTAGTCGATGCCGTTGGTCTCGCACCACGCCATTGCCTCCGGCCGGGCATAGTGCCCGTCGCCACGGAACGTAATTTGCGTGTTGTGCCATCGCGTCCGGATATGCCGTACCAGGCGGCGCAGATGGGCACGCACCTCGACGCCGCCCGGCGTCTTGCCGGGCCGCAGCACGACGGCCACGGGCCGGCTCTTCTCCGTGTCGTAGACGTGGATCGGCAGGAAGCAGCGTTCGTCATAATGAGCGTTGAACAGCGAGAGCTGCTGATGGCCGTGGACGACATCGCAGGTATCATCGATGTCGAGCGTGACGGATGCCGGCTCGCGCGGGTAGCTATCCATCCATGCGTCGACCAAAATGTAGGTCAGTCGGATCACGTCGCGCAGGCGCGGAGCATTCTCCAGCCGCGACAGCGTCGGTTGGGAACACAGATCGCGGCCCGTGTCCGGCAGCCGTCCGCAGGCCAGCTTGAATGCGGGATCGGACCGCAGATGATCGAGGTCGTCGGCGTCCTCGTAGCCGCAGCAGATCGCGAACATGCGCGCGCGGAACATATCGACAAGGCTGTGCACGACCCGCGTCGGATCGCGCCGATCCGGGAACACCCGGGCCAGATTGTTGGCCAAACCGAGACGCCGCTCGGCCATCGCCAGAAGCATCACGCCCCCGTTCGAGGTTAGGCGCCCACCATCGAAGGCAGCTGTGACTTTCTTGGCGTGAACGGCTGGAAACGAGAAGGGCGGAATCGTATCGTCGGTCATGGCGGGCGTGGCGTTCGCGGTTGGAGGTGATGGGGTTGGCTTCGCAACCGAATCCTACGCCGCATCAGCGCTTTACCCCTCAGACGCACTCTTACGAATAAGACGGGTTAAGTTGAAGAAAGATTGAGTGACTCCCGATCATTTCTGTGCCGAAACGTGGAGTCGCGGTCGTGCCGCGTCCAAAGAAACCGGCGCGAGCGGCCTATTAGACGCGGTAGGTGATCAGCCTCCGAAACGAGACTATCAAGCATGAAGAGATCGAGCGCGAGGCAGAGGTTTTATTTGTGTTGAATTCTTGCTTCTCGATAGTGGTCTGAAATCGTATCATCGGTCATGGCGGGCGTGGCGTTCGCGGTTGAGGTGATGGGGTTGGCTTCACAACCGAATCCTACGCCGCATCAGCGCTTTACACCACGCTCGCCAGCCTCTCAGGCGCCCTCTCGCGAATAAGACGGGTTAGAACGTGGAGTTGACCAGCGCGAACCGGTCGACCGAACGAAGGTCATGTCCTTTTCCGAGTATCTGGACGACTGGTTGTCATGTCAGGCCGATCAGCCCGCCCGCTCCGCGCCCCATGAACGGCCGGAGCCCAAGGTCGGCGGCATCGATTGGGCGAATGATCCGCCGTTCTAAGCTGCTGATCAAAGCGAGGGACCGGCACTCCAACAGGTAGCCGGTCCCACTCAACATTGAACCCATCCATAGGCCGCACACAGCGCCGTGCATGCGCTGCCGTGAGATGACCGCTACGCGACAGCGGACACGGCTCAAAACGCACGGGTGACCACTACAGACGATTTACGGACCTGCGGAACGTGGTGCCGGTACCAGCGGCATGTGGTGCCGGTACCACCGGAATCTCTTTCCGGTAGCACCGGAACGTGGTGCCGGTACCACCGGAACGACGTGCCGCCTAGCCTATCAATGAACCAACACTGAACCCATCAATGAAACGAAAGAGAACCGAGTCCAAACCTCTTTCGATCGGTCGCAGAGCCGACGTTGAGGCAGATGGTGGAGATGTTCGATCGCCCGGGCCTTGCCCGATCCATAAAGATCGGATTTGCATGCCTCGGAGGCGGATGATGCAAAATACCCATGTTTTGTAGGCTAAATCGCTCATCTGAAAGTCCCTGTAAATCTCTGACATTGCCTCGCAGAGAGTTGGAGCTTCCAACACGAATTGACAGCGGCTGAATATGTGAGTACAAGAGTGCATAGCTTGCGCGAAGGCCGTCTCGGGGATCCACCCGGGCGGCCTTTGCGATTCTAGCCCCTCTCAACACGATCGCACCGACAATTCGCCTGGACCGCTCACGCGGTGCGCCGGGCCGATATCCGTTTGCGAAGGAACCAACATGATTGATTTAGACCGCGCTAGATTCGAGCGCACCCGCACGATTGGCGTCGTGCTGCCCATTTCCCTCGCCGATGCCATCGAGCAGCGGGCGAAATCCGAGTTGATCGCCAAATCCTCTTGGGTGCGTCGCGCGCTCTTGGCCGCATTGGATAACGCCTGCCCGAGCGAGGAACCATCTGTCCTGAAGGACGGTGCCAGCAAATGAGCGTCCTGATGGTCAAAGGGCAGACAAACGCCAGCGTCGTGCTGAAAGGGCTGCTTCAACAACATGGTCTGCCGGACCTTACCGCTGAAGGCGTAGACGCCTTGTCAGCGAAGTTCGAAACCGGAATCGTGATCGGCCACGGTGTTGTGTCGTTTGAGGGCAAGCCGCTGATCGATGCCCTGCGAGCACTTCATGCCGACGCGGATGCGGGCAAGCGTTTCTTCGCCAGTAGCCAGCGAAGCCAAGATCAGCCTGCCGGCAATCTGACCGACCGCTACCGCGCGGAGGTCGCCGCGAGCCGGAAACAGGCCCGCATCACTGATGCCGTTGCTCGATACACCGGCAGAGCTGGCCCCGGTTGTTTGGACAGCGCCCCGCTGGATTTAAGTGGATTCCTGCCGGGTTATGCTGAACGCGGGGCTTTACGGTTTTGTCGTTGCGTCGGGAGGGCGTAGCCCGACCAGAGCGACGACAAAACCGTCGGCGACGGTCATGCGGCCATCACCATAGCTTGCGTGCCGAAGTAAGCCTCGTCGGGCGTGCGCCCGTCAAGGCTCGAGTGAGGGCGTCCCTGATTGTAGAAGGCCAGATACTTGGCAATTGACGCTCGCGCCTCGGACACGCTGTCGTAGGCGCGGAGATAAACTTCTTCGTATTTGACCGTGCGCCAGAGCCGCTCGACAAACACGTTGTCGCGCCAGGCGCCCTTGCCGTCCATGCTGATGGCGATCTTCGCGTCCAGCAGCACATCGGTGAACTCGAGGCTGGTGAACTGACTGCCCTGATCCGTGTTGAAAATCTCGGGCCTGCCGTGCTTCGCCAACGCCTCCTGGACCGCTTCGACGCAGAAGGCCGCCTCCATTGTGATCGAGACGCGATGGGCCAGGACCCGTCGGCTGAACACATCGACGACCGCCGCGAGATAGACGAAGCCACGCCGCATCGGAATGTAGGTGATGTCCATTGCCCACGCATGGTCGGGCCGCTCGATCTTCAATCCGCGCAACAGGTACGGGTAGATCTTGTGACCCGGAGCCGGCTTGCTCGTGTTCGGGCGACGATAGACCGCCTCGATCCCCATGCGCTTCATCAGCGTCGCGATGTGGCGGCGACCGGCGTATACCCCCTCCCGCCGCAGCAACGATCGCAGCATACGCGCTCCCGCGAAGGGATAATCGAGATGCAGCTCATCGAGCCGACGCATCAAGGCAAGGTCCTCGGCCGAAACTGGCCGAGGTTCATAGTAGACCGTGCTGCGAGCCAGCTTCAGGACCTTCGCCTGGCGCACGATAGAAAGATCATGACCGCGGTCGATCATCGCTTTGCGCTCAGCAGGCCCGCCTTGGTGAGCGCGCCGGACAAAAAATCGTTTTCCAACGCCAGCTCGCCGATCTTGGCATGTAACGCCTTCAAATCGACCGGCGTCTCGGCCGATGTCTTGTCATGCCCAAACACGCCGGCGGCGCCTTCCAGGAGCTGGTTTTTCCAGATCGTGATCTGGTTCGGATGAACATCAAACAGTTGCGCCAGCTCCGCCAGTGTCTTGTCGCCTTTGACCGCAGCCAAAGCAACCTTCGCCTTGAATGCCGGAGAATGCGTCCGGCGGCTCTTCTTCGTCATCTTCGCTCCTGATTCGTAAGCGCTCCTTTCTACGCACCTATGCAGTTGAGCGCGGGGATGGGATGAGGTGTCCACCATGAACGAGGTGGACACCATCGATGATCACTCCAGAAGAACTTTTGAGACTTGAGACGGTCGGCGTGTTGCGCAATGGGCGGCGTCGCTATGATCCGGCCAGCAAACAGCGGCTGGTCGAGGCCTGTCTGCAGCCTGGCGTGTCGCTGGCGGGGCTGGCGTTGCAACACGGCGTGAACGCGAACCTGCTGCGCAAATGGGTGGCCAAGCGACAACGTCAGAACGGGGATGGCCAGCCGGAGGCGCCGATTGCGCCAGCCTTTGTTCCGGTTCGCGCGCCGTCGCCGTCGCCAACTCGATCTGCTGGCGCGATCGCGGTTTGCGCGACGGAGCGATCCTGTGCAGGGCGGCTGACGGCATCGATGCCCAACGGCGTGACGCTTTCGCTGGAAGGCGGCGACGCGCAGTTGCTGTCGGCGGTGATTGAAGCGCTGGGGCGTTGCGATGTTCCGGCTGGCGTCTGATCTTCGGGTCTACCTTCACCGCGAACCGATTGACTTCCGGGCGGGCATCAACAGCCTGGCGATCGTGGTCGAGCAGTCGATGGGGCTGGATCCGTTCCAGCGCGCGGTGTTCGCGTTCTGCAATCGTCGCCGCGACCGGATCAAGCTGCTGATTTATGACCGGTCAGGATTTTGGATGCTGCTGAAGCGGCTGGAGGCCGACAGATTCCACTGGCCCCGAAGTCAGGAGGCGGTGCTGACGCTGACGACGGAGGAGCTGCACTGGCTGCTTGACGGCATCAACATCGCGGCGGTGCGTCGTCATCCGGTGCGGCAATATCACAGCGTGGGCTGAGCGTGTTCGATGCGGGCGGCGTCATCAGCGCTATCGGATGACGCCGGCCACCGCATGGAACTCGGTTGACGCGGCGGCATGACTTCGATTCAAGACTACGATGAGTCGCAGGCCCACGACGCACGAGCTGGAAGCCTTGATCGCGGCGCACGCGGCCGAGCTCGCGGCGCTGAAGGCGGAGAACGAGAAACTCGCGCAACGCGTCCTGCATCTTGAGGAGCAGTTGCGCCTGGAGCGCTTGCGCCGCTACGCGCCGAAGAGCGAAAAGCTCAAGGAGCGCATCTTCAACGAAGCCGAGCAGGCCGCCGCTGAAAGCCGGGACGACGACGATGTCGAGGCGGTCGCCGTGCCGGACACGGGATTGCCGGAGGCTCCAAAGCCGGCACCGAAGACACGCGGCCGCAAGCCGCTGCCTGACGATCTGCCGCGCCAACGCGTCGAACATGATCTGGGTGAGGATCAAAAGGACTGTCCGTGCTGCCGCAATCGGATGCATCGGATGGGCGAGACCGTCACCGAGCAGTTGCACGTCGAGGTGAAGGCGTCGGTGCTGCAACATGTGCGGTTCAAATATGCCTGCCGTCACTGCGAGCGCACCGCGCTGAACACCCCGATCGTGACCGCGCCGATGCCGGCGCAGCCGCTGCCGGGTAGCGTCGCCACGCCATCGACGCTGGCGCTGGTGCTCGCCAACAAATACGTCGACGGCACGCCGCTGTACCGTGTGGCGGACGCGCTGGGGCGCGCCGACGTCAGCATCAGCCGCGGGACGCTGGGCAACTGGGTGATCCGGGCGAGCGAGTTGCATCTGCATCGGGTCTATGACGCGCTACAGCAAAAGCTCAGGTCGCAGCCCCTGGTCCACGGCGACGAAACCTGGGTCCAGGTTCTGAAAGAGGACGGCCGGGATGCGCAGGCCAAATCCTTCATGTGGGCCTATCGCAGCGGCCAGGACTGCGCGCAGCCGGTCGTGCTGTTCGATTACCAGCCCGGTCGCGGCCAGGAACATCCTCAGGCCTTCCTGGCCGGCTATCGCGGCTTGTTGATGAGCGACGGCTATGACGCCTGGGGCACGCTGACAGGCGCGACCCATCTTGGCTGTATGGCGCATGCGCGCAGGAAATTTACCGATGCGCTCAAGGCCAGGAAGACGCCCGGCGGTCCGCCATTGCAGGCGCTCAAGTTCTTCGAGGCGTTGTATGAGGTCGAGAGGGTGGCGCGCCAGACGCCGCCCGACGACGAAACGCGCGCCGCATACACCTTGCGGCTGCGCCAGCAGCATAGCCTGCCGGTATTGGCCGCCTTCCGGACCTGGCTCGACGACCAGGCGCCGAAGGTCCTCCCCGAAAGCTTGACCGGCAAGGCGATCGCCTATGCGCGCAACCAATGGGATTATCTGACCCGTTACACCAGTGACGGTCTCGCCCCGATCGATAACAATGTTCTGGAGCGCGACATCAGGCCGTTTTGCACCGGACGAAAAAGTTGGCTGTTCAGCGACACCGTTGCCGGCGCCAAGGCAAGCGCCGTGATCTACAGTTTGGTGCTGACATGCCGGGCATGCGGCGTCGATCCCTATGCATGGCTACGTCACGCGCTCACCGAATTGCCCCAGCGCGCGCCAGACGCCGATATCGAAGATCTGTTGCCGTTCAACTGCACCGCTCAAAAAAACCTGCCAGCTGAGAATAGCGGCTGACGTTCGAACGCTCAGGTCAACCAAGCCGTTCCGATGACACTGCTGGGGCCCGGCGTCACGCGACGCCGCGGCCAGCCGCGCGCGTAGCCTGTGCGGTAAAATACGCGCTTACCCTGATTCGCAGCAAGAATCCTCGCCGCTGTCAGGCAGAAAATCCACTCAAGCTACTGTCCGAATTTGCGGGGCCAGCTCTGTCATTCCGAACACTGAAAGCCACGCCGCCTGATCAGGCCGCGTCACCCAAAATCAGCCACAGCTCACCTGAAGGTCAGCCTGGCGAATGCGCCTTCGGCGCCCGCGACGAGTTTCATCTCGCCGCCATTGTGCAGAACCTCAACACAATGGTGCTTCGTCTACTCGGTCCGCCACCAAGAGGAGCCCCTGCGGTGTTCGCCGTCAGGGCCTGTGAGACAAACTGAGGGATTTTGCGGAGGGATATGGCGCGACAATCCTGATTGCCGCTGCCATGCGCCGTTCCGCCGCGTAACCGAGTAAGATACCTGCTTAGATGATTCTGTAGATGCGAGGCTAGCGTGGACCGACACAATTATGACCCAACCAACGTAACAGCTTCGTCGCAGGTGCAGCACGACCTGTTGCAGGAGCAGCAGGCGGGCCAAGCCGGGCAAGAGGCCTTTGAGCAGCAATTGCACGAGGCGCGCCAGGCCGATACCGCGATGCCGGACCGCGGGACCCCTCCCAATGTGTCTAGCGACGGCCAGCAGTCCCCGGTCGAACCGATAGGTGCACTCGCCGGGAGCAACCTTCTGCCAAGCGAGAAGGTTCTCATCAAAGATGGGCATGACACAGCTGAGTTGAGACCAACGAACAGGCCGAGGACCCCAGACTATCCGCAAGCCGTTGCCATTGAGCGGCAGCTGAGCGAGGTCGCCAATTCAGTTGGAGGTGGTGGAGCAATGCCTGGCGCCTCGGCCCCGCAGCCGGCTCAGTTAACTCTGGTTTCAATAGCGGGCACAAAAAGGAAACAGCCTCTTTATTCCAAGGATGCTCTCGTTGTTTTGGGGTTTAGGGAGGCCCTCATCGAGGGCAAGCTCGCCGAATCCTTCGTCCAGAGGATTGTAGGTCCTCTTCTTAGCTTTGGCCGCTGGCTCTGCGTAAATAACAAGATGGGCATTGTTGCTCGGCTAGACAACAATTCGCTGACCGATGGCGGTGATGTGTTCCAGCACAACGGAAACAGTGATCTCATATTGGCACTAGACCATCTCCGGACCTGGCGGTCGACGGGGCGCGTTCCCCGTCCAGCTCCCGTGCGCAAGCGCCAAAAAGCATCCACTGTCTATCCCCATGTGTCTGGGTGCGACCGGGAGCTTATCAGGGAGGTGGCTCAGGGCGTTATTGCAAGTCGGAAGCTGAAAGACGCGGTGGCTAACGGTTATACGCGCAATCTTAACAGGTTGGCGAATGATCTCGGGGAGCGCGGTCTATCGCTTGACGGGAGTAGCGACGCTTTCTTGCTCGCCCATGCTAAAGAAATCTTCAAGGGTGATAAACTCATGCGGGCCGCGGTGGGGGCGCTTAGAGAACATCGTGCCCCCAACGCTCCGGGCGCTTCATCTATTGGTGGGCGCCCACCGCTTCCTCCTGCCGATGGTGACGAAGGGCTTATTAAGGGCGCCATAAGCCACGCCCTTGAGAGCAACAAGTTGAGTTCGACTACCGCCCAGAGTTACGATTGGGCGCTTCGCAAATTCTCCCGAGAGCTAGGGCTTGACGGCGATTCGCTTTCTGCACTCGATCACGTAGCCCTACGTGCCAACGCGGACAGATTGTTTCGCAACGTCGGGTGGAAAATGGTCTTGGACGGCGGGCTGAAAGCGCTTCGTGAGTATCGTCAGGCGAAGGCTTCAGGCCCCTCGGTGGAGGGGGCTTCGGGCGCAGGCGGCTCTCAGCAGGGCGCAGGTGAGGCTACCCAGTCGCCGATGGTAGACGTCGATCCCGAGGAGCTTCGGCAGCTGTTGGATGATGAGGCCGACGAGCCGCCGATCATGGCTGACGATCCAGAGCTTCTGCCACCGGAACAAGAGCTTCCGGAGGAGACTCAGGGACCGCGGGATCATCAATCCGGCCCCTTGTCGGCTCTCGAGCCAAGCGTGCGCGACGACCATGCGCCGGAGCCCGCAGAGTCCTTTCCTGACTTGAGCGGACACCGCGACCTCCAACAGGCCGCGCACGAGCTGATGGGGGCGCTTGAGTGGAGCAACTTCCTGCCAAGCGAGGAGGTTCTCATTAACGATGAGCATGGCACAGCGGAACTGAGACCAGCGAAGAGGCCCAGGACTCTAGATAATCCGCAAGAGGTCGCAATTCAGGGGATGCTGATCGGAAACGGCAATTCAGGCGGCCGCGTGCTGATGCAGGCCCCCATCCACCAGGTGGGCGCACGGCCATGGGACGCCGCCGCGCAGCACAGTGCTCCGCAGGAAGCTGTCAGTTCGCCAGTGGTCATTCCAGCGGAAAATTACGATCAGGATCTGCTTTGGGGGGGCGCGGACGAGGCCGCCTCACCGCCGTCTCGCGAGACAAGCGCGAGCCATCCCCAGGCACCGGATTCCAGAGAGGCCGTCCATCCCCTTAACTGGCCGCACAATCACCAAGGCGCCTTGGACGAGATGACCGGGCGCAATCTCCTGCCGAGCCGGCAGGAGGGCCGGATTGAGGCAATGGTTCATCCGAATCCGTTCGAGTTGCGTGACGACCTCGTCCCGACGCCTGACTTTCGGCCGCTGTTTGCCGGGACAGTACCGGGTCATCACCAGGGCGATCGACAGCCCGGTTCACCGCAGGGGCTTTCTCCGGTGCCAGCCTCCTCGGACGATGAAGCTTTGGCGTGCGAGGAGTTGTCGCGGCGGCAGATGCAAGAACCGGCCTCACCATCAACCGGCAGGGCTCCGTCAGACATCTACGGCGGTCTTGAATCATTGGTTGATCTGACTACGTTCACGCCGTCCGACTTGCGCGACGATGCTCACTTTGCGCCAGCGCCCTCTGCCAGGGCTCGCTCAGACAACTATGGTGCTCTTGATCCATTCATTGATCTGACTGCGCCCACACTGTCCCCATTGCGCGACGATGCTGTTTCTGTGCCGGTGTTTCCGAGCACATCCGCCGATGCTCAGATCGTGGCGTTGAATCCGACAGCCTCGTCCCGCGGGCTGGTGCTCGACGACGAGCAATGGCTGGGCGACGAGCATATCCTCAGGGATTACCAGCTTCTGGAGCAGGATTTGCTGAGGCACCCTCTGGATATCCCCACCCTGGATATCGCCGCCCGGACGCGGTTGGTGGATCCTACTGTGGCCCATAATCTGCTGCGCTCTCCCAACGATACCGTCGTGGAACTCGCATTGCAGCGCATCGTCTATGATGACAACGGTAATGATACAGCCGACTTCCTGTTCCTGCCAGTGAACGACGCCGATCCTACAGATCCTCGTTGCCAAGGGAATCATTGGTCGCTGCTGTTCGTTGATCGTCGCGACCGGAACTCGCCGATTGCCTATCACTACGATTCCGTCTGGGGATTCAACGAGACGTCTGCAGACCATCTGGCAGGAAGGCTGGGCCTCCCCGGCGACTCGGTGCAAGCCGGCATGGCCCAGCAGCAGAACGGCTGGGATTGCGGCGTCTTTGTCGTGGACGGCACGCGAGCGCTGGTTAGGGGGTTGGTGGCAGGCCAGCGAGGCCTGCAGAACCTTAGCAACCTCAGCGTCAGTCGGCCGGCACTGCAAACCCGACTGAGGGGCTGATAAGGGGTCAACTGCTCCTAACAAACAGATGCTCGGCGCGGTAGCTCCCGGTGAGCGCCTTCGCGATCGTCTCGGCACTGGAGTGGCAACTGTAGTGGCGCAAGCACGCCAGCGCCTCGGGATCGCGCTCGCCGGCAAGGATCGCGCGTATGATACGCAGGCCGGTCGCGCCGGTGATGTCGGCGACGACGTGGTGGAGCTGAAGATTCATCTCCGTCAAGGCCTTCTGCATATGCTGGATGTGTGAGGCCGCGTACTCCAGCAGACGCTCGCGCTGACGCACGCAGGCTCGCAGCTCGGCAATCTGCCCTTTGGGCCGAAAGCTGGCCCGCAGCAACCCGAATGAATGGAGCCGCTGCAGCCATTGCGCATCGCTGACATCGGTCTTGCGCCCCGGCACGTGCTTGGCATCGCGCGCGTTGACAAGAAACACGTTAAATCCCCGGGCATCGAGAAGCTCGAAGATCGGAATCCAGTAGACGCTGGTCGATTCCATGACGACAGTCTCGACGCCGCATTCAGTAAACCAGTCGACTAGCCGATGCAGATCAGCCGTGAAGGTACCGAAGCTGCGGACTGGCTCCGGTGCGCGATCTGCCCTCACGGCTGCCATGTGCATAGTCGCTCCGACGTCGATGGCAGCCGCGTCCGGGTGCACCATCTGCATCTTACCTCCGTTCTTCGACTTCGATCTTTTGGGGTTCATCTCTAATCCTCCTGCTGACGGCGGCGGAAGGGCTGGGCTGCGCTATTCGTCAGATTCCTAAACGGGATCGCCGGATGGCGTCACCACTCTCAAGTGCGCGACAACCCATGGACCAGGTTTTTTAACGGGGTCGCGTGCCACCAAAATCGTATCGGCCGCTCCCTCCCGGTCGGCAATCTAGCGCCGGTCCGTTTCTATCCCACAGGGGGAGCGCAGCGCCGCGCATAGTTTTTTAGAAGGAGCGCTCACCAAGGCGGGATTGCTGAGCGCAAAGCGATGATCGACCGTGAGCACGAGCTGTCGATCACCAGGCAGGCGGAGGCTTTGAACATCAGCCGCGGCAGCGTGTACTACCTGCCGCGGCCGGTGCCGGACATCGACCCGAAACGGTCTTCGGCCATGCCGGACAGCGGCTCAACTTAATGCTATAAGCGTTGAGCTTCCTAAGATGCTGTCAAAACGGGCAACTTGCCTGAGCGCAGCCGAGACCTGCGGTCAATTGCCCAACGACGTTATCTGAATGCCGCACTGTCTGACATTTACCGTATTCCTCCGGCGGCGGCCGTCTTGTGAAGTTCGAGCGTCTTTCTGAGGATGTGACCTTATGTATGGTCCGGCCGTGTGTTGCGAGAAGATTCGTCGAATTGGCGGCGGCGGTCTTGCATCTATCCACCCGGAGGCACGTGTCTGGGCTACCTACCGAGCCCCTGCAGCACCAGCCGGTTCAGCCTTGCTGCAAAGGCCGTCGCGTGCTCCGGCAGTTCGCCGTCCAGGATCTGCGCCTGTTCGAGCAGAAGCAGGCTGAGGTCGTCGACGGCCTTGGAGCCGGCCTCTGCCCTGATAATCGCCGCCACCACCGGATGGCGCAGGTTGATCTCGAGGATCGGCTTGGTGCGCATGCCGCGGTTCTGCTGCGACAGAATGCGCTCCAGTTCGCGACTCGGGCCGTCAGTGCCTGCGACGAGGCAGGAGGCGGAGCTGGTGAGGCGCGTGGAAGCCTTGACGTCACTGACGCGCTCGCCGAGCGCGGCCTTGATCAAGGCGATGGTGGCCGCTTCATCGGCGGCCGGCTCGTCCTCCTTCGCCTCGTCCGTTTCGTCGACGCGCGGGATCAGGTCGAGATTGAGGTCGCCCTGGCTCAAGGACTTCAGCGGCTTGCCCTCGAACTCCGATGGCATCGAGGTCCAGAACGCGTCGACGGGATCGGACAGCAACAGCACCTCGATGCCGCGCGCGGTGGCGGCCTCCAGCGCGGATTGGATTTCAGTCGCTCGATGCTGTCACCGACGAGATAATAGATCTCGGTCTGGTTCGGCTTGAAATCGGCGATAATCTGCTTGAGCGAGCGCTTCTCGCCTGACGTGGTAGTGAAGCGCGACAGCGCCAGCAGCTTTTCGCGACGCTCGAAATCCTCGTAGATGCCTTCTTTCAGCACCGCGCCAAAAGCATCCCAGATCTTGGCAAAATTCTCCGGGTCCTTCTCGGCGAGGCTTTCGAGCTCGGACACGACGCGGGTCGCCACGGCTTTGCGGATCTGCGCGAACTGCGGATTGTTCTGGAGCATCTCGCGGGAGATGTTGAGCGGGAGATCCTCGCTGTCGACGACGCCCCGGATGAAGCGGAGGTAACCCGGCAGCAGATCGGCATCATCGGTGATGAAGACGCGGCGGACGTAGAGTTTGACGCGGCCCTTGCGATTCGGCTCGAACAGGTCGAACGGCTTCGTCGACGGTGCGAACAGCAGCACGGCGTAGGAGTGGCGGCCCTCGGCGCGGTAGTGCAGCGTGATCGCGGGATCGCCGAAGGCGGAAGCGATCTGCTGATAGGCCTTTTTGTAGTCGTCTGCCGTCAGCTCGGATTTCGAGCGCTGCCACAGCGCGCTTGCCGAATTGATCTGGCGCGGCTCGCCCTCACCGGGCACAAGCTCGATGGGAAACAGGATGCTGTCGGAATAGGCACCGACGATGCGCTCGATCTCGTAGGTCTCGAGATACTTCTTCGCGTCGTCCTTCAGGTGCAGGACGATCTCGGTGCCGCGCGCCACGCGCGCTGCGTCCTCGTCGCTGGCGCGGGCGATCTCGAATCAGGAGCCGCCGGAGGACGTCCAGGTCCAGACGTCACTCTCGCCGGCGCGGCGGCTGATCACGACGATCTTCTCGGCGACCATGAAGGCAGAATAGAAGCTAACACCGAACTGGCCGATCAGGCCGAGGCCGTCCTTGGCCTCCTTCAGCTTCGACACGAACGCCTTGGTGCCGGAGCGGGCGATGGTACCGAGATGGTCGACCAGCTCCTGCCGCTCCATGCCGATGCCGTTGTCGGCGATCGTCAGCGTATTCGCCGGCTTATTCGGAATGATACGGACCTTCAGCGCCTCGCCCTTGCCAAGTAATGAAGGGATCGCGATAGCCTCATAGCGGAGCCTGTCGCAGGCATCCGACGCGTTCGAAAGAAGCTCGCGCAGGAAGATGTCGGTCTCCGAATAGACGGAGTGCACCATCAGGTGCAACAGCTCGGACACCTCGGCTTGAAAGGGCTGCGTATGCACAGCCGTATCTGACGTCGTCATGCATTCACCGGATCACAATTGGGTAAGGGGAAACCCGGATATAGCGCAGAAATACGATGGATCAAGAGTCGTGATGGGACTGTTGACCTTTCCCGCCTGTGGCTGGAGGTCGGCCGAGGCCCACTGAAGGGCGCAAGCGGGAGGCTCCGCGCGGCCACAACGAGCCGTCGACCACAGAAGTTCCGACGTGGCCCTTGAGGAAATGTCCCTGAAAGTCCGTGGTCCCCGTTCCCGCGACCGAGTGCTTCGGAATAACCGTCGCCTGCGAAGCTATGAGGCGTGGCGACCATGAGGCCATCGCCACGAACGCACGATCCGCAATCGATACGCTGTCCTATCCGCGCCGTCACCGAGCTCACGATCCTGGCGACCGACCATCCCTGGCTGCTGTCGATCATCGCCGGCGCCTGCGCCTCGGCCGGCGCCAACATCGTCGACGCGCAGATCTACACCACGACCGACGGCCGCGCGCTCGACACCATCTCGATCTCGCGCGAATACGACCGTGACGATGACGAAGGCCGCCGCGCGACGCGGATCGGCGAGATGATCGAGCAGGTGCTGGAAGGCAAGCTCAGGCTGCCCGAGGCGGTGGCCAAGCGCGCGGTGCGCAGCAAGGCGCGGCCGTTCGTCGTCGAGCCCGAAGTGACCGTCAACAACCAGTGGTCCGACCGCTACACCGTGATCGAGGTCTCCGGCCTCGACCGCCCCGGCCTGCTCTACCAGCTGACGACCGCGATCTCGAAGCTCAACCTCAACATCGCCTCGGCGCACGTCGCGACCTTCGGCGAGCGCGCCCGCGACGTGTTCTATGTCACCGACCTGCTCGGCGCCCAGATCACCGCGCCGACCCGGCAGGCCGCGATCAAGAGCGCGCTACTGCATCTGTTGTCGAGCGAGGACCAGGTGGCGAAGCCGGCAGCATGACGCTCCGCCCGCTCTAGCCGAACAGCCGCATCAGCAACGCCTTGCCGACCGGCGCCGCGCGCACGCTGCGGAAGGCGCGGACATATTCACCGGCATAGAATGCGCGGACGACATTGATCCGCGTCGCAACCGCGTCCTCGAAACGGACGCCGAAGCCGTCGCGGGAGCGGCGGACAACGGTCGCGCTCACGTTCTGGCCGTAGACATTGCACTTGATCGAGGCGCCGATTGCGGGCGGGGCCGGATCGATGAAGCGCGCGCCCGAAATCGAGATGTCGGCCATCCGCACCAGCCGCGGTTCGGCGCCTTCGTGAACCAGGATCGGCTCGTCGCGCTCGAAACGCTCGGCCTTGCGGCGCCGCGGCTGCTCGATGCAGATGAAGCACACGATCGCGAGCACGACGCAATTGTACAGGCTCCAGGCCAGTGCCAGTCCGCCATAGGCGATGTTTTCGCCGCGCAGGTGCAGGATGAAGGCGTAGGCGATCGCCACCAGCGTAATCAGCAAGGCACCGCCATAGAGCCGCAGCAGCGGCCACTCGATGAAGCGGCGGTTGCGGTCGCCGCCCTTGGCGGTCACCTTGAATTTGTGGCCCTGCGGCTTGACGAGGCCGGTCACGACCGCCTTCAGGACCGCCGGCGCCGCGATGTATTGCGAGACGTCGGTCATGATCGCAAGCGAGCGGCCACGCGATATCCAGGCCATCGTGAAGGCGTGCCAGACATAGAACGGCATGAAATATTTCAGCAGCTCGAACAGATCGGCATGGACCGCCTTGATCCCGAACAGCAGATAGAGCCAGGGCACCACCAGGCCGAACACCTTGGTGCCGTAGACCGCCGACCAGCTCATGAAGGCATCGATCAGCGACAGCCGGTCGATGAAGGCGAGCCTGGATTGCCGCGAGAACGGCCCGCTGCGGCCTCTGAAGATCTGCATGAAGCCGAGGCACCACCTCCCGCGCTGGGTGATGTATTCCTTCAGTCCCTCCGGCGCGAGGCCGATGGTCAGGCGCTCGTTGAGATAGACCGTGCGCAGCCCCTTCTCCTTCAGCCGCAGCGTGACGAGATAGTCTTCCGTCACCGAATCGGTCGGGAAGCCGCCGATCTGCATCAGGCCGGAGAAGCGGATCAGCGATGAGGTGCCGCAGCAGAATGCGGTGCCCCACGCATCCTTGGCCGGCATCAGGATATCGAAGAAGAAGCGCTGCTCGTCGGGCCAGACGTCGGTCGCGGCGAGGTTGGTCTGGATCGGATCCGGATTGATGAAGTGCTGCGGCGTCTGCACGACGCCGACGCTGCCGTCCTGCATCAGGCTGATCGCCCGGGTCAGGAAGTCCGGCATCGGGACGAAGTCGGCATCGAGGATCGAGATGAACTCCGGCCTCTCCGGCAGGGTGGATACGTGCCGGAGCGCATGATTGATGTTGCCGGCCTTGGCGTGGCGGTTGTCCGGACGGGTCAGATAGTTGCAGCCGAGCTCCTGGGCGAGCCGGCGCAGCCAGAGCCGCCGCCCATCGTCGAGCACCCAGACGCGGTAATTGGGATAGTTCAGTCCCGTCGCGCCGATGATGGTGCGTTCCAGGATCGCCTTCTCCTCATTGTAGGTGCAGATGAAGACGTCGACGAGCGGCGCATCTGTCGACGCCCTGGATCGGCGAAGGATCGCATTGACCTCGGGCGAGCGGTCGATGGTCCTGGAGAGGAACAGCAATGACAGGCACACCGCGATCATCGAGGCCGCCTCGGCCACCACAAAGGGAAAGCCGACCAGCGCGTCGGCGGTGAGGCCCGGAGGCGGCAAGGTCTGGGTCACCCGCCAGACGAAGTAGTGGAGCAGCAGCACGAACGACACGCCGGTCATCATGACGCGGGCCAGCGTGTGCTCGCGCCGGAGCAGCGGCAGGATCGCAAGGCAGGCGCCAAAGGCGACCAGCCCGGGCGCAAAGGCCGCCATCATGACTTTGCCGCGTCCCCGTTGAACACTACCCGCCCGGTGCGGCCGACCGCGCATTCCTTGCCCGTGCTGTCGAGCGCCGGCATCGAGACCGTCACACGATACGGTTCTTTGTTCAACGCATCCGGATTGATCGCAAGGTTCGCTGGCGCGCCCGATGCGCCGGTGAGATTGACGATCTCACCATGGATCGCCGCACTGCCGTCATTCGGCTCGAAGCTCGCCTGCTCGCCGAGCCGGAGGCGGTTGTAGACGCCTTCGGTGACGTTGGCGGTGACCACGGCGCCGCTGCAATCGAGCAGCTTGAGCAAGGGCTGCCCGGCCCGGACATCCTCGCCCGGCGACGTCATCATCTCCCAGATACGCCCGGCGACCGGCGCCTTGATGTCGGCTTCCGCCCGGTTGACGTAATGCAGCTGCTCGACGGCGATCTCGTGGGTCAGCCAGTCGATCTCGGCATCGGCATGTGCCAGATCGGCGCGCAGATCGCTGGCGCGCTGTCGCATCTCCTCTTCGCGTTGAGCGGAGCTCGGCCGGTCGTTGTAGCTGTCGCCGAGATAGGTGCCGCTCCTGACAGCGGTGAGCTCAACCTTGGCGGCATCGAGCCGGCGGCGGGCACCGATCTCGGTCTGCTGGGCGATCGCCTGCTCGCGCGTCAGGCGGGCCATTTCGACCGTCGAGACGGTGCCCGATTTGATCAGTGAAGAGGCCCGCTCGACGGCGGCCACGGCCTCCTCCCGTCGCGCGGCCGCGGCCTCGATCGCCGACTGGATTTCGGCGATGCGCGCCTCGAGCTGAAGGATGCGGCCATCGCGGAACTGGCCCGCCTGGCGGGCGAGGTCCTGTTGCGCGGTCTCGGCGGCCGCGAGCTTGGCGGCCAGGCTCGGGCGCTCGTTCTCCAGCCGCGACATCTGCCGCCGGAGGTCATCGAGCCGTACGCGATCGCCGCGCGCGTTGACGACATGAAGAATCGCGTCGCCCTCGTGAACCACGCTGAGTTGCGCGGAGCCCTGCGGCTTCGCACTCACGGTGCCGTCGATCGGCGAGCGCAACGTCACGATCCTGGCATTGACCACGGCCTCGACGCTCGAAGTCTGCAGCACGGCCTTCAGCGGCAACCATCCGAAGACGGCCACGATCGCAAGGCCAATGCCGACCTTGAGCAGGCGGCGAACCCACCGGCCCGAGCCTGCAGGTGCTTCGGGATGGGGAGCACTATCGCTGACGGGCTCGCTCACCGGCTCGTCGTGCGCCGGCTGCAACCGATCCTGCAAATCGCGCTGCAATCCGCATGCGCCCGCGTCCTTATCCTTGGTGACGTAAACTTTGTCTTCAGGAGAGGGCTTCTGCTGCTGTGCCTGATTCATTGACCGGCCCCTGAATTGTCAGTGCGGGCGGGGTTCAGAAACCGTAATCCTGAACGGCCAATGTGCTTTTGGGGTGCCCCTTCGACATGGGAGCACCGTCCCACCGAACGGGGCCGTTATACGCTGGCCCATTGATGGCCACTGATGCTATCTTGCTTGCTTGGGTTTCTGAGGCCCAACCCTATGGTTGCACGCAACCTAGACGGTTGCAACAGTCATTTTCTACTCAGGGCGCGACGAAACCGCGCGCTCTCGTAAAGCGGTTGCAAGGCTCGACGTGTGAATCGGCGTGGGGTCCGGACGCCGATCGGCGTCCCAAGCGCGTGATTGACTTCGCGCGTGCGGGGTCAATGTTCGGCCTCGATTCACAGCCCGCCTTCCGGCAAACCTCGGCGACTGGCGTCCTTTCCTCTGCCTGACGCAAAACGAAAGCGATCTGTGCCTCGGTGAACTTCGATGCCTTCATGGAACTCTCCTCGTCCCCAAGGGGATCATAAGTGGAAAATTCCAGCTCCGATTGGCCTAATCTGCGGGGAGCACGTCAGTCTTGGGCCAGAGCGAACTTCAAACTGGATTAAGCCTGAGGGGCAAGGTCATTGCCGATGCTGATCGGATGCACCACGTCGTCTGGGATTTGTCATACGCCGGTGACGAGGGCGGCATCATCTGCCATTTGTCTCGCTCGGAAGAAACAGGCAGAGCGCTTGTCGTCTCCCTCACACCTGTGAGCGTGCCGCGCTCGATGCCACTTGCAGCGGCCGTTCTCGATTATCAGAAGCACCGAGTGAAGAAGCTCAAGAAGCCGGGCCGGAGGTAGCATAGAAATGGCGCACGCGATCATCCGAGGAAAGAATGGTCGCCGATACGAAGTGGATTTTGACGACGCGCCGGTACGCGTCGAAGTTCATGCCAGTGAGGAGACCGTCGAGATTTTTGTGGAGGCAGATTTTGAAACGCACCTGGAAGAACGGCGACGTTTTGCGATAATCAGCATCCCCCGCCACTTGTTCAGCGAGGCCACGGGTCGGACGGCGCGACGCGCAGCGAAGGATCGTTAATGCCGCTGCCGCGCACTCTGTGGCGCTTCCCCCTTCAGGCCGCAGCCATGCGCTCCCTACCGCGGAGCGGTTTAGTGCAACATTCATTCTGGCAACCTCGGCCCGACATAGTTCAACAGCGATCGGGACATCCCCGAGTGCGCCGTTTCCTGGCACTTGCTCGGGTTGTCTTTTTCGTTCCCGAACAGGCCCGAGTCGCACGATGTAAGGCGACATCTGTCTTCGCTGCTCGTTTGGTCTTTCTGGCAGATATCTTGCCTTTTTGCGACTTGGACTGTTGGGGTCTCTTTGAGACTGTGAAGGCAGGATTTGGGGTATCGGGAGTTTCGGCCATCTCCAGCCCGAATAGAGCGGCGACATCGCCTTCATCAAGCACCTTCGCCGCGCCTGGCGCCGTTGTTAGCGGAGAATCCTGTCCAGCGCTGGCGAGCATTTCAGTTTCATCCACATCACGCAGCACAAAAAGAAGCTGAGGCTTTTCATCTAGCCGGGCGCCGACACCATACAGTGCTGCCGCAACGTGCTTGCACATGTCCGCCCAGTCCGGACAGCTGCAGGACAGCTTGATTTCCGTCGGCGACGGAAACAGGCCGTCACCCTCTCGACAGACCCGGTCCATCACGCCTTTCGCCAAGCGGCCCTGCAGGAGCTCAACTAGCGAATCGACGGTCCCGGCGCAGTCCCGACAGATGGATTTCCAGCGTGCCCGCGTAATTGGTGCGATGGCAATCTTGATTTGGTAGACCTCAGACCCGGCGACCATTGCGGAGATCTCGCCCTTGGCAATATGCAGGTCGATAACCGAGCCGTTTCGGACATAGGTCCGACCGCGCGGCAAGCGGTTCTCATAGTCGCTGTATCGTTCGAGGTTGACGCACCAAGAATTGCCCCAGAAGCTCTTGGTAATTTTGCGTCCCTCGATCCTCACGGGCGCAACGGATCGTCCCTGCTTCTTGAGCTTGGCCAACTTGCGTTCTGCCTGCCGCCGCTTCTCAGCTACCGGCACGTAAGCGTGCCACCCGTAGTAGCTCATTCATCCCACTTCCTTCATCGCCGCACCCAAATCGAGAGTCACGAGCTTAAGCAACGCCTCATCTTTCATCTCAGTCAACAGGATGTCAGCTCCACCGCTGAGGAAATCCCCAGCCAATTGTTTCTTCGACTCGATCATATCGTCGATCTTTTCTTCCACGGTGCCGCGACAAAGGAACTTGTGCACAAGCACATTCTTGGTCTGTCCGATCCGGAAGGCACGGTCGGTGGCTTGGTTTTCGACGGCCGGATTCCACCACCTGTCGAAATGAATGACATGCGAGGCCGCTGTGAGATTGAGCCCGGTGCCGCCTGCTTTGACCGAGAGCACGAAGAACGGGACGTCTTCGTCTTCCTGAAATTGGCGCACCAGGTCCTTGCGCTTCTTAATCTCTGTCTCGCCATGCAGGACGAGGCCGGGCCTTCCGAATGCGGAGCCCAGGAACGCCCCTAGTGGCGCCGTTGCCTCCTTGAACTGGGTGAAGACAAGTGCCTTCTCCTGCCGGGCGGCAACCACTTCCGCGATGTCGCGCAGACGCCCAAGCTTACCGCTATCCTCCTCATTCCACGCGCCGTCGCCGAGCCACTGCGATGGATGGTTGCAGATTTGCTTCAAGCGCATGAGAAAAGCTAGGACGATGCCTCTCCGTTTTATTCCATCGACCTCTTCGAGTTGGTCGGCCAGCTCTGCCACTGCTTGCTGATAGAGCGCCGCCTGCTTGCGGCTCAAGGGGCAGAAGGTTTTCACCTCGGTCTTGTCGGGCAGGTCGGCAATGATGCTCTTGTCGGTCTTCAGCCGTCGCAGGATATAGGGGCGCACCAGGTCGCGGAGCGGACCGTAAGGGTTATGTGGCCGGTCGGCGAGGCGTTTGACGAATGCCGAAAATTCCTTCGACGATCCCAACAGGCCAGGATTAATGAAGTCGAAGATCGACCAAAGGTCACCGAGCCGATTCTCGATCGGCGTGCCGGTGAGCGCAATGCGCATTTCTGCCTTGAGCCTCTTGACCGATTTTGTCTGCTTGGCAGCCGGGTTCTTGATGGCCTGTGCTTCATCGAGCACCACAAACCGCCATGATATAGTTTCTAGCCAAGGCGTACGCATCAGAAAGCCGTAGCTCGTGATTACGAGATCGACATCTGCGCATCTGTCCGCACTGTAAGTGTTCAGTTTCTCGGACGGCGCAGCCGATGGATGGACCACGACTGTTTTCAAGCTTGGCGCAAATCGGGAAATCTCGGCGGCCCAATTGGCTAACAACGAGGCGGGGGCTACGAGCAGGCACGGTTTCCGTGCCATGTCCTCATTCTTGATCACCAGCAGCAGCGACAACACCTGGATGGTTTTGCCGAGCCCCATATCGTCGGCAAGGCAAGCCCCAAGCTTGAGCTGCGTTAGCAGATAGAGCCATTGCACACCCGACTGCTGATAGGGTCGCAGCGTACCCTGAAAATATTGACCGGGGTCGACCCGCATGAGCCAATCGGGATGGCGCAAGGTCGCCAGCGTCTCCGCCAGCCAGGGGCCGGCAACGGTCTGGCTCCAATCGATGTCGGCTGGTGCGGCAGTTTTATCTCCGGCAATGCCAGCCCCAGCCAGCAGACGCATCGCCTCACCGAACGAAAGACCCTCGGCGGCGGCACGGCGCTCGATGGCCTCAAATTGCTCGAGTGTGCGATGCAGTCGTTCATGATCGACCTCGACCCACTTGCCACGGATTAAGGTCAATCCATCGGAATGCGCCAGGAGTCGCTTGATCTCGGCCTTCGAGAGGCTTTCGCCCTCGAGCGTCACCTCCATTCGGAAGTCGAGCAGCGCGTCCATCCCCAGCTGTGATGGCGCATTGCCCCCGACCGTTGCTTTCACTTGCGGGCGTGCGGGGTGGTTCATGCGCCAACTCGCCGGCATTCGCACGACCACCCCGGCGCTTTCGATTGCGGGAACATCCTTCAGGAATTGCAGCGCCTGTTGTGGGCTCCAGCGCAGCGGGTGAAAGATATCGCCGGCATTGACCAACGTCTTCAACCAAGGGCTCCTCTCGGCGGCGCGCTGGACGGGCATCAGCAGCGAGAGCAGGCGTTGGCGGTTCCTCGCACCGGAATACTCCTGCAAGGCTTTGCCAAGCGGCAGATGCTGGGCCTTGGCCTCAGCAGAGAGTCGGGTGGTGTAGGTCGCAAGAAACGCGAACGGGGCTTCATCGTCCTTCCGGTTCTCCGCGAGGTTGAAATGAACGCGCCCAACCAAATTCCAAGCCGGATGACGGCTCTTGAGGAACTCCTGCAGGGAGAGCTTGGCTTGCACCAACTCGGCATCAAAGGCCGCATCCATACCTTGCCAAAGATTGGCCAGGACAGACGTCGTCAGGTATTCCGCGCCGGTCATCGGCGGAACAGCCGCTGCCATCGTGTCCAACTCGCCATCGGCGGGGATCGGCACAGGCGGCTTGGTACGGCCGTCTCCAACACTAGGAAGCGCGCACAGCGCAGTCATGTAGCGCATTCCAAGCGCTCGCCAATACGACAACACCGGTGGGAGAACCGTCGCGACTTCGTCGGCGCCGAGCCACAACAATCCGTGCCCTGAGCCACGTAAAAATGCTTTCTCCAGCCGCAAGCCCTGATTGAGCTCCAACGCAGGAGCTTGCGCCGTTTGTCGCAGTGTCAGCAAACCATGCGGGGTAAGAACGGGTTCCAGCGTCATCATGACGGTGAGACCTTATGATCCCACCGGAAATGTCCGCGATTTTGGGGGTGAGCCGCGCGCCACATCGAGATGTAATTCGCCATTCTGTCACGAAGTACCGAGCATGGGCGCGGTCAGCAACTCCTTGACCCGCATGAACTGCTGAACGCACTCCGCGACTGCGGCCGGACTCTCCGGCAGAAGATCATCCTCCTCCAAAACATCGACATTCCTTTCGTTTTGCGAACGCTCGATTTGCGCCAACTGTGCGCCGATCTCATCCGGCGCGAACATGCGTCTCACCTCGGAAACAAACCGCGGCAGTTCCCGCGCGAAGTCGGGATGTCTGGAGGCAGTACTGGTAAAACTCATCAACTTCTCACCGACAAGGTAGTCGAAGGCCGCCGTGAGCCCGAATCGCGCCTTGATCGTTTGAGCCGCTTCGCACTGTTCGATCCAAATCTTATGCGCTTTGCCCGCATTCATAGTCGGCCCTCATCTTGTCGGCATCGATGCTATTCTTGACGCCAGCCACTCTTCAATTTCGACCACCTTCGCCGCCCGGAAACGTTGCGAACCGCGATGGCAACGGCTTTCTTCTGACCGACCAGCACGACCAGCTTCTTGCCCCGGGTGACGCCGGTATAGAGCAGGTTTCGTTGCAGCATGGTGTAGTGCTGCGTCATCACCGGGATCACTACGGCAGGGTATTCCGAACCCTGGCTCTTATGGATAGTTGCTGCGTAAGCCGGCACCAGCGTGTCGAGCTCGCCAAACTCATAAATGACCGAGCGGCCGTCGAAGCTTGCGGTGAGTTCGCTGTCTTCGGAACTGACATCGTCGATATAACCGATGTCACCGTTATAGACCTCCTTGTCGTAATCGTTTTCGATCTGCATCACTTTGTCGCCGGACGCGAACGTCCAACCGAAGCGTTCAACCTTGCGCTCGCCGGCGGGGTTCAGAGCCGCCTGCAGTTCAATGTTTAGCGAGCGCGCACCGACGCCGCCCCGGTTCATTGGACACAGAACCTGAATGTCCCGAATTGGGTCGAGGCCGAAGCGATTGGGGATCCGTGTCTTCACCAACTCGATGATACGCTGTACGGCGGTTTCTGGATCGCCCGCTTGCACGAAGTAGAAATCGCTATCCGTGCCGGGCGGGCTGAGATCGGGGATGGCCCCCTGATTGATGCGATGTGCGCTGATAATGATGCGGCTTTGCGCGGCCTGCCGGAACACCTCGGTGAGACGCACCACCGGCACAGCACCGGATGAGATGACGTCGGCCAGCACTTGGCCTGGCCCAACCGAAGGAAGCTGGTCGATGTCGCCGACGATCAAAAGGGCAGATCTGCCTGGCACGGCCTTGATGAGTGACTGCATCAGCACGACGTCTACCATTGAGGCTTCGTCGACAACAAGCAGGTCGCAGTCGAGCGGATTGTCTTCGCCGCGCTTGAAGCCGCCGCCCTTGGGGTCAACCTCCAGCAGCCGGTGGATCGTCCTGGCCTCAAAACCGGTCGCTTCGGTCATGCGCTTGGCGGCGCGGCCGGTCGGCGCGCATAGCAGGAGCCTCACGCCCTTTGCTGCGAGAATGCGGAGAATACCTTTGACGATGGTGGTCTTGCCGACACCAGGACCGCCGGTCATGACCAACGCTTTGGACATCAATGCGAGCCGGATCGCAGCGACCTGGCTTTCGGCAAGGGTAAGCCCGATCCGTTGCTCGACCCAAGGCAGTGCCTTGTCGGGATTGATCCAGGGCCACGGCAGTGTGCCATTCGCAAGCCGGATCAGTCGCTCGGCAATCGAACGCTCCGCCCGATGCAGGCCCGCCAGAAATACGCATGACGTTTCGCCTACGCTGTCCGCGATGACTGTGCCTGCTATCCGTTCGAGATCAAGCGCAATGCGCACCAGTTCCACCGGGACCTCAAGCAGCTTCTCGGCAAGCGGCACCAGTTCATCCGTCGGCAAACCGCAGTGCCCTTCGTCCATCGCCTCGGTCAGCCCATAGGAGATCCCGGCCCGAACCCGAATCATTGCGGTCTTTTCGATGCCGAGTTTCATCGCGATCGCGTCGGCAGTCTTGAAGCCGATGCCGCGAATGTCACGCGCGAGGCGGTAGGGGTTCTCGGTCATAACCTGTACGGCGTCCGCGCCATAGGTCTTATAGATGCGCACCGCCCGGGCTGTGCCGACGCCATTGCTGTGCAGGAAGACCATGATTTCGCGAACGATCTTCTGTTCAGCCCAGGCGGCCGTGATCCGGTTGGCCCGAACCGGGCCGATGCCCGTTACCTCGCGCAGGCGTTCGGGCTCCGTCTCGATGGTATCGAACACTTTCTCACCGAAGGCGCGCACCAGCTTCTTGGCATAGACTGGCCCGATGCCGCGGATCATTCCGGAGCCGAGGTATTTCTCGATGCCGTCGAGTGATGTCGGTTCCGAGGTCTTTAAGAACTTCGCCCTGTACTGTTGGCCATGGGTGCGGTCATTGATCCATTCGCCCGATGCGGTAATCCACTCGCCAGCGGAGATCACCGCGGCGTGCCCGACTACAGTGACCAGTTCGCGGTGGCCGCGCGCCTTGATCCGCAAAACAGAGCTGGCCCCGCAAATTCGGACAGTAGCTTGAGTGGATTTTCTGCCTGACAGCGGCGAGGATTCTTGCTGCGAATCAGGAGCGAAGATGACGAAGAAGAGCCGCCGGACGCATTCTCCGGCATTCAAGGCGAAGGTTGCTTTGGCTGCGGTCAAAGGCGACAAGACACTGGCGGAGCTGGCGCAACTGTTTGATGTTCATCCGAACCAGATCACGATCTGGAAAAACCAGCTCCTGGAAGGCGCCGCCGGCGTGTTTGGGCATGACAAGACATCGGCCGAGACGCCGGTCGATTTGAAGGCGTTACATGCCAAGATCGGCGAGCTGGCGTTGGAAAACGATTTTTTGTCCGGCGCGCTCACCAAGGCGGGCCTGCTGAGCGCAAAGCGATGATCGACCGCGATCATGATCTTTCTATCGTGCGCCAGGCGAAGGTCCTGAAGCTGGCTCGCAGCACGGTCTACTATGAACCTCGGCCAGTTTCGGCCGAGGACCTTGCCTTGATGCGTCGGCTCGATGAGCTGCATCTCGATTATCCCTTCGCGGGAGCGCGTATGCTGCGATCGTTGCTGCGGCGGGAGGGCGTATACGCCGGTCGCCGCCACATCGCGACGCTGATGAAGCGCATGCGGATCGAGGCGGTCTATCGTCGCCCGAACACGAGCAAGCCGGCTCCGGGTCACAAGATCTACCCGTACCTGTTGCGCGGATTGAAGATCGAGCGGCCCGACCATGCGTGGGCAATGGACATCACCTACATTCCGATGCGGCGTGGCTTCGTCTATCTCGCGGCGGTCGTCGATGTGTTCAGCCGACGGGTCCTGGCCCATCGCGTCTCGATCACAATGGAGGCGGCCTTCTGCGTCGAAGCGGTCCAGGAGGCGTTGGCGAAGCACGGCAGGCCCGAGATTTTCAACACGGATCAGGGCAGCCAGTTCACCAGCCTCGAGTTCACCGATGTGCTGCTGGACGCGAAGATCGCCATCAGCATGGACGGCAAGGGCGCCTGGCGCGACAACGTGTTTGTCGAGCGGCTCTGGCGCACGGTCAAATACGAAGAAGTTTATCTCCGCGCCTACGACAGCGTGTCCGAGGCGCGAGCGTCAATTGCCAAGTATCTGGCCTTCTACAATCAGGGACGCCCTCACTCGAGCCTTGACGGGCGCACGCCCGACGAGGCTTACTTCGGCACGCAAGCTATGGTGATGGCCGCATGACCGTCGCCGACGGTTTTGTCGTCGCTCTGGTCGGGCTACGCCCTCCCGACGCAACGACAAAACCGTAAAGCCCCGCGTTCAGCATAACCCGGCAGGAATCCACTTAAATCCAGCGGGGCGCTGTCCAAACAACCGGGGCCAGCTCTCGTGCCAATTCCAGGCGACCATGTGACTATGATGAGTGTCCCGGAAAACCGCCAAGTTCTGGCTCGACGCCTATCAACGACCTTAAACAGCTCATCGATGCCAGATCGTGTCCCTGAGCATGGTGTAACTGGCGGTGGGACATCGCGTTCGCCGGCGAGGGCCGGACTGGTCAGCTGGCGGTCGCCGGAAGGCTGACGCTTGGATGCTGACGCGGGCGCCTCGTGAGCTGCGCGACGCATTCGACCAAAAAGAGCTCGAGGAACCACTCAAAGTCGTCACGGCAGCTGCAGAGGATATGGGCGTACCCGTTTGAGCGGCCGTACAGGCGTTGATTGATGCTGACCTGCCCCCGAACTTTCATCCAGCGGCAATTAGAGTCTCGACTTATTTTACGCCACGAGGCGCGGGTGGAGCAACATGCGATCGGCGGAGCTGGTCGGGGTTGCGCTAAAATGGACCCGCGGAGCGGGACCGGTTGAACCGGTTTGTTAGTTGGAAACGGATCGCTCCTGATCCCTTTCTATCACGCAGCCAGAGACTCTGTCTGCTGCAGTTGCTGATGGGCATGTGGTCAACGCGTCAGCGTTGTCCACCATGTCCACAGCCTTCGCGGCCTGCATCCGTTCGCGCCAGACCGCCATCGGCGTGCGATAGCCGAGGGACTGATGAAGGCGACGATCGTTGTAGAAGGCGATCCAGCTCGCGATCCCTGCCTTGGCCTCGCGGCCGTCGGCATAGCCCTTGAGATAGATGTCCTCATGCTTGAGCGACCGCCACAGCCGCTCGATGAAGACATTGTCCATCCAACGACCGCGGCCATCCATGGAGATCTTGATCCCTGCGCCCACCAACGCGCCGGTGAAGGCCACGCTGGTGAACTGGCTGCCCTGGTCGGTGTTGAAAATCTCCGGCGTGCCGTACGTCGCCAGCGCCTCTTCCAGAGCCGCCACGCAGAACGAGACGTCCATCGTATTCGACAACCGCCACGCCAGAACCGCACGGCTCGCCCAGTCGATGATGGCGACGAGATAGAGAAAGCCGCGGCCGATGGGCAGTGGAGTAAGAAGCGCGAGCGCGCTTCTCCTCCCCGGTAGGGTCGAAGACTGGCAGCCGACAGGCCTCTCGACCGTGCCACGTTTCCAGTCCCCTCCACGTCGCACGCAGCATGCGGATTTCCCGCACTGCGCGCTCCCATTTGCTTCACGCCAACGCTTATGGGACCTATCCTGCTGGGGCGACTTTCGGCCCGTCGCGTCGCACTCTGTAGGCGTTGAACAGCCCGAGAGTGTCGTACAGCCACCGCCTATTCCATCGTTCCCAGCCGAAGCCCTTTCGTTTCTGAGCATGCGCCAGATGGCGCCTGACCGTAAGCGACGTTCGCGTCCCATTCGCAAAGGTTTGGCGTGGGGATTGCAGTCTGTTGATCAACGTGTTTGCAAATCGTTGGCGGGGGGTATGGAGGCGGCAACGACGGAGAATTACGAGGTGCGGCCGAACGACCAGGGCAGGAGCTCGTCGATCCGGGACTGCGGGTGACCGGTTGCGATCGCTTTGAGCGTCGCTTTCATCCAGACGTAGGGCTCCACGCTGTTGATTTTGCAGGTGGCGATGAGCGAAGCTATGCGCGCCCATGAACGACCACCTTCGTCGTGACCAGCAAATAAACTATTTTTACGCGTCAGAGTCAGCGGCCTGATTTGATTTTCGACGGGATTGGTGTCCATCTCAACGCAACCATCGTCGAGAAACAAGGTGAGGCCATCCCAATGGTTCAGGAGATAGGCGATCGCCTTGCCCATCTCGCTGCCCGGCGACAGGCGACAGGCGAGCGGCTTGCTCGCGCAGAAACCTCTCGAGTTCAGCGACGAGCGGCCGTGATCGCTCGTTACGGGTCGTTTGCCGAGCCGGGGCGTCGGCGCCACGGATCTCCTTCTCGATCGCATAGAGTGCGGCGATGCGCGCGAGAACGGCTTCGGCGATGGGTGAGCCGGCTTTCGGAGTCGCTGCGATGATCTTGCGCCTTGAGTGGGACCAACATGCGGCCAGCCGCAGCGGCACGCCGCCTTTGCGCTTGGGCCGTGCGAGCCGATGATAGCCCTGGTATCCGTCGACCTGAAGGATGCCGTCGAAGCCCTCGAGGATGCGCTCAGCATGGTCACCACCGCGTCCTGGCGCGTAGTGGTAGACCACGATTGGTGGATCAGCGCCGCCGTGGCCGCGATCGTCGCGCAGGACAGCCCACAGATAGCCGGTCTTCGTTCGGCCCCGGCCCGGATCGAGCACAGGCGCCCTGGTCTCGTCTATGAACAAGCGGCCCGATTGCTTCATCACGACGCTCATGCGCTCGACCAGCGGCGCGAGGTGGAAGGCGACCGTTCCCATCCAGTCTGCCAGAACGGCGCGATCGATGAAGATGCCATGCCGAGCCAGAACCTGCGACTGACGATAGAGTGGCATGTGCTCGCTGAACTTGGCGACCGCCACCTGCGCCAGCAGCGCCTCGGTGGGGATGCCACCCTCCACGAGATGGGCGGGCGCCGGCGCCTGAGCAACACCGGTGCAGCCCTTTGCGCAGGCGTAGCGCGGTCGCACCGTCTCGATCACACGATACTGGGCGGCCATGACATCGAGACGGCGGGAGCGATCCTCGCCGATCTGGACCATCCGGCCGCAGCCGCAGGGACACTCGAGGTTCTCGGGTTCGATCACCTGCTCGATGCGCGGCAGGTGCGCGGGAAAGGCACGGGCAGCGCGCCTGGTCCGGCGGCTGGACGGCGCCGTGCCGGCGCGGCGCGCACGATCGTCCTGGCGTTCCTGGACTTCGGCGATGGCAATCTCGATGTCCTCGAGAACCAGTTGCATCTGATCGGGATTGAACTTTTCCGAGCGTTTACCGAAACGTGCGCGCTCGTACTCCTTCACGAGCAGTTCGAGGCGTTCGACGCTCTCTTTGGACGCAGCCAGTTCACTCTCGACATGAAGGCGCGCCGAGCATTCATCGTCTGCGCGACGACGCTCGGCTTCAATCATCGCTTCCTGCGCGCGGAAGAGCGCGCGCAAATCGGCGGGCAGCGCTGCAAGACGGGCGGGATCAATGGGGGACGGCGGCACATCCGCAAGCTATCATCCCAAAGCCCCGCGCGAAACAGGTTGTCGGGTCTGAGTCAGTTCGCCGCAGCTGGCGTCGCGACAATCCGTTCGCCCACTCGCTTCCAGTTCAGCCCTTCAAACAGCGCTTCGAACTGCACGCGCGTCAGATGCATGACGCCGTCGCTGATCTGCGGCCACTCGAAACGACCATCGCGGCCAAGGCGCTTGTAGACCAAAACGAGGCCCGTGCCGTCCCATAGCAAAATCTTCAGCCGGTCGGCGCGCTTCGAACGAAAAACCACGATCAGGCCCGAATGCGGATCGAGCCCAAGCGTGTTTTGCACAAGACCGGCCAGCGCGTCGTGCCCGCACCGGAAGTCAACAGGACGCACAGCAAGCACAATCCGCAGTCCCTGCGCCGGAATGATCATGCGCCGCGCTCGATCGCAGTCACGATCTCCGCGATCCGCACCGCCGACACGTCCGCATCCAGGCGGACCGAAACCTTGCCAATCGTAATCTCGACGGGCCCCTCGCTCTTGCCTGACGCCACTGGATCGCTCAGCTCGATCGACACGAAATCCGCCGCGTCGTCCGTGACCAATGCGAGCCGGCCAGCACGCGCCAATCTGCGCCACCTCGTCAACTGCTGGGCCTTCACACCATAACGCCGTGCGACATCACATACCCGGGCGTCGGGCTTCATGCTCTCGAAAACAGCGCGCCCCTTGATCTCCGCAGACCATAACCGGCCTCCAGAACGCGTCCGGCGCGTAAGCTTCCCTACAAAGCCATCAGCTTCGGCTTCCTCCCCCGATTGTTCCATCGCCTTCAGTCTCCTCTTGGCTCTCTGACCAGCCAAGAATCGCAGAGCGAAAGCCGAAGCGAAACCAATCAATCAAATGGGAGAAAAGCTCCGCTTACGGTGTATCTCAACCGGAAGGGACGGAACTTGATACAAGGCCAGCGCCCGTTGGAACTGCGTGGCCCTTTCATACGTCAGAATGTCATTGCGGAGATCACGATCCAGAGGGATCGCCCCAATTCTCTGAGCCTTTTCAAGCAGTCGGGAAATTGAATTTTGTCCAGCGAAGCGGTCGAGGATTTCGAACTTCTCGTCATCTAATTCGAGAGATTCCAGCAGTACTTCTTGTATCATTTGGGTGGGTGATGTCCTTGATGCATTTGCAAATAAAACAACGTCAATTAGGCCGATGAAGGAAACAGCTTCGTTGAGCTTTAGTAGCTGCTGCGCAATTGCATAAGCCAAGATTCCTCCTGATGAGTATCCAGAGAACCGATATGGACCTCGCGGCTGGATCTCGCGAATCGCCATGCTAGCTTGCGAGGCGATCTCTTGAACAGTTGGAAATTGAGCTGCACTGAATTGCGGCCATGGCAAACCGTAGACAGGACAGTCGACATCCATTTCTTGCGCCAAACTGGCTATATAGGAGCAATCGCCCAAACCTGTGGGAACAAAGAACAGCGGCGGCTGCGATCCGGTTTCTCGAACACAAATCAGTCCCGACCTGCTGGGCTGAGATTCCAAATGAACGTTCGATGCAAGTTCCTTTAGAGCGGGGGCTTGGAAGAGGTCGGCGGCGCTGAACTTGATCCCGAGATCGACTGCGCGACTGAGCAACTGCACCGCCAGCAGCGAGTGTCCGCCGAGTTCGAAGAAATTGTCGTGGCGCCCGACCCGCTCGAGCCCCAGAAGCTCGGCCCAGATCTCGGCCAGCGCCGTCTCGATCTCGCCCCGCGGCGGCTCGTACGTCCGACGCGCATACGCATCATCTTCCGGCGCCGGCAGCGCCTTGCGGTCGAGCTTGCCGTTCACCGTCAGCGGCAGCCCCGATAGCCGCACGAACGCCGAGGGCACCATGTAGTCCGGCAGCCGCGCACTCACATGCGCGCGCAAGGCGCCGGCCAACGTGCTTCCATCTTCCTCGTCCGAGCCGGCCTCGGGCGCGCACACCAGATAGGCCACAAGATGCTTGTCGCCGGCGCCATCCTGTTGCGCCACCACCACCGCCTCGCGCACCAACGGGTGCTCGCAAAGCCGCGCCGCAATCTCCCCGGGCTCGATCCGGAAGCCGCGGATCTTCACCTGCTCGTCGTTGCGGCCCAGGAACTCCAGATTGCCGTCCGGCAAGTACCGCGCAAGATCCCCGGTCCGGTACAGCCGGTCGCCCTCCACAAAGGGGCTGGCGATGAACCGCTCCGCCGTCAGCGCGGGCCGGTTCAGATAGCCCCGCGCAACTCCCGCCCCGCCAATGTAAAGCTCCCCCACCGCCCCAAACGGAACCGGCGCACCATGACCGTCCAGCAGATACACTCGCGTGTTGGCAATCGGACGGCCGATATGCGGCACTACGTCTTCGACGAAGAGCCGTCCCGAGGTCGCTACGACCGTAGCTTCCGTAGGCCCATAGTTGTTTATTAGCTTTAGACCCGCTGGTAGAGGCGCAGGCACACGTTGGAGACGATCACCGCCAATAAGCAAGTACTTCAATGTGGAATTTACCAGCTTATCTTCCAACACGATCGTGGCCAGCGGCGTGATCAAAAAGCCAACTCCCAGCGATTGATCACGCCACCACTTCAGCAGAAGTAGAGAATCTCCGGCCGGTGCTCTGGGCGGGAGCAGCAATGTGCTGCGGTTGTACAACGCAGACCATAGCTCCCAAGTGCTGGCATCGAATGCCATTCCAGCTGTGAGTGCACAGCTGGTTTCTGGTTGCGGACAAAACGTTTGCACATGCCATGCTACAAGATTGACCAATCCCCGATGCTCGACCATGACGCCCTTTGGGGTGCCTGTTGAGCCTGAGGTGTAGATCACATAGGCGAGATGGCGTGAGCTCAGGCCGAGGGCACGCGGGTCGGGGTTCGAGGCCGGCAGCTCGGCCCAGGCCGGTGTCGCCGTCTCGAGATCGACCACCGTCACATCCCCCAGCGCATCGCAGCCAAGCGCCGATCGTCCCGCCGCATCGGCCAGCAGCAGCTGCGGCGCGGCATCGTCGAGCACCTGGCGCAGCCGCGCCGACGGATAGGCCGGATCCAGCGGCAGGTAGGCGCCACCCGCCTTGAGGATCGCCAACAGCCCCACCACCATCGCCGGGCTGCGTTCCAGGCAGATCGCCACCGGCTGGTCCGGCCTGACCCCGAGCCCGATCAGGTGATGCGCCAGCCGGTTGGCCCGCGCATTGAGCTCGCCGTAGCTCAGGCGCTCGTCCTCGAAGACCACCGCCACCGCCTCCGGCGCCTTGCGCACCTGCTCCTCGAACAGCTCATGGATGCACTGCTGCTCAGGATACGGCGCCGCCGTCCGGTTCAGCTCCTCCAACAGATACGCGCGCTCAGCAGTCGACAGCAGATCAATCCGCCCCACCGCTTGTTGCGCATCGGCCATCACAGCAAACAACAAATTTTGCAAATGCTCCGTCAGGCGGTCGACCTGCCTTGGAGCCAAGCGACCTGCATCAAAGTGCCATCGGAAGCTGCCATCCAGAGCGCAAACCTCAAACGTCAAGAGATCGCCGGATAGGACCGTTTCAGAAGTCGGGCTCGAAGCTAGATCATCCGCAGCGCAACAGCTGTTTTCCGTAACAGTAACGCCCATCGGCCAAGGTCGGCGCGACCGTAGCGCCCCCATACCCCGCAACGTCGGGCAGCGCACGATAAGATCCCGCGCAAAGCTATCGTTCTCCCTCAGCTGAGCGCATTCGAAGGCGATTGCCCTGTGCACCTCTGCAAAATCACGATCAAGATCAATGGTAACTTGCATGGGCACGACAGAGGCAACAAGCATCTCCATCGACGATTTCAACCCGGCTCGCGATCCGCTCGGCGCGGGAGTCCATCCCAATTGAAGCTCTGATTCACCAGTGATGCGGGCGAGATATATCAGCCAAGCACTCAGCAAGTGTTCAGTGCGATCAACTGCCGACAACTCGGCCAAAGCAATTGGAATGAGTCGGGAACTCGACTGCCATCTGGGCGAAGCCATAGCCTCTGAAGACGACAGAAAAGGAAGCTGCGACATTTTGAACTGCTGAAGCCGCTGTCGCCAAAAATCCTCCCGAGGCGCCAGCATTTCGTGCGCAACGGTTATGCTCCGCGCCTCGTCATCGCTCAAGATCGGGAGGCGATCGCCTACATAAAGATCGCAGCGCCGCGCGAGTGTCTGCGCGTCCAAAACTTCAGCACCTAAACTGCCAAAGAAGACATAAACGTCATTTGTACCCGTCGCCACCCGCCAATGGCCGGGGTCGACTTCAACCAGGGAGCCCGCTGAAAAGCCCGAGCGGCCAGACGACACCTCCAAGCACCTGACTGCGACAACGTCATCGCCCACAAGAGCCTTAGACAGACATAACGGATTGAAATGATACAGCCCGAAATCTAAGGCGCGTGTCGTCGCTGACAGATCTTGCGCGGAGCGACCCCATCGCAGACAGCCTGCCGCATCTGGACGTCGACGTCTCGGAAAGTAACTTCTGTCCGCCAGCGCCTGCGGCCAGCTACTTAACGCCCCATTCGCTAGACCGGTTAAAAGCTCGCGGAAGCTCTCGACTGCAGCCTCATAACATTTGAGGTTCAGAGTTAACGCCGTGTCGATGGGCGCAATCAAGACTTGGCGCTGAACAACCAGGTCCCCCGTATCAACACCATCATCGATACGATGCCACGTGATGGCATATTCGGTCTCTTGGGCCAGCAGCGCCCAAGACGTCGCATGAACTCCAGCATACCGCGGTAATGGACCGTCATGATAGTTGAAAGCGCCTCGTCGTACGAGACTCATCACATCCGGTGGCAATACGAATGGGTTGGCGACGGAAAACACCCACTCCACTGACTCGGTGTTGAGCACTATCGAGAGCTCTTCAACGCTCGCGACACACAAGATATTAGCGCGAGCAGCCCAATCGCGGAATATGGCGTCGACACACAGCGCCACGCGGATGACGTGCCCCATCTCCATTGCTAGCTGAGCGCACCCAATGGCTAACGTACCGCCACCAACAAAGACCGTAGAACCGATTGGTGACACTAGGGGTCTCTGCTCATCCAAATCGCCTGCTTCGCTGCTCAACAATGCCAACCCACATGGGTCATGGAGCTATCGCTGAAAGTTGGTGACGGCGGGAATCGGGAAGGCGGCATATCGTGGGGGTGCTTGACGCCTCCACTTCTCCACCGAAGGAGCGATATGCCGTGTCCAACGATAACGTCACCAAGCTGATTCAGCCAGGAGTGTTCGACGACCAACTCACCGAAATCTTGCGTAACGGGGCCCGCGCTCTGTTGGCGCAGGCGGTCGAGGCCGAGGTCGCGGACTTTCTCGGCAAGCATGCCGATGTGAAGACCGAGGACGGCCAGCAGCGTGTGGTCCGCCACGGTCACCTGCCGGAGCGCGAGGTGATGACCGGGATCGGTCCAGTCTCCGTCCGCCAGCCGCGTGTGCGCGATCGCGAGGCCGCCGCCGATCCCGACCGTATCCGGTTCTCGCCATCGGTCGTGCCGCCCTACATGCGGCGGTCGAAGTCGATCGAGACGCTGCTGCCGATCCTCTATTTGAAGGGGATCTCGACCGGCGACTTCTCCGAGGCGCTGGCGGCGCTGCTCGGCAAGGATGCTGCCGGGTTGTCGGCATCCGCCGTTGGTCGCCTGAAGGACGGCTGGCTCGACGAGTACGCCGCGTGGCAAAAGCGCGATCTTTCGGCCAGGCGCTATGTCTACATCTGGGCCGATGGCATCCATCTCGAAGCTCGCCTCGAGGACGAGAAGCAGTGCATCCTGGTGCTGATCGGCGCGACGCCGGAAGGCCGCAAGGAACTGGTCGGCTTCACCGATGGCGCCCGCGAGAGCGCGCACGATTGGCGCGATCTGCTGCTCGATCTGAAGCGGCGTGGGCTCGACGTGTCGCCGCGGCTCGTCATTGCCGACGGCGCGCTCGGGTTCTGGAAGGCCGCCGGTGAGGTCTGGCCGACAACGCGCGAGCAGCGCTGCTGGGTGCACAAGACCACCAACGTGCTCGCCAAGCTGCCAAAGAGCCAGCAGCCGAAAGCCAAACGCGCGCTGCAGGAGATTTGGATGGCGGAGTCCAAGGCCACCGCCGAGCTGGCATTCGACGCCTTCATCGAGAGCTACACACCCAAATACGAAAAGGCGGCCGACTGCCTCGGCAAGGATCGGGACACGCTGCTGGCTTTCTACGACTTCCCCGCCGAGCACTGGAAACACCTGCGGACGACCAATCCCATTGAAAGCACCTTCGCCACCGTGCGCCACCGCACGATCCGATCGAAGGGTTGCCTGTCCAACAGGACGGCGCTCGCGATGGTCTTCAAACTGGCCGAGGCCGCGCAGAAAAGTTGGCGTCGACTCGATGGTCACAACCAGTTGCCAAAACTCGTGCTCGGTGTGACATTCAACGACGGGATTGAGGTCATCGCCAAGCACGGCTGACCGTGAGCCCAAAACCGCCGCCGCCTGACCGGCCCGGCCGTCACCAAAATTTGGCGATAGCTCTGGGTCATGACGATCGCGCTTCACATCCATGATAAAGCCTTATCTCTGCCACTAGCGTGGCACCCCACTTCAACGGCAGGTCGATTGACCGGCCAAGCCCCCACAATCCGCACAGGATCTGCGACGACTAGCGATTAAACTTGGCGGCATGTGATACGCCCGACCGCTTGGCCACCAACTCTGAACATGACTAGAGATACGCCAGCGCATCAGCTAATTGCCTATCTAAGCCAACACTGACATCCTTCCATCGCCGTCAGCTCCTGAGAAAACTAGGTCCGCACCCACTGCTGGCGTCGGATCGCCCCGCTTCAGCTGTAGATTGACGCTCGCCAGCTCGATCTGCCACGAATGGCTCGCGGCACCTCTCACCTGGAACGTGGCGCGCAGCACCTCCTCCTTGGCACCGTTGTGGCCAAGTCATCGCCAGAACTCCAAGCGACATGAGCATGTGAGAGACCTCGCGACGGGTGCGCGCCATGGAAGCGGCAGCATCAGCATGCCATGGACATGGATAAATCGAACAGGGTTGATCTGAACTCTTGGCGGAGTGCAGACCATTGTGATGTGACGCCCACCGTCGCAGCAATCGCCGTGCCAAAGACGTTCTGCAAGCTCTTTCCTAAAGAAAGATCTCGTCGTTTCGCGCCGAACGCGGAAATACTGCTGTCCAATTGTCGATCTTAGGACATTGACGGCTTGAACCGGACGAGCCGGGGATGTCCCGGGTTCTGTTGAATTTCTGAAGAGGTCGGCGTTGCCCACCTTGAGCCGGTAGGCTCGGGGTGCTGATTCCACAAAGGAGAGCAACGCCATGACGAGAGATATCACACCGGCTGGTTGGCCGGCGACCGGGGCTGTGGACGAGGCGTTTGCGGAAGTGCGGGCGAGCTTCGATCGGTTCTGCCTGGCGGCAGGGATCGAGGCGCTCGGCATGATGATGGAGGCGGATGTTGTGGCGGCCTGCGGACCGCGCCACGGTCGCGATGCGGCGCGGCGGGCGCACCGTTGGGGCCGAACGCGGGGACGGATTGGTTTCCACGGCGGCAAGATCGAAGTCGAGCGCCCGCGGGTTCGGGGCGTGGACGGCCGCGAGGTCACGATCCCGAGCTGGGAAACGGCGGCGCAGGAGGACTGGCTCGGTCGCTGGGCGATGAACCTGATGCTGATCAATGTGTCGACGCGCCGGTTCGGCCGCGCTGTCCGGCTGCCCGAGGGTGACGTGCCGGCACCGCCCCGATCGGGGGTTTCGAAGTCGGCGGCCTCGCGGAGGTTCGTAGCGCTGTCGGCGGCGCGGCTGGCCGATTTCATGGCTGCCGATCTGTCCGCGCTCGACCTTCTGGTGGTCCAAATCGACGGGCTGCATCTCGGCGACGATCTCGTGCTGGTCGCCGCGATCGGAGTTGACGGCGAAGGCAACAAGCATCCGTTGGCGCTGGTGGAAGATGCTCGTCCGCCGCGATCCCCAGGAGCGTTGTCGTCTCCTTCGAACTGATCAGCTTTCTTCTACCCACCCGCAATCTCCCGCTGCCCTACAGGGACTCATCTCCAATGGGCAAGTGGTTCAGAACTAGCCGCAAGGATGCAACCGGCCAGCCGGTTCTTCTACAGATCTCTCACGAGTGTTCGCACTTCGTTCGATCTTAGCGTGTCTGGAGGAACAGCTCTTGTTCCGACCCCGGGTTAGCTTGGGTTTGTCGAGTTCGGCAAACAGTTCGGCGCGGCTTGAGCCGAAGCCACGCATTTGACGAGCATTGAGTTCGTCGACGAGTGTCTTGATGGCGGCGTTGAGCTCGGCCCGGGAAAAGAAGCACTGATTGCGCAGCCGGGCCAGAATCCAGCGCTGGGCGATTTGCACCGCGACCTCGACCTTCGCCTTGTCTTTTGGGCGCCGCGGCCGTGCGGCGAGAATGGCCGTGCCGTAATGGCTCGCCATCTCGGCATAAGTGCGATTGAGGCCGGGATCGTAGCGGTCGGGGTTGCTGACGGCGGCTTTGAGGTTGTCGCAGACCACGAACGTCGGCGTTCCGCTCAAAAACGTGAACAAGTTGACGTGGGCCCGGATCCAGTCGGCCAAGCTCTCGCTGGGGCAGGCCTCGGCGTAGGTGTAGTTCGAAGCGCCCATCGCCGCGACGAACAGCTTCATCGGCTGCACTTCCCCGGTCAGGGGATCGACGATGTCGATGGTGTCGCCGGCGAAATCCACGAACACCTTCTCGCCGCCCAGATGAATCTGCCGCATCGAAGGTCGGACCCGCCCCTTCCAGGCCTCGTAGGTAGTGCAGAACCACGTGTACCCGAAACCGTCGGGATTAACGGCGCGATACTCCTCCCAGAGCAGGCGACGGGTTACGTTGCGCCGGCGGAGCTCTTTATCGATGTAGCTCCAGTCGGGCACCGGCCGCTGCGGGCTCTGAGACGCTGGTCGTGGGGCCGGGAAAAGCAAAAGCTCCAGGTCTTCATCGGTCATTCCCTCCGGAAGCGGCCAGCTCAACCCAGCAGAGCGGGCGCGGCTCAGGTAGCTGTGCACAACGCCGTTGCTGACGCCCACGCTCCGCGCGATGGCCCGCTCTGGCAGGCCTTGAAAATGTTTTAACCGAAGGACTTCCTTGATCCGGCGCATCGACAATCTCTGGGTAGGCATTGGACTTCCTCGTTAACCACGAGGTCATCCCTAAGCCGGTTGAGTTGTCGGCCGAAGCGCTGCAAGGCTCCGAAAGCCTTGCTCACGATCCCGCGAAATCGTTGCTCACGATCGTCTGAAATCTCTGCTCACGATCCCCTGAAATCCGCGCTCACGATCCCCCGAAACGCGCAACTGGAAGTACGGATCGTGGACCCAGCGCTCGCACACCCCCTCATCGGACAGGCCGTAGATGTGCTTGAGCAGCAGCAATCCGATCATGAATCGGGTCGCGATACCCGGCCTACCGTTGTCGCTGTAGAGCGGCGCGATCTCGCCGTCGATCCAGTCCCAATCGACCCTGCCGGCGAGCAGAACCAGCTCGTGTCGCATGTTGATGATCTGGTCCAGCCGGGACCGGAACAGATCGTTCGAGCCTGTCGTCCTGTGCTTCTTTGGTCGCATCGGTGCCTCCGATGCAGCACAGAATCACGGTTCGCAGCGGCAGGGAAATCCAAAATCGAAATTGCAGGGTTTTGGGCTGTGAAGCCTCAATCCCCTGCAATCTCAAATGCCGCCACAAGCGGAAAACAGACTCCCAATCAAGTGCTTGGAGGCTTGTTCACGGACAACTATTCAATCACGCGATCGATGCTTTTTGCGCTGCCGGTCGTGCTTGAATCGGCGAAACCGAACCTAAAGGCGATCGAGGGCTCAAAGGATCTCGCCGACTCGCCGCAGAATGTAGCCCGATGATCGCCCGCCCCGTGTGGCCTGCGATTGGCTATTTGCGCATACACCGTATTTTATCGGGGTTTCACTAGGCGTGGAAAACTCTAGGTTGGGTTCGCCGGGGCTGGCGTTTCATTACGAGTAAGATTGCAACCGGCAAGGGGCCGCAGAGATGCGGCCCCTTTTCTGTGTGCCGAGTATGAACGACAGCTTGGAGGTGGAAGTCCTCTACCCAGCCTGATGGTGGCGAAGGGTTAGCGAAGCGCAAGGGCGTCGTCGCAAGACGGGGTCTGAAGAAAGCGTGGAGCAAATCCGCGACCCGATGGACAAGAACCGGATAACGCCCCGTGGGTCGGTCAAAATCCCCCGGGTATGGTCACTTGAAACTCCCCCACCTGATGATCGCCGTCAGCGCCGCTGAACAGCAGTAGCCGGTCAGGCAGGACGTTTATGTTCGACCCCTTTAGCCAGCAAGGGGCCGGGGAGTTGAACGTCTTGAAGCGACATCTGCAAAGCACCGTACTTACATTACTTGATCGCAACACCAGCCAGCGCGAGATTCACCGGCTGACGGGTGTCGATCGCAAGACGATCCGGCGTTATCAGGCGCTGCGGGCTGGTGCGGAGGCAAATTCCCCCGGGGAAGTGACCACCGGCTCGGTGAGCGCGGACGGCCAAATTCCTCCACCCCGACCACCGGCTTTTGGGACATCGGAAGCGACGGTTACCAGCAGCCTGGCCCGTTCGGCTTGCGAAGCGCATCGGACGTGGATCGAAGAACAGGTCCGGCTGAAGCGGAACGCGCAGGCGATTTACCAGGACCTGGTTGATCAATTTGGCTTTCCGTCCAGCTACCAGAGTGTCAAGCGGTTTGTGCGCCGGTTGCGGCACGCTGATCCTGAGCAGTTTGATCGTCTTGAGTTCCTCCCCGGCGAGGAAGCTCAGGTCGACTATGGCGAGGGCGCGCCGACGGTTGATCCGAAGAACGGGCGGTACCGTCGTCCCCGCCTGTTCGTGATGACGCTACGCTACTCGCGGCGCAGCTTCCGGCGGGTAGTCTGGAAGTCCAGCCAACAAGTCTGGGCGCAGCTCCACGAAGAGGCGTTCCGGTATTTTGGCGGGGTCCCCATGCGCGTTTCGGGGGATCGTGAGCGCGGATTTCAGGGGATCGTGAGCAGAGATTTCAGACGATCGTGAGCAACGATTTCGCGGGATCGTGAGCAAGGCTTTCGGAGCCTTGCAGCGCTTCGGCCGACAACTCAACCGGCTTAGGGATGACCTCGTGGTTAACGAGGAAGTCCAATGCCTACCCAGAGATTGTCGATGCGCCGGATCAAGGAAGTCCTTCGGTTAAAACATTTTCAAGGCCTGCCAGAGCGGGCCATCGCGCGGAGCGTGGGCGTCAGCAACGGCGTTGTGCACAGCTACCTGAGCCGCGCCCGCTCTGCTGGGTTGAGCTGGCCGCTTCCGGAGGGAATGACCGATGAAGACCTGGAGCTTTTGCTTTTCCCGGCCCCACGACCAGCGTCTCAGAGCCCGCAGCGGCCGGTGCCCGACTGGAGCTACATCGATAAAGAGCTCCGCCGGCGCAACGTAACCCGTCGCCTGCTCTGGGAGGAGTATCGCGCCGTTAATCCCGACGGTTTCGGGTACACGTGGTTCTGCACTACCTACGAGGCCTGGAAGGGGCGGGTCCGACCTTCGATGCGGCAGATTCATCTGGGCGGCGAGAAGGTGTTCGTGGATTTCGCCGGCGACACCATCGACATCGTCGATCCCCTGACCGGGGAAGTGCAGCCGATGAAGCTGTTCGTCGCGGCGATGGGCGCTTCGAACTACACCTACGCCGAGGCCTGCCCCAGCGAGAGCTTGGCCGACTGGATCCGGGCCCACGTCAACTTGTTCACGTTTTTGAGCGGAACGCCGACGTTCGTGGTCTGCGACAACCTCAAAGCCGCCGTCAGCAACCCCGACCGCTACGATCCCGGCCTCAATCGCACTTATGCCGAGATGGCGAGCCATTACGGCACGGCCATTCTCGCCGCACGGCCGCGGCGCCCAAAAGACAAGGCGAAGGTCGAGGTCGCGGTGCAAATCGCCCAGCGCTGGATTCTGGCCCGGCTGCGCAATCAGTGCTTCTTTTCCCGGGCCGAGCTCAACGCCGCCATCAAGACACTCGTCGACGAACTCAATGCTCGTCAAATGCGTGGCTTCGGCTCAAGCCGCGCCGAACTGTTTGCCGAACTCGACAAACCCAAGCTAACCCCGCTGCCAGATCAGCCTTATGGCTTCGCACGCTGGAAGCGCTGCCGCCTCGCTCCCGATTATCATGTCGAGGTCGACGGCCATTGGTACTCCGCGCCGTATCGTCTGATTGGCGAGCTGGTCGATGCCCGTATCGACGATCGGACGGTCGAGATCTTCCACAAGGGCCAGCGGATCGCCAGCCATGCCCGCGCGCCCAACCGACGCGGACACACCACCATCGCCGACCACATGCCCAGCGCCCATCGCCGCTACGGCAAATGGACCCCCGCCGCGGTGATCGCCGCCGGCGAGCGGATCGGTCCTTCGACAGCAGCGTTTTTCCAGGCCGTGATCGACGCCCGGCCCCATCCAGAACAAGGCTTTCGAACCTGCCTTGGCATTCTGGCGCTCGTCAAAAGCTACGGCGCCGAACGCCTCGACGCAGCCTGCCGGAGGGGCATCCTCATCAAGGCGCGCTCCGTCGCCTCGATTAGATCGATCCTCCAGAACGGCCTCGATCGCACGTTCTTCGACGAATCTTTCGAGCACCAGCCCCTGCGCCACGGCAACATCCGCGGACGCGACTACTTCCACTGAAGCAAGGAGAGACCCGGCATGCTTAACCACCCAACCCACGAACGGCTGATCGAGCTTGGCCTGACCGGAATGGCCAAGGCCTTCGAGGAGCAGCGCCGATCGCCCGATCTCGAAGCCCTGCCGTTCGAAGATCGCATCGGCCTGTTGGTCGACCGCGAAGCCGCCGAACGCGACACCAGGCGGCTCACCACGCGCCTCAAGATCGCCGCACTGCGCCAGACTGCTTGCGTCGAGGACGTCGATCTGCGCACCCCGCGGGGCATCGACCGCGCCGTTTTCGCCAAACTCGTCGAAGGTCGCTGGATCGATCGCCACGAGAATTTGCTCGTCACCGGTGGCAACCGGCCTGGGCAAAAGTTGGTTAGCCTGCGCGCTCGGCCACAAGGCCTGCCGCGACAACCGATCAGTCCTCTATCATCGCGTTCCAAGGCTGTTCGAGGCGCTCGCGCTCGCGCGCGGAGACGGACGTTACGCCCGGCTCCTCAAAAGCCTCGGCCGCGCTCAGCTTCTGGGAACGCCGCGATCTGCTCGAAATCCTCGAGGACCGCCATGGCCGCGCATCCACCATCGTCACAAGTCAGCTCCCCGTGGACACCTGGCATGGAGCCATTGGGGACCCCACGGTCGCCGACGCCATTCTCGATCGCCTCGTCCACAACGCCCACCGCCTCCAGCTCACCGGAGAAAGCATGCGAAAACGCAGCGCCAAAACCATCACCCTTGACGGCCAACCAGAACACTGACTCTATCTCCCATCGGCCGTAGCGGGCTGCTCACGATCGCGCGAAATCGATGCTCACGATCCGTGAAATCCGCAGATGCTCCCGGTGCGGGTCTATCGAGGGCTGTAAAGGGTGGTTTGTTGCTGATCGCCAGCATGCCAGATCGAAGCCCTGGTTCATATTTTGAAAGTGAGAACGGATGGATTTCCCCTCGACCAAGCGGGTGCGTGAACAATCGGACAGCACGGGCCCGCAAGAGAGCTCACCCGCGGCTCCGTCCGCAACCGCGGCGACCTTTGAGCGGCAATTGAGCGAGATCGGCAGTTCAGGTGAAGGTGATGGAGCAATGCCGGCCGCCTCGACGCCGCAGCCGGCTCAGTCAAAAGGGATTCTGAGAAGGCTCAGCAAAAGCCCCCTTTATTCCCAGGATGCTCCCCTTATTTTTGGGCTTGAGAAGGCCCTCATCAAGGGCGGGGCCGCCAAAGGCACCGCACAAAATAATCTATATTCTCTTCGCAGCTTTGGCCAGTGGCTCTTCGCAAATAACAAAGATCCCATTGCTGCTCGGCTCGACGACGAAGAGTCGCTGACCGTTGATGCGCGCGTGTTCGAAAAGCGTCCCGCGACACTCCTTAGGGCAATAGACCATCTCAGGACCTCGCGGTCGACGGGCGGAATCGTGCCGATCGCAGGCCGCACTGAGTTGCATCCTTATCCCCAGGACGCAGCTCTGATCGAAGAGTACAAAAACGACGCAGCGACAGATACCGGCAAGAAGGATGCAAGCAAGAATGCAACTGCTCTTCGCAGTTTCAGCGACTACCTGCGTGAAAACAGCAAGAAGGGCATTGCTGCTCGTCTTTCAGACGAGGCGTTGGATGGAGATGTCAAGAGCTATAAGAGGGCCCCCGGTGCTGATTCGAGGATCGGTGCCGCTCTGGCTCATCTCCGAAAATCGCAGGCGGGCGCTAAGGCGATGGAGCTCGAGCGCCATATTGATTCCGAAGACGCGGCCCTGAAGGAGTCGAGGCAGGTCGGCGACGCTGCTGCGCAGCACAGTTCGTCGCAGAAAGCTGGCAGTTGGCCAGAGGAATTGCTTCCTGCGGAAGGCCATGATCAGAATTTGCTTTTGGGTCCGATGGACGAACCCGGCCCGCCGTCCTCGGCGCCGCAGCCGGCTCAGTCAACTGGGGTTGCGATAGGGCACAAGAAGCGGCCTCTTCATTCCGAGGATGTTCCCCTTATTGCGGGGTTTGAGGAGGCCCTCCGGAATGGGAGCGCCGCCGAACGCACCGTCCGAAACTATCTATCTTCTCTTCGCAGCTTTGGCCAGAGGCTCTACGCAAATAACAAAAAGAGCATTTTTGCTCGGCTCGACGACGAAGAGTCACTGACCGCTGATGCGCGCGAGTTGTTCGAAAAGCGTCCCGCGACACTCCTTAGGGCAATAGACCATCTCAGGACCTCGCGGTCGACGGGCGGAATCGTGCCGATCGCAGGCCGCACTGAGTTGCATCCTTATCCCCAGGACGCAGCTCTCATCGAAGAGTACAAAAACGAAGCAGCGACAGATACCGGCAAGAAGGAAGAAGCCAGGAGGGATGCAACGGCTCTTCGCAGTTTCAGTGACTACCTGCGTGAAAACAACAAGAAGGGCATTGCTGGTCGGCTTTCAGGCAAGGCGCTGGATGGAGATGTCAAGAGCTATAAGAAGGACGCCGGTGCTGATTCGAGGATCGGCGCCGCTCTGGCTCATCTCCGAAAATCACAGGTGGGCCCTAAAGCGATGGAGCTCGAGCGCCATATTGATCCCGAAGACGCGGCCGTGATGGAGTCGAGACAGGTCGGCGACGCCGCTGCGCAGCACAGTGCGTGGCAGAAAGCTGGCAGTTGGCTAGAGGAATTGCTTCCTGCGGAAGGCCATGATCAGAATTTGCTTTTGGGGCCGATGGACGAACCCGGCGCGTCGTCCTCGGCGCCGCAGCCGGCTCAGTCAACTGGAATTTTGATAGGGCACGACAAGCAGCCTCTTCATACCGAGGATGCTCCCCTTATTTCGGGGCTTGAGGAGGCCCTCCGTAATGGGAACGCCGCCGAACGCACCGCCAGGGGCTATGTACGTACTCTTCTCAGCTTTGGCCACTGGCTCTTCGCAAATAACAAAGATCCCATTGCTGCTCGGCTCGACGACGAAAAGTCACTGACCGCTGATGCGCGCGAGTTCATCGGAAAGGGTAATCCCTTAAGACTTCTTGCGGCGATAGTTCATCTCCGAACCTCGCAGTCGACGGGCGGAGTCGTGCGGATCGCAGGCCGCACTGAGTTGCATCCTTATCCCCAGGACGCGGCTCTCATCGAAGAGTACAAAAACGAAGCAGCGACAGATACCGGCAAGAAGGATGCAAGCAGGAAGGATGCAACTGCTCTTCGCAGTTTCAGCGACTACCTGCGTGACAACAACAGGCCGGGCATTGCTGCTGGGCTCGGCACGTCGTTTGACGGAGATGTCGAGAGCTATAGGAAGGTCGCCGGTGCTGATTCCAGGATTGGCGCCGCACTGGCTCGTCTCCGAAAATCGCAGGCCGGCGCTGAGGCGATGGAGCACGAGCGCCATATTGATCCCGAAGAGGCGGCCCTGAGGGAGTCGAGGCGGGTCGGCGACGCCGCTGCGCAGCACATTGCGTCGCAGAAGGGTGGCAGTTGGCCAGAGGAATTGCTTCCTGCGGAAGGCCATGATCAGGATTTGCTTTTGGGGCTGATGGATGAACCCGGCCCGTCGTCCTCGGCGCCGCAGTCGGCTCAGTCAACTTGGATTGTGATAGGGAAGAGGAAGCAGCCTCTTTATTCCGTGGATGCTCCCCTTATTTCGGGGCTTGAGAGGGCCCTCATCAAGGGCGGGTTCAGCAAATCCGCTGCCGAGCAGCACGGAGGTTCTCTTCGTAGCTTTAGCCGTTGGCTTTTCGCAAAAGAAAAACCGAGCATTCGTGATCGGCTCGACAATAAGTCGCTGACCGATGGCGGTGAGGTGCTCGAGTTCATCGGAGAGGGTAATCCAAAGAGACTCGTTCAGGCAATCGACTATCTCCGGACCTTGCGGTCGACGGGCGAAGTGCCGATCTCACGACGCGCTAAGCTGAATCCTCACCCCCAGAACGTGGCCTTTATCAATCCCGAAGACACGGTACTGATGGAGCCGAGGCGCGTCGACGCCGCCGCTGCGCAGCACAGCGCGTCGCAGGAAACTGGCCGTCGGCCAGAGGAGCTTCCCGCGGAAGGCCGCGATCAGGATTTGCTTTTGGGGCTGATGGACGAACCCCGCTCGTCGTCATCTCTCGAGCCAGCCGCGCGCCATGACCAGGCACCGGATCCCGGAGAGCCCGACCGCCAGCAGTCCCCGGACGAGCCGATGGCTGCGCTTGCCAGGAGCAACCGCCTGCCAAGCGAGGAGGTCCTCATCAACGATGAGCATGACACAGCTGAGTTGAGGCCAGCGAAGAGGCAGAGGACCCTAAACAATCCGCAAGGCGTTGCCGGCGAGCGGCAGCTGAGCGAGATCGCCAATTCAGGCGGCCAGCCGACACCGGCGCCTACCCATCAACAGGGTACGTCGTCATGGGAGACGCAGCCGATGCTGCTGCGGAGCGGCTACGAAGATGTCACGGCGCCGCATGCGGTCGCGACGTACGTCGGGGGCGCCGCTGCGCAGCACAGCGCGCGGCAGCGAGCTGTCAGTCGGCCATTGGTCCTCCCGGAAGGTTACGATCAGGATCTGCGCTTAATGGTGGAAGACGGCCCATCGTGGCCCGAGGTTCCTCCTGAGCAGGCGCAGGACATAGTCCAAGCTGGGCAGGAACCTGCCTGGCCGACCGTGGAAGCAGCGCCAACGCACTCTGCCAGGGCTCGCTCAAACACCTACGGCGGTATTGAGGTGTCGTTTAATCCGAATTCGCCCGCATCATTTGAGTTGCGTGACAATGCTTGGAGCCCGGCGCCTGGCTTTCCGCCGCCGTTTGCCGGGCCGGTACCGGGGCATCACCAGGGCGCTCAACAGCTCGGCTCGCCGCAGGGGCTTTCTCCGGTGTCCGCCCACTCGGACGATGACGCTTTGGCGTGGTTGAGCGAGGAGCTTGCGCGGCAGATGCAAGAACCGGCATCACCATCAACTGCCAGGGCTCAGGATCTCTATCGTGGGTTTGAGGCACTGCTTGATCCGGATGCGGCCGAGTTGGATGACAGTGCTCACTTTGCGCCAGCGCCTTCTGCCAGGGCTCGCTCAGACACCTACGGCGGTCTTGAGGTATCGTTTAATCCGAATTCGCCCGCATCATTTGAGTTGCGCGACAATGCTTGGAGCCGGGCGCCTGGCTTTCCGCCGCCGTCTGCCGGGCCGGTACCGGGGCATCACCAGGGCGCTCGACAGCTCGGCTCGCCGCAGGGGCTTTCTCCGGTGTCCGCCCACTCGGACGATGACGCTTTGGCGTGGTTGAGCGAGGAGCTTGCGCGGCAGATGCAAGAACCGGCATCACCATCAACTGCCGGGGCTCAGGATCTCTATCGTGGGTTTGGGGCACTGCTTGATCCGGATGCGGCCGAGTTGGATGACAGTGCTCACTTTGCGCCAGCGCCTTCTGCCAGGGCTCGTTCAGACACCTACGACGGTCTTCCATTGGTTGATCTGACCGCGCCCGCACCGTCCCCATTGCGCGACGATATCGTGCGGCGGTTTCCGATCACCTCCTCCGATGCTCAGATCGGGGCGTTGAATCCGATAGCCTTGTCCCACAACCGCGGGCTGGTGCTCGAGGACACGGAATGGCTGGGCGACGAGCATATCCTCAGGGATTACCAGCTTCAGGAGCTGGATTTGCAGAGGAGCGATTCGGATCTCGCCGCCCGGACGCGGTTCGTAGATCCCCTCGAAGCGCTGCGGCTGCGCCTGGGCGCGGAGAGCGACGTGCTACGCGTATTCCATCGCATCGTCCATGATCGGCGTGATAACGATACAGCCGACTTCCTGTTGCTGCCAGTGAACGATGCCAGTGCTACGGACCGCGGCAGGCATTGGTCGCTGCTGTTCGTTGATCGCAGCAACCGGCAATGGCCTGTCGCCTATCACTACGATTCCTACGGGAGATACAACGAGACGCATGCAAGACAACTCGCAGAAAGGCTGAACATCGCCCTGCAGCCCGCCGGCATGGCCCAGCAGCAGAACACTTATGATTGCGGCGTCTTTGTCGTGGACGGCACGCGGGAGCTGGTTAGGCAATTGGCGCAAGGACGGGAGCCAGACCAGCTGAACCTCAGCAACGTCGTTGCCAATCGGCAGGCACTGCAAGCGCGACTCAGGGGGTGATGTCGCCGTGGGCGGACCCTCGCGGCGCTTCTCTTTGAGCTTGAATGACGGCTGGAAGAAGTTCACCAGCAGGCGCGCCGCGGCGTAGAGACGTGCCATCACGCGGGCCGTCTCGCCCCCGTCGAAGCGCCCGTATCCGACGAGCCGCCGGACCACCGCTTGATCTCGCCGTTGAGGCGCTCGATCGGGTTGGTAACCGGTATGAGATGGCTCGGTGCCAACGTTCCGCTGCGGTGTTCCTACATCGTGGCGTATGGTGCGACCATCGGGACAGAGGCACCGGGAGCACGAAGTGCGGGCAGGCCGATGCACACGATGAGCCGAGAGCTCGAGTTAGTAGCTGGCCGCCTCTGCGACTCGCCCGGTTGCGCCGCGAGCGCGAATCCGTAGTTGTCGTGTCGCCCGCAGCTCCCGTCATGTGTTCGGCAGAGGAGGTGCGAATGCGACGGATAATTGGCATTGATGTCCACCGAACCTTCGGGGAGGTGGTATTTTGGGAGAACGGCAGGCTTCGACATGCGGGGCGCATTGATATGACGCGGACTGCGCTGGAGGGATTTGGCAAAACCCTGCTGGCCGGTGATGAGGTGGTGCTCGAAGCGACTGGTAACAGCTTGGCGGTGTCGCGGGTTCTGGCGCCATTCGTGGCGCGGGGGATCATCGCCAATCCGTTGCAGGTGAAGGCGATCGCCCAGGCTCACGTCAAGACCGACAAGATCGATGCCGGCACGCTCGCCAGTCTGCAGGCGGCGGGATACCTGCCGCAGATCTGGACGCCTGACGCGGAGACCGAGCGCAAGCGTAGGCTGGTGGCGCGGCGCTACCAGGTCGTGCGGCATCGCACGCGGCTCAAGAACGCGGTGCATTCGATCCTGCACGCGCACCTGATCCCGAAGTGCCCGCATGCCGATCTTTTCAACGCCCGCGGCCGGGCATGGTTGGCCGCTCAACAGTTGCCGGACGATGAGCGAGCGGCCATCGACCGGCATGTCCGTGAGCTTGACCGGCTGGCGGAAGACCTGGTCCTGCTCGACCGCGAGATCGCGCGGGACGCAATCGAGGATTTCGCGGTCAACAGATTGATGACGATCACCGGCGTGAACCTGGCGGTCGCCGCCGGCATCGTGGCGGCGATCGGCGACATCAGCTGGTTCAACAGCCCGCAGAAGTTGGTGAGCTATTTCGGGCTGAACCCGCGGGTGCGGCAGTCCGGGTTGGGAGCAGCCCACCACGGCCGTATCAGCAAGATCGGCCCGCAGTCATGCGCGCGCCATGCTGGTCGAAGCGGCCTGGGCAGCGGCCAAGGCGCCCGGTCCACTGCATGCTTTTTTCGTACGCATCCGCGCCCGGCGCGGCCATCAGATCGCCGCGGTGGCCGTGGCTCGGAAGCTCACTGTGCTCTGCTGGCACTTGCTGACAAAGGGCGAGGATTACCTGTGGGCGCGCCCGGCGCTGGTCGCCAACAAGACCCGCGCGATGCAACTTCAAGCCGGACATCCACAACAGAAAGGGAGCCGCCGTGGACCAGCCTATGCCTACAACATCAAGTCGCTGCGCGACCGCGAGATGTTGATTGCCGCCCAGGCCGAGCAAAGCTACGAACGATTCGTGTCGCAATGGAAGTCGCGGCACCCAAAAAGTGGCGCGCGAGCGCCTCAGTTCGGCAGGACAAAATAGGCAGTCCGGTGACGCTTGCAGCCACGCGTCACGCTTCGCCATGAGGTCGCCCGCGCCCAACAACCATAATCGCGGCTGATGGCAAATTCTAGCCAGGAATGCAGTCCCGTTCCACTGCCAGTGTGCCGCCGTGCTCGGGCCGGTCAAGGCCAAGCCTTGCGGTGGCCGCAGACGCGGCAGCCTTGACCGCCCCGGCGCGCGGCGGCTGCGAGATTGGTGGCCGGGACGGAAGAATGGCCCGCAGCGCAGCCGAACAAAAGAATGGACTTACAGCAATCTCCGCAGTCGTCGTCTCGGCCCCGAAGAAATCGCTTGTCCATCTCATCCGTGGAGTGCAGCTTGGTGCGGTGCTGCGGCGGGAACGTCATATAGGCCAGCACATCGGTCTCGGCCTCGTCGAGGAAGCCGGCAAGCTTGGGCAGCTTGGGACGGAGTTGGTCGGAGACCTTGCGCCACTGCATTTTAGCGGCCTCGGCATCGTCCTGGGCAAACGCGGTGGCGATGAAGGCGGAGACGACGCGGCGGCCGCTCTTGCCGGCATGGGCCAGCGCGTTGCGCATGAAGTGCACCCGGCAACGCTGCCAGGAGGCATTGAGCACCTTGGCCACGGTGGCCTTGATGCCCTCGTGGGCGTCGGAGACGACCAGCTTGACGCCGCGCAGACCGCGGCGGGCGAGCTTGCGCAGGAACGCGGTCCAGAATGTCTCAGCCTCTGAGGGACCGATATCCATACCGAGAACCTCGCGCCGGCCATCACTGTTGACGCCGACCGCGACGATCACTGCGACCGACACGATGCGCCCGTTCTGGCGCAGCTTCACATAGGTGGCGTCGATCCACAGGTACGGCCAGTCGCCCTCGATCGGACGAGCGAGGAACGCCTTCACCTTGTCGTCGATCTCGGCGCAGAGCCGGCTCACCTGGCTCTTGGAGATGCCGCTCATGCCCATCGCCTGCACCAGATCGTCGACCGAGCGGGTCGAGACGCCTTGCACATAGGCTTCCTGCACCACGGCGGTGAGCGCCTTCTCGGCCATGTGGCGCGGCTCCAGAAAGCCGGGAAAGTAGGAGCCCTTGCGCAGCTTGGGGATGCGAAGCTCGACCGCGCCGGCACGGGTCTCCCAGGTCCGGTCGCGGTAGCCGTTGCGCTGGGCCAGGCGCTCGGGGGTCTTCTCGCCGTAGGCGGCCCCGGTCTGGCCGTAAGCGGAGCTTTTCTCCCATTTGATTGATTGGTTTCGCTTCGGCTTTCGCTCTGCGATTCTTGGCTGGTCAGAGAGCCAAGAGGAGACTGAAGGCGATGGAACAATCGGGGGAGGAAGCCGAAGCTGATGGCTTTGTAGGGAAGCTTACGCGCCGGACGCGTTCTGGAGGCCGGTTATGGTCTGCGGAGATCAAGGGGCGCGCTGTTTTCGAGAGCATGAAGCCCGACGCCCGGGTATGTGATGTCGCACGGCGTTATGGTGTGAAGGCCCAGCAGTTGACGAGGTGGCGCAGATTGGCGCGTGCTGGCCGGCTCGCATTGGTCACGGACGACGCGGCGGATTTCGTGTCGATCGAGCTGAGCGATCCAGTGGCGTCAGGCAAGAGCGAGGGGCCCGTCGAGATTACGATTGGCAAGGTTTCGGTCCGCCTGGATGCGGACGTGTCGGCGGTGCGGATCGCGGAGATCGTGACTGCGATCGAGCGCGGCGCATGATCATTCCGGCGCAGGGACTGCGGATTGTGCTTGCTGTGCGTCCTGTTGACTTCCGGTGCGGGCACGACGCGCTGGCCGGTCTTGTGCAAAACACGCTTGGGCTCGATCCGCATTCGGGCCTGATCGTGGTTTTTCGTTCGAAGCGCGCCGACCGGCTGAAGATTTTGCTATGGGACGGCACGGGCCTCGTTTTGGTCTACAAGCGCCTTGGCCGCGATGGTCGTTTCGAGTGGCCGCAGATCAGCGACGGCGTCATGCATCTGACGCGCGTGCAGTTCGAAGCGCTGTTTGAAGGGCTGAACTGGAAGCGAGTGGGCGAACGGATTGTCGCGACGCCAGCTGCGGCGAACTGACTCAGACCCGACAACCTGTTTCGCGCGGGGCTTTGGGATGATAGCTTGCGGATGTGCCGCCGTCCCCCTTTGATCCCGCCCGTCTTGCAGCGCTGCCCGCCGATTTGCGCGCGCTCTTCCGCGCGCAGGAAGCGATGATTGAAGCCGAGCGTCGTCGCGCAGACGATGAATGCTCGGCGCGCCTTCATGTCGAGAGTGAACTGGCTGCGTCCAAAGAGAGCGTCGAACGCCTCGAACTGCTCGTGAAGGAGTACGAGCGCGCACGTTTCGGTAAACGCTCGGAGAAGTTCAATCCCGATCAGATGCAACTGGTTCTCGAGGACATCGAGATTGCCATCGCCGAAGTCCAGGAACGCCAGGACGATCGTGCGCGCCGCGCCGGCACGGCGCCGTCCAGCCGCCGGACCAGGCGCGCTGCCCGTGCCTTTCCCGCGCACCTGCCGCGCATCGAGCAGGTGATCGAACCCGAGAACCTCGAGTGTCCCTGCGGCTGCGGCCGGATGGTCCAGATCGGCGAGGATCGCTCCCGCCGTCTCGATGTCATGGCCGCCCAGTATCGTGTGATCGAGACGGTGCGACCGCGCTACGCCTGCGCAAAGGGCTGCACCGGTGTTGCTCAGGCGCCGGCGCCCGCCCATCTCGTGGAGGGTGGCATCCCCACCGAGGCGCTGCTGGCGCAGGTGGCGGTCGCCAAGTTCAGCGAGCACATGCCACTCTATCGTCAGTCGCAGGTTCTGGCTCGGCATGGCATCTTCATCGATCGCGCCGTTCTGGCAGACTGGATGGGAACGGTCGCCTTCCACCTCGCGCCGCTGGTCGAGCGCATGAGCGTCGTGATGAAGCAATCGGGCCGCTTGTTCATAGACGAGACCAGGGCGCCTGTGCTCGATCCGGGCCGGGGCCGAACGAAGACCGGCTATCTGTGGGCTGTCCTGCGCGACGATCGCGGCCACGGCGGCGCTGATCCACCAATCGTGGTCTACCACTACGCGCCAGGACGCGGTGGTGACCATGCTGAGCGCATCCTCGAGGGCTTCGACGGCATCCTTCAGGTCGACGGATACCAGGGCTATCATCGGCTCGCACGGCCCAAGCGCAAAGGCGGCGTGCCGCTGCGGCTGGCCGCATGTTGGTCCCACTCAAGGCGCAAGATCATCGCAGCGACTCCGAAAGCCGGCTCACCCATCGCCGAAGCCGTTCTCGCGCGCATCGCCGCACTCTATGCGATCGAGAAGGAGATCCGTGGCGCCGACGCCCCGGCTCGGCAAACGACCCGTAACGAGCGATCACGGCCGCTCGTCGCTGAACTCGAGAGGTTTCTGCGCGAGCAAGCCGCTCGCCTGTCGCCGGGCAGCGAGATGGGCAAGGCGATCGCCTATCTCCTGAACCATTGGGATGGCCTCACCTTGTTTCTCGACGATGGTTGCGTTGAGATGGACACCAATCCCGTCGAAAATCAAATCAGGCCGCTGACTCTGACGCGTAAAAATAGTTTATTTGCTGGTCACGACGAAGGTGGTCGTTCATGGGCGCGCATAGCTTCGCTCATCGCCACCTGCAAAATCAACAGCGTGGAGCCCTACGTCTGGATGAAAGCGACGCTCAAAGCGATCGCAACCGGTCACCCGCAGTCCCGGATCGACGAGCTCCTGCCCTGGTCGTTCGGCCGCACCTCGTAATTCTCCGTCGTTGCCGCCTCCATACCCCCCGCCAACGATTTGCAAACACGTTGATCAACAGACTGCAATCCCCACGCCAAACCTTTGCGAATGGGACGCGAACGTCGCTTACGTCTGGCCTTCGACTTCCAGCTCCATCAATCGCTGGGCGGCAAAGCCGATCATCTCGCGCAACAGATCGGCATCAGGGGTCTTCTCCACGAGCGTGCGGAGGTTCATCATCTCATCGGTCACCGGTGGTTCCTCGAATCAGGTTGGTGTCAGCAACCCGACCCTACCGGCGAACTGCCGGTGACCACCGCAAAGCCGCCCGCCCGCTACGGCGCTATTGGGGGGCGCGCGTCCGGGCGGCTTTGCTCTACCGAGCTACACCACATCCGGGGACACGACCGAGCTCGGATCGAAAAGTCGTCGAATATCCGTCGAATAAGCGCTGACGAAACTTGCCGCACTCATTCATTGAATCCGATCACTGAGCTCTCTTGATAGCTGAATAATCCAACCCGACGCGCGAAGCAGATCGCGGCGAGCTCGTCTGCCCGCAATTGTGCGAGAAGTCGTAGATGGTAATTCGGGGCAACGCACGCAGAGTTGAGTCTTGCTGAATCAGTCTGCGGCTCGGGCAACCATAAGGTGATCGAGGGCAACTCGCTGCTCCGAAGATAGAGGCACCGACGCTGCGGCAAAGTTCGCATTCAGTTGCTCTACCGAAGTAGCGCCTGGAATGACCCGGATGTTGGGTGACCTCCCCAGCAGCCATGCGAGGGCGACTGTAGCTGGCCTGACCAAGTGAGCAGCCGCTATGTCCCAAAGCGGATCGAGAGCAAGGCTGAGCTCGGCCAGACGTGTCGGTTCGAAGCGGGGGTCCTTGTTACGATAGTCGGTCGGCGAACGCTTTGCTTCCACGTCGGGTATCCGCGCGAGGATGCCCCGCCCAAGTGGTGAGTAGCACACGAAATCGGTGCCTGTGCCGTTCAGATAGGCAAGTAGTCCCTGCTCGGGCTGCCGCTGGATAAGGGAGTATTCGTTTTGAACGAAAGATATCCGGTGTATTGCGGACGCTCGCTGCACCGTTTCTATATCGGTAGCAGACAGGCCAAGCTCAAGCACTTTCCCTTCTTTCACGAGGTCCGACATCGTGCCGACGACCTCTTCGACCGGAATGTTTGGGTCAGGGCGATGCTGATAGAGGACGTCAATGTAGTCGCGCCGCAGTCGGCGCAGCGACCCTTCCACGGCTGAACGAATCGATTGCGGACGGGAATCCAATCCTGCGATCTTGCCGGCTTCGAGCCGATATCCGAATTTCGTGGCTATCTCGACACGGGTGCGACGGGAGCCAAGCGCATCAGCTAATAGCTCTTCGTTGACAAACGGACCGTAGAGCTCGGCCGTGTCGAAATGGGTGACACCCATGTCGAATGCGTGGCGGATGATATCAATGGCAACATCGCGGGCGATATGGCCGTAAATGCCAGTCAGTGCCATGCACCCCAAACCGCGCAACGGCACGCTTTCAAGATATTTGACCCGGCGATTTTTCAGATTGCGTTGCGGATCGGTACAAAATTCGAGGGGCTAATGTGAGCGCGACGGGCGGTGCGCCGGGACAAGCACGAGCAGACCCGCTCGGCCTCATTCTGCTCTGGAGAACGTGACGACATACATAAAAAGAGAGGCCGCCTGCGTTGCCACAAGCGGCCCAAGTCTAGGGAGGAAACGCCCAAGGAGGGCAGCGATAGCGAGAGCGCTACCGCATACCCTAGCTAAGACGATCGCGATCAGCGGCTCAATTGCACGTAGGTAAACGTCGGGCATCTAAAGGGGTCACGGACCTATACGAAGGTTTATGGCAGAGCCGACCACTTCCGCACTAGTACCCGGAATCAGAGCTGAGTGATACGGCGGCCTTTGAAACGGCGTTGACGGACCTTTTTCTTGGTCCAGACGAAGGGCTCGGCTCTGTCGTTGTATGCGTTGACGTAGGCATCGATGTGTTCCTGAAGCTGCTTGAGGCTCGTGAAGGAGGTGCCGCTGAGCGACTGCCCCTGCAAGATGGAAAACCATACTTCGACCTGATTGAGCCATGACGCACTTGTCGGCGTGAAATGAAATTGCACGTTGGGGTGGGCCTTGAGCCAGTCCTCGTTCTTTTTATGGGTGTTGAGGTTGTCGAGGATGACGTGAAGCTTGCGGTTCGGAAAAGTCGCGGTGACGCTGTTCATGAAATCGAGAAACTCGACGCGGCGCCGGCGTTTTGAATGGGTCGCGATGATCTTTCCGGTGGCGACTTCGAGCGCCGCAAACAATGTTGTGGTGCCATGCCGCTTGTAATCGTGGCTTTGGCCGGTCAAGGCGCGGCCATTGGGCAACTTCAGATAACCCTGCGCTCGCTCCAAAGCCTGGATCGAGGGCTTCTCGTCCACGCACAGCACAATGGCCTTCGCCGGCGGCGCGACATAGAGGCCGACAACATCGGCGGCTTTGGCCGTAAAGTTCGGGTCGTTGCTCTCGCACCAGGACTTGCGAGCCACCAGGTCAATCTTGTGGCTGCGCAGGAACCGCCAGACATATTGGACATCGACATCGCCCAGCGCCTCGGCCAGCAGGGGGCCGGTCCAGCGCGCAAACCCTTGCGGTGGCGGCTTATCCAGCAGCTTCAGAATCCGCTTGTCGGTCGTCTTCGTATAGATCGGCTGCTTGCCAGGCCGCGGCTTGTCTTGCAGCCCTTCAAGGCCATGGTCGGCATAGCGATGCCGCCAAAGGCTGACAATCCGCGGCTGGACCCCAACTTCCTTGGCGATCGACCGGGTGCTGCGCCCATCCGCCGCCAACAGAACTATCCGCGCCCGCTTCAAATCGCGCTGCAACGTCACCGGTGAGCGACAGCACGCCTCAAGCACCTTGCGATCTTTCCTCGAAAGGTGGACTTCTCTTGCTTCGGGTATCATCCCGACCTTGAATCACGACTCACGTTCCAAGAAAAGTGGGTACTAGGTGTAGGCCGTCACTGCCTGCGCATTACGTCGAGCATCGAGTACGGCATCGCCCTCGACCTCGATGCGTGGTGGTGACCGTCATTGGATATGCGCGGAGACGAAAGCGCACAGTAGCGATTTGTCGCACGCGACCGTCCTTCTGATGAATTAACATTAGGGAAGAGACCGGCCTGACGGAGATCAGCGCTATGGGGTCCCTTGAAGCACTCGCCATCGTCGTTGTTTTTGTTCTGGTGGCAGTGGTCGTGACCACGCTCGTGCAAACCCGGAAACGATAGCAGCTTGATCCGCCGCTTTTGGGACGTGGTCGCCTCCGTTGTGCCCGGCGCGTTATCCACCGCAAGCTGTAGCGGCTTGCCGACGCTCTACCTCCGGGCGATGCTCGCGCGATGGGCACCAAATCACGCGAGACCATTTACGGTGGGTCGGTCCGGGCAGCGGCAGAACGGGCGACCGAAGCGCGGAAGGAGGCCGACCGGCTCGCCGTTGCGGCGTGGAACGCGCGCATGCTCGGTTTCCAGGGGCCCGCGCAACCGTCGCCCACGCTCGGCGATGCGCTTAATGCCGGTTACCGCTACCTCGAAGTGCGCTGCCTTGGCTGCGACACGCACCAGACCGTCGCCCTTGGACATCGTGCGGCGACCGAAGGCGACGCCGGTTCATGAACTGGAGCGCTACATGCGGTGCAAGGACTGCTCGGAGGTGCGCGGCTACAGGAACCCGAACCGACGTGATATATCGACGGTCGTAACACAAAGGATGTCCTGAGCGTTCGAAGCTTTTTGTCCGTCGTCAGATAATTTGAGACTGGTCAGGCTTTTTGAGAAGGGAGGCTCTGGTTCATCAGGGTTAGAGTTTAAGCGACCTGCAGTTGATGCTGCAAGCGGCGGTTCGCGATGGTGTCGCGCTTGATGCGGTTTCGTTCTGCGAGGATCGCCTCAGCCCTGCCGAAGTAGACATCGGCTGGCGTGAGGTTGTCGATGCTCTCATGATAGCGGACGTGATTATAGTGTTCGACGAAGGCTCCTACTTGACGCTCGAGATCACCGGGTAGGTAATAGTTGTCGAGCAGGATGCGGTTCTTCAGCGTCTGATGCCAGCGCTCGATCTTTCCCTGGGTCTGAGGATGGTACGGAGCGCCGCGCACATGCTGCATGCCCTTCTGGTCGAGCCACTCGGCCAGATCATCCGCCACGTAACTCGAACCATTGTCGCTGAGAAGCCTTGGCCAGTGCGCGACGGCGCCGTCGTCTTGTCCTCGAACTCGTTCGCGGCCTCGATCACCACATAGGCCGGGCTGGTGATGAGGTCATGCGCCTTCAGCAGCCGATAGATCGACGCCTCGGATACAAAGTACTTTCGTTCGTCGGTGAACCGCACGGCCAGCTCGCGTGGCGACAGCTCAGGTAACTCCAGCGCCAGGTCGATGATCTGGCCCCGCACATCGTCCGGGATGCGGTTCCAGACCCGGTCTGGTCGAGACCGATGATCGGCCAGCGCCTCAACGCCTCCCTCGCGGTAGCGATCATACCAGCGATAGAATGTGGCGCGCGGGATCCCGAGCTTGTCCAGTGTGCGCTTGGCCGGAAGGTGCGATTGCTCGACCAAATGGATGATCTCGGCCTTCTCTGAGGCGGGATACCTCATGCCTCGTCCTCCCCATCTCCGTTCATACTTGTTTGAACAGACGGTTCTCCAGGGGCAGATCGGCGACGGCCTCCTTCAAGGCGGCGGCCTCCCGGCGGAGGTCCTTCACCTCGCCGGAGGTCGTAGCTCGTGCCGTGTCGCCGGCCAGGCGGCGCTTGCCGGCCTCGAGAACTCCTTGGACCAGCCGTAGTACACATCGAGGCGGCAATGCCTTCTCGGCGACAAAGCTCGGAGATGTTCTCCTCGCCGCGCAATCCTTCCAGCACGATGCGGATCTTCTCTTCCGCCGAATACTGCCGGCGGTTCTGGCGCCGAATGTCCTTTCGCACTTGGTCTGCCGACGCTTTGCCCGGTCCGGATTTCTGTTTCATCTTCGCTGCTGGTGGCTACGATGAACCAGAAATCCTTCCAGGGCTGCGTCCTTACGGACACGCGAAAGGAGTTCTGGGGTAAGCCGGTCCGTGGCTGCGCCGCGGACCGGCTACAAAATGCCTTTACAAGAGCTCCTCGTGAGAGCTCAGGGGGGGGCAGGACCATTTCTGCTCATCCGGGTTCCAAACACACCAAGGCTGACCGCCGACAGCGGCGCACGCATCTTCGAAAGTCAGTTCGGTTACGCCATAATCTGAGATATCCATAGTTGTTTCCTTTCCTACAAGGCGTCAGCTGCCGCTGCCGCAACGCAGAGAATTCAAATCGCGTGCCACGCAGCGGAGTGGCGATAGAGGCGCCAAACAGGCCTTTTTTGCCGGAGCGTATGTGAAAAGCGCGGCGGTCTCTTCGTGCCAACGTCGTCTGCTGGACATTCATGTCGCGGCGCGTATCCAGCATTCCCTTTCGTTGTGCCGACGCGCATTCCGATGTCGGCTTTCCCTCGCCGTCCCTAATTCATCTTCCGCTCGAGCCACTTCTTGATGCTGTCGCCGGCGCGTGTAGTCAGGCCAAGCCTGTTCTTTCCGGCCGTCGAGCGGTTCTTTAGTTTCAGGCAGAGCCATGCCGCAAAGTTTCTTGCCGACTTGAACCCGCGCGCATCCACGACCTTGATCGACAGCAGCTCGCAACGATCGAATCGACCCCCGAGATAGCCGGCAGCCGTTCACTCATCTCTTTACTCCGGCGGAGTTGCATGAGCTACTTGCCGACCTTTGCGATCTGGTCCTCGACGTGCGCCAGTTCTGCTGCCAGAGCGTCCACCCAGCTGCTTTGTAAAGTCGGAGACTTTGCGTCGGCCTGAATGTCGATCAGCAACCGCGAAAGCCCCTTAGGCGCGGCAAAGCCGTATTCCGCGGCGTAGCCGCGGATTGAATTGGCAAACCGGGTCCGCCTGCCGATGAACTGGTTGCGCACACGCTCCAACATTTGTGCGCCCTTGCTCGGGACTTTTGATGGGCACAAAGTTCTTACGCAGTTTCGGCCGGCTTGCCGCACGCAAATATATTGCGATCGGCATCATCGCCACTTCATGCCGGTTTGATTGCAATTCCCACGCCTAACAATGCGATGCCCGCAGGCCTCCAGAGCCACAAGCGCACGCGGCAGCGCTTGAAGAACTTCTAAACCAGCCCGCGGCTCAATTTAAGCCGCAAAACCGGCTGCTCGTTCCCATCAACGCCATGCAGCTGAAACACACTCTGGACGTATGCAAACCGACGCGAACAATCGCTTTTATGCGCCCCGACGCGTCGCACTCTGCGCCGTTCTTTGCCCAAGCCTGCCAAGCGATTTGGATTTGATCGCTCAGCTCGCCCCGCTGCTTCTTTGATGATACCGAAAGCGACCTAGTGGGGCCGCGGCGACATCCGCATTGCCGCGATGCCGAATGAACCTCTCGCGCAGCCAACCCTGAAGGCCATGGAGTCGTTTCGGGGCGTTCAGGCGACTTGAACGTTTCACCCCGCCCGCCACCACGTAGTCTTTCACCGAGATGGCTGCAGCCCAGCTGCCGCGGAATCCGCTTCAGAGCCAGCCGCACGCCCTCAGGCGCAACACGTCCGCCACGTCATCCGGCGTCTTCATCACCTGCCCCCCGTGGATCAATCCACGAGGAGCCTTCCGTGATTCGTTCCTCGTTCATTCGCTCTCTCCTCAGCTATCCAAGAAGGGGCAATTGCTCGTGACGCTGAGGGGGCATGACCTTTTGCCCCTAAGTGTTATCAAGTCCTGAGTTCGCCCCGGCTGTTGGATTTGCCCAGGTTGGGCGGTGGTAGCGACGTGAGCTGGCGGATAGCTCGAAGGCTTCCTGAAGCATGCCGTGTTCGCCCTGTTCGATTTGTCGCATTTGCAACCACAATGATGTTCGGGCGGTCTGCCGCACATTTGCTGTTTAGCATCATAAAAGCAAGGAGAGCGTTTTCTGCCGTTCCTGAGCAGTTGGCACGAGACTTGAAGTTGCTACGGGGTCGGCAGCAGTTGCTGGTCGACCACACTCACGGCTATTGAAAAGGAAACAACATGAGAAGCTATATGTCAGCTTCCGGAATTGACTCCTGAAGAAGCATGGGCAACTGCGGGAAGGAAGGTATCGCTCGGACGTGGCGCGGTTGCGGTTGGGAGGTTCGTCCCATTGAGGGCGGTGGTTGCAGCATCATTCCAATTCCTTGCCCTGAGGAGCCTAGCCCTTAATTGCAAAAGTGTCTGCAGCCTGCCTGCGGCGCCAGGCAGGCTCTTCTTCATGCCGCCCCGCGAAAGTTTCGCGCCGGACGAAAGGTCTTTGGGCGCGCCGCGGTTGAACGTTTGAGAAATTCCGTTCAACGGCTCTGTCGCGGGCGCAACGATAAGACTTCACCGGCGTGCGGGGGCTCTCAGCTGAGTGGCAGGATCGAATGCAAATCAAATACAAAGCGGCTGCTCTGGATTTGTTGTGGAGCAATCGCATGATCGCTCCACACCTCTTTTCGGGTAATCAACGAAATTGGCCGAGCAGCACCAGCGAGTGTTCCACATCTGACAAGGAGATAACAATGAAAGTCGATACGTTAGTTGGCTACCCTTAGGTGTGAAGGACAATAGCTGGCGCACCTTCCCCGTGCGTCGCTCAATCCTGATGAGTCGTTTGGCACTGCCAATCGTCGTAATCCGTGACAGGGCTGCTATGGCTGATGTAATGCTGCCTCCGGAGACGGTCTGCTACACTGCAGAGAGCATCCTATCGCGAGAATCAGGACGATCTTTGGCGATCTACAAGATAATTGTGTTGTCTGTCGTTGCGACGTTTGTGTCGCTGCCAGTCATCACCGTGACGCTGTCTGCTCAAAGTGCCGGTACCATTCGTCCCACAATCGAGAAAACTCCTCTGATAGCACCCGTCTCCGGACGAATTTCTCGTGTTCTTGCCGTCGAGAACGATCTCGTTGCACAAGGACGAGAGATCCTAGCTCTCGACGATGTGGTCATTAAGGAAAAGATCGGTGCGCTTACAGGCGAAATCCGTCTGAAGCGCGATCGTGCCAGCGACCTCCAGGCCCTGATCTCTTCCGGCGCACAGTCCGACGCCCCAGTCCGCCTCCGCTCGGAGTTCGCCACGGCCGAGCGCCTGCATTTTCTCAACCTGTTGCGGGAGAACCAATATGCCCGCAGCAACGCCGCGGCAGAACTCGAGCGCGCTCAGCGACTCGTCGCGGTTGCTGCAGCGCCCACCAAGGCGGTTGAAGAAAAGGCTTTCGCGTTGCAGAGCCTCGAGGTGAAGGGCGAGATCCTCGTCCGGAGCAAATCCGCCGAATGGAATCAGCAGCTCTTCGATACAAACCTCCGCCTTCAGGAACTCACCGCCAGCTTGCACCAACTTGAGAACGAACGCGACTTGACCCAGATTCGCGCTCCCGTGTCCGGCGCACTCGAGCAATTCAACGGCGTCACCCCAGGCAGCTACGTCCAGGCGGGGCAAACTGTCGGTTGGGTCTCGCCCGACGGCGAACTGGTGGCGGATATCTACGTTTCGCCCAAAGACATCGGCTTCGTGCAGCCTGGCCAGGCGGTGAGGCTCCAGGTCGATGCCTTCAACTACAATCAATGGGGATGATTGACGCGACAGTGCTAGACGTCGCGCAGGACTTTACCCTGCAGGAGAAGAGCCCGGTCTTCAAGGTTCGCTGCGCGCTTTCTCGCAGTTACCTCGAGCTCACAAATGGCATCATTGGTCATCTGAAGAAAGGCATGACGGTGAGAGCCCGTTTTCTCGTGGCGGAGCGCACTCTGCTGCAACTTCTCTACAATGAGATTGACGATTGGCTCAACCCGGTCCTAGCGGCTCGTTAATTATCCATTCCAAGAAGCCGGTGAGCCGCCATGTTGGGTCAAATCATCAAAGTCAAGCAGCGCGACATCACGGATTGTGGGGCTGCCAGCCTCGCTTCCGTTGGAGCCTTCTACGGTTACAAGTTGCCATTGTCGCGCATTCGCCAGTATGCGTCGACGGACCAATCGGGCACCACCGTGTCGGGTCTTCTGCTAGCGGCTCATCAGCTGGGGTTCATTGCCAAGGGCGTCAAGGGCGGCTTCGACAGCTTGTACAAGATCCCCAAGCCGGCCATCGCGCATGTGATCATCAAGGATGTCTTGCACCACTTCGTAGTGATCCAGGCGATCGACACGAGGTGGGTCACCGTCATGGACCCCGCGTACGGCGAAATCCGCAAGCTATCGCATGAAGAATTCAAGAGGCAATGGACTGGCGTCCTGGTGCTCCTGGTTCCGGCCGACACCTTCAAGCGCCGCGATGAGACCACCTCACCTCTTCTCCGCTTCGCCCGGCTGCTTGCATCGCACAAAGCGGCGCTAACGCAGGCTCTCGTCGGCGCACTGGTAACCACCCTCCTGGGGCTGTCGACAGCCATTTACGTCCAGAAGATCGTCGACCACGTGATCACAGCGGGCAACCGCAATTTGCTCAATCTCATGAGCGTCGTGATGCTGCTGATCCTGGTGCCGCAGATCGTAATCAACCTGCTCAGAAACCGGCTAGTCCTGCAAACAGGTCAGAAGATCGATGTCTGCTTGATCCTCGGCTACTACAATCACATCCTAAGCCTACCACAAAAATTCTTCGACAGCATGCGCATGGGAGAAATCGTCTCCCGGATGAATGATGCGGTGAAAATCAGGAGCTTTCTGAACGACGTCTCGATCACCATGTTCGTCAACATGCTGGTCATACTGTTCTCGTTCGGCCTGATGTTCATCTACTCGTGGAAGATCGCCTTGGTCGTGGCTATCTCCATCCCACTATATGTCTTAGTCTATTGGACCGTTAACCGACTCAATAGGAAGCGCCAGCGCGCGATCATGGAGAATGCCGCCGAACTGGAGGCGCAATTGGTTGAATCACTCGGAGCTGTTTTCCACGGTCAAGACTTTCGGCGTGGAGAGCTTCGCTTGCCTTAAGATGGAAACTCGCTTTGTCAAGACCCTGCAATCGGTCTACAGCTCCGGCCTCATCTCGATCGTCGGAGACAATGCTTCTACCTTTCTCTCAACTCTCTTCACAATCCTGCTAATGTGGTTTGGCGCGACGCTTGCTATGGATCAGGCCGTGACTCCGGGTGAGTTACTTTCCTGCTACGCACTGCTCGGCTATATCACCCGGCCTGTCGCCAACCTGATCCAAACCAACAGAATCGTTCAGGACGCGTTTATCGCGGCGGATCGCCTGTTCGAGATTTTCGACCTTGAGCCGGCACGCAGCCGGCGGTATTGATGCCACCAAATCCGAGCTTTGGTGATATCCGCCTGGAGAACGTCACCTTCCGCCATGGCTCGCAGCCGAAGCTCTTTGAAGATCTTAACCTCACCTTTCGTCGAGGTGAAATGACGGCCGTGGTGGGAGAAAGCGGCTCAGGCAAGAGCTCCCTTGCGGCGCTGCTGCAGAACGTCTACCCGCTCGAAAGCGGCCGCATTCGGATCGGTCCCTATGACTTAAAGACTTCTCGACCGTATCCTTGCGTAGGGTTATTGCTTCGGTACCGCAGTCGACGGACGTATTCTCAGGCTCGCTGATCGAGAACATCGCGCTCGGCGAGTTCGAACCGGAGATCGACAGGATCATGAAGGTCTGCGATCAAACTGGGCTGCGGGAGGCGATCGAGAATTGGCCGGGAGGCTTCCAGGCCTATCTAGGCGAAAACGGCGTACGGCTCTCTGGCGGCGAAAAGCAGCGCCTTTCGTTGGCCCGAGCTCTGTATCGGGATCCGGACATCCTGATCCTGACGAGCCTACCTCTTCTCTGGACTCCGTTTGCCGAAGCCACCATTCACCAGCTCCTTGATGATTTGCGTGGCGCCGGCAAGACCATCGTGGTCATCTCTCACCGACCCAGCACCATCCGCACTGCCGAGAAGCTTGTCATGTTACACAAGGGGCGGATCGTTGCTGAAGGCAGGCATACTGATCTGCTGGGTGAAGCCGCTTACCTTCGCTTGTGGCAGACGCAAACAGGGGTCAGCTAGAGTTGCAGAATTTGCTGTGACCTCCTCCGAATGAGTGGACACCTGTAGTAGGCTCATTGAGCCCGGAGGTGTCGAATGGAACGTCAACGTCGTAAGCGGAGCTTTTCTCCCATTTGATTGACTGGTTTCGCTTCGGCTTTCGCTCTGCGATCCCTTGGCTTGTCAGAGAGCCGAGAGGAGACTGAAGGCGATGGAACAATCGGGGGAGGAAGCCGAAGCTGATGGCTTTGTGGGGAAGCTTACGCGCCGGACGCGTTCTGGAGGCCGGTTATGGTCTGCGGAGATCAAGGGGCGCGCTGTTTTCGAGAGCATGAAGCCCGACGCCCGGGTATGTGATGTCGCACGGCGTTATGGTGTGAAGGCCCAGCAGTTGACGACGTGGCGCAGATTGGCGCGTGCTGGCCGGCTCGCATTGGTCACGGACGACGCGGCGGATTTCGTGTCGATCGAGCTGAGCGATCCAGTGGCGTCAGGCAAGAGCGAGGGGCCCGTCGAGATTACGATTGGCAAGGTTTCGGTCCGCCTGGATGCGGACGTGTCGGCGGTGCGGATCGCGGAGATCGTGACTGCGATCGAGCGCGGCGCATGATCATTCCGGCGCAGGGACTGCGGATTGTGCTTGCTGTGCGTCCTGTTGACTTCCGGTGCGGGCACGACGCGCTGGCCGGTCTTGTGCAAAACACGCTTGGGCTCGATCCGCATTCGGGCCTGATCGTGGTTTGTCGTTCGAAGCGCGCCGACCGGCTGAAGATTTTGCTATGGGACGGCACGGGCCTCGTTTTGGTCTACAAGCGCCTTGGCCGCGATGGTCGTTTCGAGTGGCCGCAGATCAGCGACGGCGTCATGCATCTGACGCGCGTGCAGTTCGAAGCGCTGTTTGAAGGGCTGAACTGGAAGCGAGTGGGCGAACGGATTGTCGCGACGCCAGCTGCGGCGAACTGACTCAGACCCGACAACCTGTTTCGCGCGGGGCTTTGGGATGATAGCTTGCGGATGTGCCGCCGTCCCCCATTGATCCCGCCCGTCTTGCAGCGCTGCCCGCCGATTTGCGCGCGCTCTTCCGCGCGCAGGAAGCGATGATTGAAGCCGAGCGTCGTCGCGCAGACGATGAATGCTCGGCGCGCCTTCATGTCGAGAGTGAACTGGCTGCGTCCAAAGAGAGCGTCGAACGCCTCGAACTGCTCGTGAAGGAGTACGAGCGCGCACGTTTCGGTAAACGCTCGGAGAAGTTCAATCCCGATCAGATGCAACTGGTTCTCGAGGACATCGAGATTGCCATCGCCGAAGTCCAGGAACGCCAGGACGATCGTGCGCGCCGCGCCGGCACGGCGCCGTCCAGCCGCCGGACCAGGCGCGCTGCCCGTGCCTTTCCCGCGCACCTGCCGCGCATCGAGCAGGTGATCGAACCCGAGAACCTCGAGTGTCCCTGCGGCTGCGGCCGGATGGTCCAGATCGGCGAGGATCGCTCCCGCCGTCTCGATGTCATGGCCGCCCAGTATCGTGTGATCGAGACGGTGCGACCGCGCTACGCCTGCGCAAAGGGCTGCACCGGTGTTGCTCAGGCGCCGGCGCCCGCCCATCTCGTGGAGGGTGGCATCCCACCGAGGCGCTGCTGGCGCAGGTGGCGGTCGCCAAGTTCAGCGAGCACATGCCACTCTATCGTCAGTCGCAGGTTCTGGCTCGGCATGGCATCTTCATCGATCGCGCCGTTCTGGCAGACTGGATGGGAACGGTCGCCTTCCACCTCGCGCCGCTGGTCGAGCGCATGAGCGTCGTGATGAAGCAATCGGGCCGCTTGTTCATAGACGAGACCAGGGCGCCTGTGCTCGATCCGGGCCGGGGCCGAACGAAGACCGGCTATCTGTGGGCTGTCCCTGCGCGACGATCGCGGCCACGGCGGCGCTGATCCACCAATCGTGGTCTACCACTACGCGCCAGGACGCGGTGGTGACCATGCTGAGCGCATCCTCGAGGGCTTCGACGGCATCCTTCAGGTCGACGATACCAGGGCTATCATCGGCTCGCACGGCCCAAGCGCAAAGGCGGCGTGCCGCTGCGCTGGCCGCATGTTGGTCCCACTCAAGGCGCAAGATCATCGCAGCGACTCCGAAAGCCGGCTCACCCATCGCCGAAGCCGTCCTCGCGCGCATCGCCGCACTCTATGCGATCGAGAAGGAGATCCGTGGCGCCGACGCCCCGGCTCGGCAAACGACCCGTAACGAGCGATCACGGCCGCTCGTCGCTGAACTCGAGAGGTTTCTGCGCGAGCAAGCCGCTCGCCTGTCGCCGGGCAGCGAGATGGGCAAGGCGATCGCCTATCTCCTGAACCATTGGGATGGCCTCACCTTGTTTCTCGACGATGGTTGCGTTGAGATGGACACCAATCCCGTCGAAAATCAAATCAGGCCGCTGACTCTGACGCGTAAAAATAGTTTATTTGCTGGTCACGACGAAGGTGGTCGTTCATGGGCGCGCATAGCTTCGCTCATCGCCACCTGCAAAATCAACAGCGTGGAGCCCTACGTCTGGATGAAAGCGACGCTCAAAGCGATCGCAACCGGTCACCCGCAGTCCCGGATCGACGAGCTCCTGCCCTGGTCGTTCGGCCGCACCTCGTAATTCTCCGTCGTTGCCGCCTCCATACCCCCGCCAACGATTTGCAAACACGTTGATCAACAGACTGCAATCCCCACGCCAAACCTTTGCGAATGGGACGCGAACGTCGCTTACCATCAACCGCGGACGGCTGACGGAAAGCAAGAACATTGGTAGTCTCGGTCATGGCGTATCGCTCTCCTCGAGAGGTTCTGGCAGGCTCGTCACCCGCCTCGATACGCCGCCTTCCTCACACCGTCATCACCCAGATTCCGCCATAGCTCGCCATAGCGCGACCGCCACTTGTAGAACGTCATCGCTGATGTCGTGCTTACGGCAGAGATCGCTCGCCGACATCCCGGCGGCGTGTTCCTTCAAGACCCCGATGATCTTCTGTGAACCTGCCTTTACGCATCGCCTGTCTTCTCGGTGGAGGACAGAACCCTAACTCAAAACCGAGGGCGTTTCAGGGGAGCAGGTCACTTCTGTTTCTGAAACCAGCGCAGATAACTCCAGCCCTTCTTGCGGGGATAGGTGCGGCCGTGCTGGGCATGTAACCACCTGTTGCCGATGGGACCCGCAGCGCTTCAACCGCTGCCGCTCGGGCGCGAACGAGATCGCGCATCGCCTCGGGCCTTCATCGGGAACCCATATGTTGCCACCACCGTGCGTTCACGGCCGAGGAACCGGATCAGGCGATAAAGGCCATAGCCAGTCGGGCCGGCCTCGTAACAGAAAAGGCATCTGCTAAACATCTGATAAATCTCTGGCCGAAATTGGCTTGATCGGCACCCGAGCCGTAAACTCTCCGCACCGCTCAACGGGCTGACTTGTGGCATTGGACAGGATTTGCGCAAGTGTGTGATGACAATATCGTCCTTGACAAAAGCCCATACCAGTACGGCAGGCTAGCTTAACACTGTTGATCGAGGTCGTGTGGCTATTTCTCTCTAGAAACTTCGTGACTGCAGAACGTTTCACATCCTCGCATCGACAGATCACAGTTCCATCGCTTGCCAGATCAGACAGCGCTCTCATGTTAGGTTGAAAAAATTTCGCGACTCGATCCGAGAATTTCCGATTACGCTTCGTCTGCGACAGGTTACGGCGGATCAATCGATCATCTCGCCGCTGCGGGATCAAGTCTTGCACAATCATTAGCCCGCGAGTTCGCCTTCAGTACGAGCGCTCGCAGCGCCGCGGATGCCCGCTGGTTCTCCCGCCACGTAGACGTTTCTCACAGTGGTACGCTGAAATCCATCATGCTTCACTATCCAGCCGCCATTTCGGCTATCCCATTGTGTTGCACAACCTATCTGGCGGCAAAGCTCAGTGGACGGAAGCAATCCGAAGCCCGTCCCGAGAATATCCGTTTCAAACACACGGTGCGCTCCGCTCGGAATCCAATCGCGATCACAATCTGACAACGTAACGTGAGTCAGTCCCTCCTCGTTACCGCGAGCTTCGACCATAATCCTCCCGAACCGAATCGACACACGCGCTTTTGTGAGTTTGTAAAGAGAGCTAGCAGTCTCTTTAAAAATTGGAATATTCCCAGGAACGGCGAGCAATCCATCCAAGATCTCTCGAAAACGAGGGCGCGACCTCGCGATTGCAACTTCCTGTATCTCCGCACCGGCCGCGAGAAGCATATCGGCAACGAGAATAAGAAGCGGGTGTGATCCCGCCAATACGAACCGCCGCCCAAGCAAGACATTTTGGCTCCTGAGCAGCGTCTGGATCGCTCCCACCCCCATTACGCCAGGAAGCGTCCATCCCGGGAAAGCTACTGGCATTTCATAGGCGCCGGTGGCCACCAACGTCTTCCTCGCCAAGACGGTTGTTTTGTTTGTACAACGCGGATTCGATCCTCATCGGGAAATATGCCCCAAACTGTCTGTCTGAATCGCCAGTCTATGCGCGACTCGGCCTCCGCCTTTCTCACTAATACATCGCCAAAGGGATAGAGACGGCAAGCGGGAGAGTTCACTTGGACGGAGGGGTGCGGCGGCGGCTGTCGAAATATCTGCCCCCTGCCCGTCCTTGCTCATCGAAAACAACGACGGATAGGTTTCGACAACATTCAAGCGCTGCGGACATACCGGCCGGACCTGCACCAATGATGGCCACGTCAAAACACTTGAGATCAGCCATCAGTCTTGTCTCCGGTCTCGACGGCCATCCCGGGCTCGGCATCAATCATGCATGCCCTTATGTATGACGTCCCATTCACAGTAACCATGCAGTCGAAACAGACCCCCGTATTGCAGCATGGCGCACGCGGCTCATTGCTAACGATCGACCGACGAAAGGATCGCAGGCCGGACGCAAGGAGGGCGGCAAGCAAAGTATCACCGCGGTGGCAAACGACGGAATTGCCATTCACGGATAGTTCTATTTCCGAACCGCGTGAACCCGGGAGGTAATGCCCATTAAGCATTATTTAGACTCACGAAGCGGCCGGGATCGAAGCGCGACACATCGAGATCAACAGGCTTCTCCAAGATCATGCTTGCAAGTACCCGCGTAGGTGGGCCCGAGCGTGAACGCGGATCCTCCTGTTGCAATGAAGAGATCCGAGCGGCGCGGCAAGGCTCCGACAAGAGGCAATTGATCGGCAACGAGCAAGGTTGCACCACTCCATATGCGAAGGACCGGGATCTCACCAATCCTCGGCACCACCGAAACGGCGGCGCGCAAATTGCCCTGAATCGATGAAGGCAAGATTTCGGGCGGCAGATCCAGATCATAAACTCCGCCTGTCTCATGCAGGCGTGCGGGCCATCCCCACCTACCAGAATGGTACCCTCGGCCGATTGATTCAATGATAGACGCCGTCCTGCATGTTGGATGAGATGCTTGATAAATGGCGCCACTTGGACCGTTGCCGCCATCATCAATCCGATCGGCACGACTGGAAGGGCAATCCCTGCCATAGCGGCGATGCGAGCCGACCAGGGACCTGCAGCAATGGCGACCTTACGCGCTAAAATTTCGCTCCCGTCGGAAAGGGTTGTCCTCCAGCGGCCCCGTTGTTGTTTCACGCCGGTCACGGCTATACCCGCCCGGATCCGTGCTCCAAACTCCTCAGCAACTTTGGCAAATGCCAAAGTGGCGCCGCGCGGATTCGCCTTACCCTCTAGAGGGCAAAGCGCCGCTGCAACAATTGCCGAGCTGAGATAAGGTGCTCTCTGGTGAATCTCATCGCTCGAAAGCATTCGATTCTCCAGCCCATAACTGCGCTCGAGTTCGGTTTTTCTCTCCAGGAGTAGCGCCTGCTCGCTCGTTTCCGCAAGCATCATTCCGCCACTCTGCAAGACGCCAACATTCTCACCTATTCTAGTGCTCAGCAGGCTCCACTCCCGCGCGGCATCGAGATGTAGTGGCAGGGCCTCAGCCGCCTTCTTCGCTGCATCCAGTCCGTGCTCAATCATTCGATATTCGAGCTGGAAATGGAGGCTGCCCGCATTTCGCCCGGAGGCGTGCTGATTCAGTTGGTCTTTCTCAACAAGACACGCGGTGCTCCCCGAACACACCAAGTAATACGCCAGTGCCGAGCCTAGCAAGCCGCCGCCGACCACTAGGCAATCGACTGTTTCAGGCATCTTCGTTCACAACCTCAATCCCGAGGCGCTGGAGCGTGTCCGCGACGCGTCGAACCTCCTCGGCAGCGAGATCAAGAAGGGGCCTGCGAACGTACCCAGCAGGGACACCCCGCAACCGCAGAGCAGTTTTGAGAATTGCCTGCGCATTACCAAATGCACCAGCGTAGTCCTTGTTAAACAATTCGCGCATGATGATCCGGT